>JAKIUO010000013.1 GCA_021647535.1 Hyphomicrobiaceae bacterium
GCAACAAAAATAATTTTACTCATGACACAACTCCTTGTTATCGCAAGATTATACCACAGAAAAAAGGTCTTTTGCAAACGACCAGTTTCTCCTTAAGGTAAAAAATGCCACCCTCCCTGGTTTTTCCCGGGCCATCACGCCCCTCCCTCAAAAAAGAAGAAAGGGAGAGAACTCAGGCCTGCATGATGAACAAACTTTTTGGCACAACGAAAGAAAAAAATGCTCAGCTTACAGAGAGATGAAACGGCCCTCTCATGAACAATACACAATAAAGACTGGACATCAGCCCTGTTGATCCCCATGTTTCTTTCTAGGGCTTTGATTGCAAAAAAACTGATATTTCGAGGTGAGACAAGATGCGAACAAAAACTTTCCTTTTTTTAAGTCTGCTTATTCTGCCAGGTCTGTTAACGGCCTGCCAAGAAGAAAACGGCAATGTTAAACCTGGTAAATTTGGCACATTCATAGGCAAGGTTGTTGTCTCATGGGTCGATAATGGCGTCGATATGCAGCTTATTGAAAAATTTAGCTATGTCTCCCCCAAAAGCCAGGAATGGGAGAGCGCAAACTGGGATGTTCCTCCGGGAACTGTCACCAATGGTGCCTCGATCCCTGCCTGGTTATGGACACCTCTTGGCTCGCCTTTTGTCGGCAAATACCGCCGGGCCGCCGTTGTTCATGATTATTTTACCGAAACAAAATCAAGACCCTCGAAGCGTGTCCATTACATGTTTTATACCGCAAGTCTGGCCGGTGGCTCGACGGAGCGAACCGCAAAATATATGTATGGGGCCCTGTTGGCCTTTGGCGACAAATGGAACGGCAGCGGCAACAAGGTCAGCGAAAGCCTCGCCTCGGCAACCAGCAACCCGATCGCCCGAACGCTGGCAACCTCTGCTCTGTCGGTCATCGCGCCTCCGAAAAATTCAGTCGCACCACCTGATCTCAATGCGCCCATAGCGCTGCACGAAGCCCGTCAACAATATCTTCAAGCTATGCTGAAATGGATCACGGAAGAAAAACCAACACCCGCCCAGATCGAGGCTTATGTTGAGAAACACAAGCACCCTGTGCAATAGGCACGGGATGCGGTATCGCTGCCATATTTTAGGCCACGTCACTTGAGAAACTAGGTGACGTGGCCTTTTTCGTTCCCAACACCCGACTTGAGAACAAGAAGAGTGCTGCAGAGCGAACCCGAATTTTGGGGAAGTATGTAGAGGGATGACAACCCAGGGCCATTAAATTCTCGCGCAACTCGCTGCACGACGGGGCCAGCCCCGAACCCCGCAAACGGGCCACCCTCCAAACCTCCCGTTTTTCTATCTGAAAGTAAAAAAAGCAGGGGTTCGGGGAGGCTTTCCCCGAATGGGTGTGGGCGATAGCCCATTCGCGAAGCGAGTTGCCTGAGAATTGAATGGCCCTGGATGCTCACCTCCTACGCCTTCACAGCGGCCACCACTTTTTTAGCGGCATCGCCCAAATCATCCGCAGGAATAATCGCCAAGCCGCTATCTTTGAGGATCTGTTTGCCGAGCGCGACATTGGTACCTTCGAGGCGCACTACCAGCGGCACTTTTATGTCCATGCCCTTGGCCGCTTCGACAATGCCTTGGGCGATGATATCGCAGCGCATGATGCCGCCGAAAATATTGACCAGAATACCCTCAACGTTGGGATCGGACAGGATGATTTTGAAGGCGTTGAACACCTGCTCCTTGGTCGCCCCGCCACCGACATCGAGAAAATTGGCGGGGGCTGCACCTTCCAGCTTAATGATGTCCATCGTCCCCATAGCGAGCCCGGCCCCGTTCACCATGCAGCCAATATTGCCATCGAGCTTGACATAGTTGAGATCAAACGAGGCGGCCTCAACTTCGGTTGGTTCTTCTTCATCAATATCGCGCAGTTCCATTATGTCCTTGTGACGATAAAGGGCGTTATCATCAAAATTCATCTTGGCATCAAGGATCAGCAGATTGCCGTCCCCCGTCACCACCAGCGGATTGATCTCGATGAGCGCAGCATCTTTTTCAAGGAACAGCTTGTAAAGCCCGGCCACAAGCTTGATGCATTGCTTGAACGCCTCGCCCGAAAGCCCCAGCGCAAAGGCGATCTGGCGACCATGAAACCCCGATATGCCACTGGCCGGATCGACATCAATCGAGATGATTTTGTCAGGCGTATCCACCGCCACCTTCTCAATATCCATACCACCCTGCGTCGAGGCGATAAAACTGATGCGCGAGCTGGCGCGGTCCACCAGCAGGGAAAGATAAAGCTCGCGCTCAATCGAGCTGCCCTCTTCCACGTAGATTTTGCTGACTTTTTTGCCTTGCGGCCCGGTCTGATGGGTAACAAGCTGCATACCGATGATCTCGCTAGCAAGTTCGCGGACTTCATCGGGGCTTTTGGCGATCTTGACGCCGCCGCCCTTGCCACGTCCACCGGCATGAACCTGCGCCTTGACCACCCACAAATCGCCGCCGATTTTCTGCGCTGCAGCCCTCGCCACCTCTGGCGACACCGCAACAATGCCCTTGGCGGTTGGCAGACCGTAGCTGGCCATCAAATCCTTGGCCTGATATTCGTGGATATTCATGCCTGATCCTTATTGGTAAAACGAACCGCTGTGCCATAGGCCAGCAGCTCGGAAGCGCCTGTCATAACCATAGCTGTGGTGAAACGGATTTCAATAACCGCGTCGGCCCCCACCTCACGCGCCTGAGCAATCATGCGATCCTTGGCCTGCTCGCGCGCTTCAGCCATCAGCTTGGTATATTCCTTGACCTCACCGCCGATAATATTGCGCAGACTGGCGATGATATCAGTGCCAATATGCTTGGCCCGAATGACATTGCCCACCACCATGCCTATGGTTTCATATTCAATCCCTGGCCCCGGCGTCTGTGTGGTTGTGAGCAGCATTTAAAACTCCTATTTATCAATATTTTTCTCATAATAATCATCTTCAGAATTCGTCAGCCGTTCTCTCAGTACCCGCAAAAACAGATAGGCCCCGACCAAAAAAAGCGCCAGTAGTGGCAGACCGAAAGGAAACAGGCCGATGATGCCAATCATCAGCACACTTATATAAGCAATGGCGACAATGATCACTAATCCCAGCGCAATGCGATCAAGTGCCATGAGCTAAACTCCGGCCAGATGCGGGGCAATTTTCCAGCAGGCCTGAATGAGACCCTCAACGGCAGCGACGGAATTCATCAGCGCATTTTTTTCGGCGGCATCAAGCTGCACCTCAATAACACGCTCAACGCCCCTGGCAGATATCACTACTGGTACACCAATATAGACCCCCTTGACGCCATATTCGCCATTCAGATAAGCGGCGCAGGGCAGCACACGCTTCTTGTCACGCAAATAGCTCTCGGCCATATTGAGGGCAGCGGTCGCCGGGGCATGATAAGCGGAGCCCTCTTTCAACAAACCCACCACTTCGGCCCCGCCATCGCGCACGCGCTGAATGATTTCGGCAAGGCGCTCTTTGGTGATCCAGTTCATTTTGACAAGATCCGGCAACGGAATACCCGCCACAGAGGAATAGCGCTCCAGCGGCACCATGGTATCGCCATGCCCGCCCATGACAAAGGCTGTCACATCCTCAACGGAGACATCAAATTCTTGCGCCAGAAACAGACGAAAGCGGGCACTGTCAAGTACGCCAGCCATGCCGATAACCTTGTTGCGCGGCAGACCGGAAGTCTTTTGCAAGGCCCAGACCATGGCATCCAGTGGATTGGTGATACAGATGACAAAGGCATTGGGGGCATATTTGCGAATACCCGACCCAACCTGCTCCATGACCTTGAGATTAATGCCCAGCAGATCGTCGCGGCTCATACCCGGCTTGCGTGGCACACCAGCGGTGACGATGACGACATCGGAGCCTTCAATATCGGCATATTCGTTGGTGCCCTTCAGATCGCAATCATAGCCATCAATGGGCGAGGCTTCGATAATATCCAGCGCCTTGCCATGCGGCAGACCTTCCTTGATATCGAACAGAACGACATCGGCAAGCTGTGACATGGCACACAGATGGGCGATGGTGCCGCCGATCATGCCCGAACCGATGATGGATATTTTATTGCGCGCCATGAAATGCTCCTTGCCTGCGGCCCAGCCTGCGAACGAGGCCCTTGCCAATAGGGGAAAACCCCAAAATTCTCACATTCAAACTGGCATAAGCAAGGCCACGTTGCAACACATACCGCCTCTATATATGCGCATAAAATAGTGTGGTCAGTTTAGCTTGACCTCCCCCCCCATAATCGCCGCTTCGATAAAAGCAAAGGCTTCTTTCGAGTTCCATTCTGCTGGCCCGGCCATACGTCCAACTTCACGTCCGTTTCGGTCAATCAGCAAGGTGGTCGGCATACCAAAGGCGCGCAGAGTTGGCGCCAGGCGACCGGTTGGATCACCATAGAGCTCCAGATTCTTGATCTTGATTTTGTTGAAAAAGCGCCGGGGCTTGGCCAACCCGCCCCGATCTATCGAAATCGTCAACATTTCAAAGTCAGCCCCGCCATATTGTTTTTTAAGCTCATCCAGCCAAGGCATTTCATGGCGGCACGGGCCGCACCAGGTGGCCCACAGATTGAGCAGAACGACCTTGCCGCGCAATTCCTTCAAGCTATGCACTGCGCCCTTTTCATCCACATAGGTAAAGGCGGGCAGCGGCTTGGGCTGTTTGTGAAGAGCAAAAGCTGCCAGACTGCCCGTGCGATATTGAGCCAGGTTTTTTATGTCAATGGCGCCGTAGGTCCGCGCCGTCTGGCCTTTGATCATATCTGCATTCTGCGGGGCAGCATGGGCCGGTTGCCGGACATCCGCGCCGCCCTTCTTTGGCAAGGCATTGCCAACAAGGGTAATCATCCCATATACCAACGCCAGACCAACAAGTGTGGCGAACAGATCGGCGGCCAGTGACGGGGTGCAATATCCTTGGTCTTCGCCAGATTGTTTATCGTCGCTACTCATATTTCTCATTCCTTTGTAAAGGACCAGTGATGACCAATAAAATGTGGGGCGGGCGCTTTGCCAGCGGACCTGCCGAAATCATGGAAGAGATCAACGCCTCCATCTCCTTCGACAAGCGTCTTTACAGGCAAGACATTGCAGGCTCCAAAGCCCATTGCGCCATGCTGGCAAGCTGTTCGATCATCACGAAACAAGATGCCAAAAAGATCACTCAGGGTCTAGACAAAATTTCGTTAGAAATTGAAAATGGCGATTTTGAGTTCTCGCGCCAGCTTGAAGACATTCACATGAATATAGAAGCCCGGCTGACGCAATTAATTGGACCTGTGGCCGGAAGGCTGCACACTGCGCGTTCGCGCAATGATCAGGTGGCCACCGATTTTCGGCTCTATGTCCGTGACATGATTGACCATTTTTGCGAGCAGCTGACCAGCCTGCAAGCGGCTTTAGTGGCGCAGGCGCAAAAGCATAGCGACACCTTGATGCCGGGCTTCACCCATTTGCAAACCGCCCAGCCGGTGACGCTGGGACATCATTTGCTGGCCTATGTGGAAATGTTTGAACGCGATCACTCGCGGCTCCTTGATGCCCGCAAGAGACTAAACGAAAATCCGCTGGGGGCCGCCGCGCTGGCCGGAACGCCATTTCCCATCGACCGCAAAATGACTTCTAAAGCACTCGACTTTGATGGCCCCATGCAAAATTCACTGGACGCCGTATCTGATCGTGACTTTGTGCTCGAAACGCTCTCAGCCCTGTCGATCAGCGCCGTGCATCTGTCGCGTCTCTCAGAAGAAATCGTTATTTGGGCCTCGGCGCAGTTCGGCTTTTTGACCCTGTCCGACGGCTTTTCTACCGGCTCTTCCATCATGCCGCAAAAGCGCAACCCGGACGCCGCCGAACTGGTGCGCGCCAAAACCGGCCGCATCACCGGCGCGCTCACCGGGCTCACCATGGTCATGAAGGGCTTGCCGCTGGCTTATTCAAAAGACATGCAGGAAGACAAGGAAATGGCCTTTGACGCCTTTGACAATTATTCCTTGATGGTCGCCGCCATGACCGGCATGATTGCCGATCTCAAACCCAACAAAGAGCGCATGAAACTGGCCGCCGCCCATGGCTATTCCACCGCCACCGATCTGGCCGACTGGCTGGTGCGCGAACTCAACATGCCGTTTCGCGACGCCCATCACGTCACCGGCGAGATCGTCGCGCTGGCCGAAAAACAGCAAAAACGCCTTGATGAACTCTCGCTGAAAGACATGCAAAGCGTCGAGACAAACATCAATAAAGGGCTGTTATCGGTGCTTTCTGTCGAACAATCCGTCGCCTCGCGCACCAGCGAGGGTGGCACATCTCCCACAAACGTCAAAAAAATGACCCGGACCTGGCTCGACAGGCTGGAAAAACGCCCCAAAGCCAGCTAAAAGAGAGGGAGCAACATCTTTTTGGGGGGTCTGGTTCTGTTTTGGACCCGATCATCCGCATCATAACGAACGGGAACAGCAGATGAACAAAGCTGCGCGCATCGCAATAGGCCTCCTTTTTCTGGCGTCACTGGGCCTCTCTGGCTGCGGTGTCAAAGGTCCGCTTGAGCGTCCCGAAGGCTCCCCAAAGCAGGCAACAGCTGGGCCCGATGGCAAAAAACCACATAAAGGCTTTGTGCTCGATCGTTTGCTTTAGCACTTCTTTCATACCTGCAAATACAGTCTCCATTTATTCCGTCATCCCCTCGCAGGAGGGGATCCAAGCAAGCTGTTGCAGGCACTGAATTAAAAAAGACAAAGAACAAATCGACAGGTCTAATTCTTGAATATTAAGCCTATGCCTATCATTAAGCCGCTTGGTTTCCCGCCTATGCGGGAATGAGGGACCTTTACCAACGAATGCAATGAGCGCCCACCAGACCGCTGCGACATTTCTATTCCTGCAATACTCCTGAAAATAGCAAAAAATCTTTTTTGTCATCCTCAAAAATGAGGTATGACAACATAAAAATATGCACCGCTTCCATCACTCAGGGCAAACATATGCACTATTTTGACTATAAAAACGGCCTTTTACACGCCGAAGAAGTAGACCTCACCCCCCTCGCTGATGAGATCGGCACGCCCTTTTATTGCTACAGCCAGCAAACGCTGGAGCGCCACTATAATGTCTTTGCCGACGCCTTTGCGGATCGGGACGCCATGGTGTGCTTTGCCATGAAAGCCAACAGCAATCAGGCCGTCATCAAAACGCTGGCCAAGCTCGGGGCCGGTATGGACGTGGTTTCCGAGGGCGAATTACTTCGTGCCATGAGAGCTGGCGTCCCCGGCAAACGCATCTTGTTTTCTGGCGTTGGCAAGACGCCGCGCGAAATGGCGCTGGCCCTTAAAATGGGCATTTACTGTTTTAACGTCGAGAGCGAACCAGAGCTCATCGAGCTTAATCGCGTGGCAGGCGAACTGGGCAAAATGGCCCCGGTATCCCTGCGCATCAACCCCGATGTTGATGCCCGCACCCACGACAAAATCTCCACCGGCAAATCCGAAAACAAGTTCGGCATCCCCTATATGCACGCCTTCAAAGCCTATGAGCTGGCGGCCTCCCTGCCCCATATCAACCCCACCGGCGTTGATATGCATATTGGCAGCCAGATCACCGATATGCAGCCCTTCAGCGACGCTTTCGCCCTGTTGCGTGAGCTGGTGCGCGACTTGCGCGCCAAGGGCCATACCATCAATCATGTGGATCTTGGTGGAGGCCTTGGCATCCCTTATGGCGACGAGAGCGAAACGCCGCCCGCACCAAGCGAATATGCCCGCATCATTGACGACGCCATGCAGGACATCAATTGCAAACTGATCTTTGAACCGGGGCGCCTGATTGCCGGTAATGCCGGCATCCTCGTCACCCGTGTGCTCTATATGAAAGAGGGCGATGGCCGCCGCTTCGCCATTGTCGATGCTGGTATGAACGATCTCATTCGGCCAACCCTATACGAAGCCTTTCACGAAATCCGCCCCATCAAACAGGCTGACAAAAACATCCAGCTCGAAAAAATGGATGTGGTCGGACCGGTCTGCGAAACCGGCGACTATCTCGCCAAAGACCGCTTCATGTCTCCCCTCAAAGCTGGAGACCTGATCGCCGTCATGACCGCCGGGGCCTATGGCGCAACGCAATCAGGCACCTACAACTCACGCCCGCTGATCGCCGAAGTGCTCGTCCACAAGGACCGCCACGGCCTCATCCGTCCACGCCAGACCATCGACGAGCTGATCCGCCTCGACGTTGTACCCTGCTGGATGGACAAGTGTGATTAAGCGAAAAATAACCTCGCCACAGCAATGAAGGTTTTAGCTGAGGCAAGATTACTGTCCCCCCCAACCCAGCCCTGCAAATACAACCCGCCAAAGGATTTGTTCCGATGTCGTACTATTTTCTGGCCTGCCTATAGCAATGCTGCTAATCATAACAGCCAATATTGGATATTAATTGAAAAGCACACGGAATGATTAGAAAAAAACAGTTTGCCCTTGGCCTTGTCATAAACCTTCTACTTTTAGCCAATCTCAGTGCAGCCCATGCCCAAGACATCAACGAAGCCGCCAACCGTCTGTTCGTCAACAGCCTGACACAGATTGAGACCGCGCAAAAAAATGCGGATCTGACCATACGTCTTCAACAAATGGAACAGGCAAAAGCACAGCTCCGTAAAATCATCAGCGACTATCCCGGAAGTGATCTCGCAGTACGTATCATCTCGGAAAATTTCAGTGGAAACACTGGCTGGTTCAAACGGATTGATAAAATAATGACCCCAGTTAGAACCGCTGTTTATCTGCAAAAATATGCCGAACGCTGCCTGCCCAAACCGACCGGTCAGTGCCTGAGCGAGCTGGTCGGGGCGCGCGACCTGTTGCCTCGACAAGAAGACCCGCTCAAACAAATGGATCTACAAGAGCTGTCCAACGCACTCAAGGCCCTTCAAACAGGGGATCGCAAACCATTTATGCGGCTTGTGCGCAATCAGGGTAAAAATCTGAATGGTCTTGCCACCCCTTTCTTTCTGGCCGAGAAACTGGAAATACTGGCCGATTTGCTGTTTAAGGCAGACCGCGTAGTCCTGCATGGTCGTCGTGAATTTTCTTCGCGCAACGAGGCCATGATACACTTGGCCCAAACCAATCGCCGCTTGACCACCCCCAAAATCGCCAAGGCCGAAATCAAACGCACATTATGCGCCAATGAAGGTCGCTTTGCTGCGATTGATAACAAAGAATTGCACTCAAAAGGTCTGTTTCCCTCCCTCTTGCGCCTGACCACTGCCATGTGCAAGGATCAGCCATTGGTCGAGCCAGCACGCGACTATCTGCGCGAATACAGACGGCGCAGATTGCTCCGATTGAAAAACTACCCTTCCTCGAAAGATATTTATGAAATGCTTGAATCTTTCAACAAGCTGGAAGACCTGTTCGCCCTCACCATAAAAGAACAGATCGAGCAGATAGCCACCCCCAAAAACAACACCCTGAAACAGGGACATGATGTTTATCGAGCAAGGCAAACAGAACTCAATCTGCCACGCCGCCTTCGAACATATGCCATGGCCCTGCTCATCAAGCGTGCGCCTGCTCCTTGATCCGATCGCTTGGCGCTGGAAGACTGCCATGAGTTAACATTTTTGCGTTCTGATCCTATCCTTTTCATGGGATCAGAGCCAAAATGCCTTTTTTTCTAACTATAACAACTGAGCAAGCTCAACATCTCCGGCGCGTATGGCCAGGTCTTTTGCGGTTTCGCGCCGCTTGTTGCGCAGATAGCGCCGCGCCCCTCTTGATAATAACAGCTTTACCACTTCATGACGACGCGCACTGGCTGCCGACATCAAGGCGGTGTAGCCAAATTTGTTTTTAAGGTTGATGGCCGCACCGGTATTCAAGAGCTTCTTCACAATCGAAATCAGCCCCGAACGCGCCGCCAGTATGAGCGGAGAATTCCCCGCTTTTGTTGCACAATTGACCTGTGCCTTGCTGGTCAAAAGGGCCTGCACAGTCTTTTCCTGACCAAGTTGCGCCGCAATATGCAACGGTGTGCGCTTCTGAAAATCCCTCGCATTGACATTTCCACCGGCCTGGATCAAGGCCAGAAGATTGTCAGTCTTTCCACTCCTGACCGCATGATGCAGCGCCGTCCTGCCCCCTTTGTCAATCGCCCCAAGACGGCCCTTTGATTTAAGAACCGCTTCCACAACGCGTCGGTCGCATCCCGTGACCGAGCGCATGAGTGGCGTAATCTTTTTTTCGAACACAAGGTTCGTCTGTGTCCCGTGAGCCAGCAACATCAAAACCACGTCACTTTTGCAAGGCCTCAGTGACAAAGCCAAAGCGTTTTGCAAATGCTCCTGGGTCCGCGCCGGGCCTGTTTTAATTTCAAGCAGATAACGAAGCAATTTTTTATGCCCGCCAAAAGCGGCATATTCCAGCACCGACCAGCCACGCCGATCTATCCTGTCGAGGTCAGTCCCGGCTTTTACCAGCTCTTTGACAATCGCCAAATGGCCTACTTCTGCCGCCAGAAGAGCCGCCCCCTTGCCCTGCTTGTCGAGGAGTTCCGTTTTCGCCCCCAAAGAGAGTAGTTTGCCAACAAGCGGCAAATTCCCTCGCCATGCCGCTTCCATCAAAGGCGTCAGGCCATTTTTAGTCATCTGGTTCAGGTTTCCAGCCCCGGCAAGATCTTTGAGCGTGTCAATATTTGCCTTTTCAGTGCTGGGCGCAACCGCCTGTTTGACCGTTTGCGCAGAGACAGCTCTTTGCGCCTCAACCTTCTTCCGCAAGGCCACGGCCTGCGCCAATCCTCCTGCAGCAGATTTTGCCAGCCAGTTGCGCGCCCGGCCCCGGTCGGCCTTTACCCCCACACCTGAAAGATAATATTTTGCCAGCACATATTGCGCCTTGAGGTGCCCTTGACGCGCCGCTTTTTGCATCCAGAAAAAAGCTTTGCCCGACTGGCGGCCGTTCACCCGCCCGCTTCGATAAAGCCCTCCCAGCCGATATTGCGCCTCCGCACTGTTTTTGCGCGCCAGCTTTTCAAGAAAGCTGGCCGCTCTTTTGTAATCCTTGACGCGGGTCGCCGCATTGACCTCTCGCATTTCTTCGGCTTGCGTAAAAGATTGCGCGTATAGGGGGGGGGCTGGCAGCGTGATAACGAGACCCGCAAGGGCAAACGCCCCCCTCAATATATTTTTCTGACTAGGCTGTACCATGTTTTTTCTCCACCTCTATGCCTGTCTCCTTCAAAAAACCGGTCGGTAGAATACCGCCCGCACAGACGATTATCGCGTCATTTTTCAAAGTGATAGGCTCTTTTTTGTTTTTTAAGTCCACCGTGCTTTCACTGATGGAAACGGGACTGGTTTCATAGAGCACCTGCAATTGACCAGCCGCTTCCAGCTCTTCCACCAGTTTTCTATTTTTCTGTTTGGCTCTGGAAAAAGCTTTTGAGCGATAGGCAATTGTTGTAACTGTGCCGGGTTCTTTGGCGATACTGGTCGCCGCTTCCAGCGCACTGTCGCCGCCGCCCACCACCAGCACATGCTGGTCGCGATATTGCTCGGCGTCGATCAGTCGGTAGACCACTTTGGCCTGTTCTTCTCCCGGCACATTAAGTTTTCTTGGTGTGCCGCGTCGACCAATGGCCAGCAAAACAGACCGCGTAATATAGCGGGTGTTGGCAGTCGCCACCACAAACCCGCCATCGTGGGGCGTGATGCTCGACACCCCCTCCCCGTAAACAATCCGCAATCCGGTTTTTTTCATCACGTCAGTCCAAAGTTCCAGCAGCACTTCCTTGGTGGTTTCGCGAAATTTCATTTTTCCATAAAGAGGAAGGATGGCTGGAGCTGTCATGACCAGCTTGCCGCGTGGAAAATGCGCCACCGTTCCGCCAAAGCTATCCTGCTCCAGCGTCACAAAACGCAGGCCATGCTGCTTGGCGGCAAGAGAAGCTGCAAATCCGGCAGGGCCAGCACCAATCACCACAACATCAAGAGGCAGGTCGCGACCGCCCTTCGTTGTTTTTAGACTTTTGACAACATATTCCATCGCCTGACGGCCCTGCTCGATGGCGTTGCGAATAAGCCCCATGCCGCCAAGTTCCCCAGCAATATAGATCCCCGCGACATTGGTTTGAAAATCCGCCCCGACATTCGGGATATCAATGCCACGCTTTTCAGTGCCAAAAACCAGCTCAATCGCATCAAACGGACAGGCCACGGCGCAAGCGCCATGACCGATACAGCGGGTGGGCTCTACCAGCACCGCCTTGTTGTGGATCAAGCCAAGAATAGTGCCCTCGGGACACGCCGAAACGCAGGCCCCACAGCCAAGGCAAAGACCCGGATCAATTTTAGGGTGCAGGGAAGAAGGCTCCGTCAGCTTGGCTTCCAGAACTTCTTCATGAACGGCCACTACCTTTTTTTCGGAGCGACGCCCAAGAAAAGCATAGATAAAAAGGATGAAAGCCAGCGGCACAAGATAGACCGCGTATACTGGGTTAAACAACATCAAAAAACGCCCGCTGAACAGGCAGCCTTATAATTCCTAAAGAAAAAAGACTGCGCGTTTGGTCAACGCCCCCCAGTTCTGCAATAGCGGGCCTCAATTATAGCTATTTTGTGGCATCTGTCATTCTGGTCACAAAAATGCCGGTTTATAACTGAAGATTTAAGCAGCCTGAGCGCTCTGGGGGGAGTTTGTGTCAAGTCACCTGGTGTGAAGTCTGGTTAATATCAAGATGAATTTTCGTAATGCCTTTTCCCGCACGCCTGCCTCCGGCGCGCCACCTCCACTGGCTGCCAACCAAAACCGGCCAGCCCAAGGAACAAAGCCGCCAACACATGCCGCCCCCCGTCAGCTCGATGGTTATCGGATACAGTCTTTGTTAAAGAGTGGCCCTCTGGCTTTCACTCTGGTGATCATGGCGCTCACCCTTATCGGATGGCTCAACAGCGAGGGCGGATATCTCACCCCTGAAGACGGGGTGGGCTATTGGCTGGGGATCTTTGGGGGCTCTCTCATGCTGTTTTTGCTGATCTATCCCTTGCGCAAAAGGCTGAAAGTATTACGGCTGATCGGTCCCGTCGCGTTATGGTTTCGACTGCATATGCTTGCCGGGGTCATTGGCCCTTTGCTCATTGTCTACCATGCCAATTTCAATTTTGGCTCGCTCAATGCCACCATCGCCATGACCTCCATGTTGCTGGTGGCCTTTAGTGGTCTGATCGGGCGCTATCTCTATGGCAAGCTGCATAAAGGCCTTTATGGCCAGCGCGCCCAGATCCGCGATATACTGGCCGATGCAACCCTGTTCAAACAGACCTTTGGGGCAAAAATGCATGATGCAGCCGATATCGCTTCCCGGATGCAGCGCTATGAACACCACATATTGCAACCCCATATTGGCTTTTTGTCAGGGGTTTGGTCGCTCGTTTTAATCCGTTCGGAAAGCCGCAGGGTGCGCACCTCTCTACAACGCCAGGCCAAGAGCAATCTGGCTGCGCAGGCCAAACGCGAGGGCTGGACCCGCCGCGAATTGCGACAACGCATTCGTAATGCAAATGCCTATCTTGGCTATTATTTTCGCGCGCTCAACAAAGCGGCAAGCTATCAGGTTTATGTCCGCCTGTTTTCCCTCTGGCATATTTTACACTTGCCCCTGTTTTTCTTTTTGATCCTGGCGGCCATCGTTCACATCCTTGCCGTTCACCTCTATTAGAGGCCCACACCTATGCTTTACCGCTTCTTCTTGTCGTCGCTCCCCCTGTTCATTCTTGCCATGCTGGCCATGATGCAACCCGCCCATTCGCAATCCCTTTTTGAACGCATGGTGATGCCCGGTCCCTTGATCCATGGACATGCCAAATTCGAGAAAAAATGCAGCAATTGCCACGAAAACTTCAACAAGTCCTCACAGGCAGGCCTTTGCCTTGCCTGTCACAAAAAGGTGGCCAGTGATCTCAAGAGCAAAACCGGCTTTCATGGCAAACGCAAGGATATCTCGGCGACACGCTGCAAGCATTGTCACACCGATCACAAAGGCCGAAAAATGGATATTATCGGTCTGGACCAGGACGCCTTCAACCATGCCCTGACCGACTTCGCTCTCAAAGGTGCGCACAGGGTGGCTGAATGTTCAAGCTGTCATGAAACGGGCAAAAAGCATCGGGATGCACCGGGGCAATGTGTCGCCTGTCATGAAAAACAAGAGCCGCATCAGGGTCGGCTTGGCAAAAAATGCCAGCTCTGCCACAGCGAAGAAAAGTGGCGGACCATCAAGCCCTATAATCATGACAAAACCAAATTCCCATTGCTCGACAGCCATAAGAAAGTGCGCTGTCAGGCCTGTCATATTAATGAGCGCTACAAGGATCTGCCAACGACCTGTATCAGCTGTCACGCGCTGCAAGATGTCCATAATGGTCAACTTGGCAATAGGTGTGAGACCTGCCACAAACCGGACAAATGGAAGAGCGTGATTTTTGATCACGACAAAAACACCCGCTTCCCTCTGCGCGGCAAACATAAAAAAGCGGCCTGTAAAAACTGTCATAAAAAGGGAGCGGGGGACATCTCAAAGCAGCCGCAACCCCAGCAAAGCTGGGCCCCTCTCTCACCCGTCAAAATGAAAAAGCCCCGCAGCTGTTACGCCTGTCACAAAAAAGAAGATGTGCACAAGGGCCAGCTCGGCAAGGACTGCGCCAAATGCCACAATCCTAAAGGCTGGCGCAAGGATCTGTCCTTTGACCATGACCTCACCCGCTTTCCCCTTATTGGCCTGCATAGTGTGGTGCCATGCGAAGAGTGCCATGTGACACAGTCCTTCCGCAAGACCTCGCGCCAATGCGCCAATTGCCACAAGGACACCCATCACAAAGGACGCCTGCGCGCAGAGTGCAGCCTGTGCCATAATCCCAATAGCTGGCAACTCTGGATTTTTGATCATAACCGCCAGACCAATGCGCCTCTTAACGGTGCGCACAAGCAACTCGAATGCCATGCCTGCCATAAAAAGAAAAATCCAAAAAAAGGCAGATCCATAAAGTTTTGTGCTCGATGTCACACAAAAGATGACGTCCATGGCGGAAAATTTGGCTCGCGGTGTGGTAGGTGCCATTTAGAGACAGACTTTAAGTCACTGAAAATAAGGTAGTTTATTTAATGATCACTCAATAGTGTTGTTTAGTTATCACGCAGCCACATTTCATAATTTCGAACAAGATTGCGACACGATGACGCCCCAATTGACCCTAAAGCTAGGAGGCATCAAGTAAGGGGGCTTGATGCAGATTTGCCAATGGCAGGTTTGTTTTGAGTGTGGAGTAGTCGTGTGTGTACCCCTGTCAAAGGACGAATATTCGTCGTCCTGCTTACTCTGTTGTTCTTGGGAACAACCCAGAATACAGCCAGTTCAGCGCAGAATTTCAGCCGATTTGATCATATCCAGTCTGGATTTGCATTGGTTGGCGCTCATAGTAAAGTGCCTTGTGAATCCTGCCATTCCAATGGCGTTTTTAAAGGCACACCTCATGTCTGCGAAGCCTGTCACAATAATAGCCGCGCCCCGGGAAAAAACCAATCTCACCCCCGTACTGGCAATTTTTGTGAAGAATGCCATTCCATCAATAGCTGGCTAAACGCCCGGTTCAATCACGCCAGTGCCATAGGGAGCTGCCAGAGTTGTCATAATGGAACCATGGCAACCGGGAAATCTGCCAAGCATATCCCCTCAAGCAACCAGTGTGACACTTGTCATTCGCCGACAAAATGGTCATCGGTACGCTTCGATCACAGCGCCGTCACCGGCCAATGCCAGACCTGCCATAATGGCACAATGGCAACCGGTAAACCGCGCAACCATATACCTTCAAGCAACCAGTGCGACAGTTGCCATTCGCCAACAAAATGGTCGACGGTACGCTTCGATCACAGCGCCGTCACCGGCCAGTGCCAGACCTGCCATAATGGCACAACGGCAACCGGCAAACCGCGCAACCATATCCCGTCGAGCAATCAGTGCGACAACTGCCATTCACCAACAAAATGGTCAAATGCTCGCGTAGACCACAGCTCGGTGACAGGTAGCTGTTCAACCTGTCACAACGGTACAACCGCCACCGGCAAGCCACGCAATCACATCCGCACGACGGGCCAGTGTGACAATTGCCATCGAACACTTGCCTGGACACCGGCGAACTTCGATCATGCGACCGTCACCGGATCCTGTAACAGTTGCCATAACGGCAGCATCTCGACCGGCAAGCCGCGTGGTCACTTCTCAACAAGCCTGCAATGTGACAGCTGCCATAGCAGTAATGCCTGGTCGCCAATCACCTTCCGCCATAGTTCTGGAAGCTATCCCGACCATGGATCAAGGATCGATTGCAAAGGCTGCCACAGCTCAAATTCACAGGCGGTCATCTGGAAATCACCGGCCTACAAACCAGACTGTGCCGGCTGCCATGCCACTGATTACAAAGCCCGTGATCACAAAAAATACAAGAGCCCCAGAACGGTCTTCTACCGCGTCGACGAGCTGCGCGATTGCTCCGGGGCCTGTCATGAATATACCGACAGCTCACTTACAACCATCAAGAAAAGACGTTCGGGAAAACACCGCGCCAGCCATAGGGATTGGGATTAATGCAGAAAAAACAAAACAAAAAACTGACAATATGCATATTGGGCTGCTGCCTGCTGGGAAATGCCTCTTTGGTAGAAGTCAGTCTGGCGGAACCTGTCACCAATCACTATTTGTCTGAAGCCCGGCTCGCCGATGAAGGTACGTGCTCCACTTTGACCATCAGCTTTAATTTTCGCACGCGCTATCTCAATCATTTCCCTGGTGAAAAGGGCCGCGAATTACGCATCAATATCAAGCCGCTCGATCAGGGCGTGGTGGTCAATGATGCCTTGTATAAATTCAGCCGTGAGGCTTTGCGCGCTTTGCGTAACAACAAGGTCAGCCTCGATGCCATCGAATTTGAAAGCAATGCTGCCGGCGGTCATGTATTGTCAATCCACTTCCCCAAACCCGTACACTATGCGGTCACTCAGGGCAGTGATTTTCGCAGCGTGCAAATCGCCATCAATCCCAATGGGGACGCGACAAGCTGCATTCGCGCCCGCCGTCCCACCATGCGCCAGACCAACAGTGGCAAGATCACAAAAGCCAAAGCCAGAAAAGTAGCGATCGCTTTTTCTAAAGGTCAAAAAGCCATCAAAGCCAAAAAATATGGCCGGGCCATCGCTCTGTTTTCCAAAATATTGCAGGCACCCGAGAACAAATTCACGCCCAGTGCACTCGAATTTCTGGGTCTGGCAAGAGAGCGCACACAGCAGCTGGCCCACGCCAAGGCCGAATATAAGGATTATTTAAAACGCTATCCTGATGGCCCGGGAGCTGCGCGCGTACGCCAGCGCCTGGCTGGCCTTGTCACCTCAACAAAAGCGCCGAAAACCAGCCTGCGCAAAGCCAAAAACAGACAGAAAAAAGAGGGTGTCAGCAGTTCGATCAGCGGCTCGCTGTCCAGCTACTATTTCCGCAATGACCGCTATCGCGATCTCGGACAAGCCTATTCATTCTCTTCAAAGAACTATGAACTGGGACAGAGCGAACTCGTCAACAGCGCAGATATTACAGCCAGAATTGAAACCCCCAACAGCACTTCAAAAATGCGTTTTTCCGGTTCTCATATCAAGGATTTTGCCAACAATAAGGGCCGCGACTATCGCTTGTCCGCGCTCTATTTCGACACGCATTACGAGCCCTGGGCGCTCTCCACTCGGCTTGGCCGCCAAACCCTGAACACTGCTGGTATTCCAGGCCGGTTTGATGGGGCTTCCTTTGGCTGGCAATATTCTCAACTGTTTAAATTCAATGCTGCGATTGGGGCTCCTGTTAGCTCCACACGCAATCTATTTCTGGAAGAAGAACGCTTTTTCTTTGGGGCAAGTGTCGATATCACGCCTTTATGGAATGCTGTCGATGGATCATTGTACTTTATTGAACAAACCGGCCTCTCGAACAGTCTGGAGCGGCGTGCGATTGGCGCTGAACTGCGCTATAGCAGCGATAATCAGTCGGCGTTTGGCCTGCTCGAATATGATATTGAACAAGGCGATATTAATACTGCCCTGTTCAGTGGCAGCCACACCTTCTCGGACAAATCCGTCCTGACGCTTTCTGCCGATTATCGGCGGTCCTTTGTTCTCAAAACATTGAATAATCTGGATAATAACCAAACCGGATTTGACACGCTGGTGCAAACGCTGAGAGGCAATGACGGCTATGACTATTATTTCGACCGCAGCGCCATCAGCAAATCAGCCACAATCGGTTTTTCACGACCGATCGGAAAAAATTTCCAGGTCAATCTGAATGCCACCGTCACCAACTTCCAGTTTGGGAAATTTGATAATATTGATGGCAGCTTGCCTGAAGGAAATGAATATTTTTATTCGGGCCAGCTGATTGGCAATAGCCTGCTGAAGGATGGGGATATCTACACGCTGGGCCTGCGTTATGCCGATACCCTGTCCTATGATGCCTGGACGGTCGACCTCAATGCCAGATATCCGGTGACACGCAATCTGCGTATCGGCCCCAGATTACGCGTTCGCACCCGAAAGCAAAAGACCGGCGATCTGCAAGAAACCTCAGTCCTGCCCTCTGTGCGCATGAATTACCAATATATGCACAAACACCATTTCGAACTGGAGTTGGGCAGCGAATGGGTCAACCGCAAACAGTTTGGAATTTCAGATGGTTCTGTCGATTACTTCCTGGCAGCAGGCTATCGTTTCGATTTTTAGGTAGACCTGTGCATCCCGGGTAAAAACCCCGGGATGTGGTGCAAGGGGTCAATATTAAGAGCTGTTGGGGTCACATAAAGCTGTGCGGATCGATATCGATGGTTAGCTTGAGCTGGCCTTTGGGCTTTGGCAAGGGGGCCAGCCAGGCCTTGATGAAGGCCTGAATATCCACTTCTCGTTGCGCCTTGATGAGCAGACGAAACCGGGCGCGGCCCCGTATCATGAAAATTGGCGCTTCGGCAGGGCCCAGCACGCGCAGTTTTGCCGAACGCGGTGCACCTTGAGCCAATATGCGGGCATAACCAGCGGCTTCTGCGCTATTATTCGAGGAAATAATCAGCGCCGCCAACCGCCCATAGGGAGGCAGTGCGCCTTTTTGGCGGGCTTCGCCTTCTTCTTTTAAAAAGCGTTCGCGATCACCCGAAACCATGGCCTGCATGACGGGGTGTTCGGGCATATAGGTCTGGATCAACCCGCGACCGGCGATCTGCTCGCGACCAGCCCGACCCGTCACCTGTTGCAAGAGTTGCCAGGTGCGTTCCCCGGCGCGCGGGTCGCCATGCGCCAGCCCAAGATCGCCATCGACCACACCGACCAATGCAAGGCCAGGGAAATGATGGCCCTTGGCGACCAGTTGAGTACCGACAATAATATCGACCTCGCGGGCGCTGATTTTTTCCAGCAAGGTGCGCATCTCTTCGACATCGGTGATGAGGTCGCTCGATAAAATCGCTGTGCGCGCTTCAGGAAAACGCTCGCGCACCTCTTCGGCGACACGTTCAACGCCAGGACCGCAGGCCACCAGCGTCTCCTCTTCGCTGCACGCGGGACAACGGCGCGGCACGGGAGAGCTGTGGCCGCAATGATGGCAGGTCAAGCGATTGTGGAAGCGGTGTTCCACCAGCCATGCCGAGCAATCAGGACATTCGAAGCGATGCCCGCAGGTCCGGCACAGGGTCAGCGGTGCATAACCGCGCCGATTGAGGAATAACAGGCTTTGCTCGCCGCGCTCTAACACCTGCGCCATCTCACCAACAAGCTTTGGGGCGATCCAGCGGCCACGCTCCGGCGGATCGGCCCGCAGGTCAAGGGCTTCGATATCCGGCAGTTTGGCACCGGCAAAACGCTCGGTCAGTTTGAGATGGGTATAGCGCCCGTTGATCGCATTGACATGGCTTTCAATGCTTGGTGTGGCCGAAGACAGCACCACTGGAATTTTGCCCAGCATGGCCCGCACCACCGCCATATCGCGGCCATGATAAATAAGCTGGCTCTCCTGCTTGTAAGCGGGTTCGTGCTCCTCATCGACAATGATCACCCCCAGTTCCTTGAATGGCAGAAACAAAGAAGAGCGCGCGCCAATCACCGCGCGAAGTTCGCCAGAAGCAACGCCGCGCCAGATACGGCCTCGCTCAGCGGGCGTGATTTCCGAATGCCAGGGGGCCGGGCGCACCCCAAAACGGCTTTCAAAACGGCGCAAAAACTGGCTGGTCAAAGCAATTTCGGGCAGCATGAACAGGCTTTGCCGCCCCTCGCGCAGGCTTTGCGCAATGGCCTCGAAAATAACCTCCGTCTTGCCCGCTCCAGTAACGCCATCGAGCAACAGCACCTCAAATTTTCCGGCAATCACCGAGGCCCGCAAGCTTCTGGCCGCCTGCTCCTGCTGTTCGCTCAAGGTGGGCACGGCATAGTCTGGATCGGGGCCGGGCAAAGTTTCGCTGGTCATCAGTTCGGCCACCAGCACACCCGATTTCATCAGGCCATTGACCACCGAAGCGCCAACCCCGGCACGCTCGGCCAGTGCCACTTTGCTCCAGACATGATCGCCGACGACCTGTAAAACTTTTTGCCGGGATTCCGTCGCCTTATTGGGGATTTGCGCCCCCAGTCGCACGCCCATTTTGGGTTTGACCGGCTGGAACGCCGCCTTGGCGCTCATCAGCGCCCGCAACGCCATGCCGCGCGGGGCCATACTATATTGCGCCACCCAGTCGATGAATTTTCGCGAAACGGCAGGGACTGGCGGCACATCAAGGCGCTCAATGACCGCTTTCAGGCGTGCCGGATTGACAGGCTTGCCCGAACCGCCAACCGCAACATCCAGCACCAGCCCAATGCGCTCCTTGCTGCCCAAAGGCACGCGCACGAAATCGCCGGGCTGCACGAACAGGCCTTCAGGCAACAGATAGTCGTAAGACATATCAATCGCCAGCGGCAATAAAACGGGAACGGTTGTCTGCATAATGTTAGCATTTGGTGAAGGTTCATATGACTAAATGAGTTTATAGGAGATCGAACCAAAGAGGGATAGTGCAGAGCATAAAAGCGCACTGAAGATGAAGTAAGCCGGATTGATTGTGGAAAATAAATTCAACCGCCTCACCCGATAATCCGTCATCCCCGCACAGGCGGGGATCCAAGCGAGGTACGCTAAAATATATCCTTGGTGTTTGGATACAGACCAAAGGCTGCTTTTGCAAAAAAGAATAGAAAATTTATTGTGGATAGCCGCTTGGTTTCCCGCCTGCGCGGGAATGACGGAGTGGGAATAGGACCTGACACCATGAACGCCCGAAACACCATGAACCCCGATGTGCTCGCCATTCCCGTATCAAAGCAAATCCTTGAGCTTATAAAAGGCTTTTTGCGCCATCTGGAAACGGAGAAAGGGCTGGCGGCAAAAACGCTGGAAGCCTATGAGCGCGATCTGCGTCTATTCATGCTGTTCTTGTCGGATTATCACGGCGAAAGCGTCACCCTGCCCCTGCTTGATGACCTCGACGTGCGCACTTTTCGCAGTTTTCTGGCCCGGCGGCGTATGAAAAACCAGACATCAAGCCGTTCGCTGGCGCGCTCATTATCGGCGTTACGCGGCTTTTTCCGCCATCTCAACCGGCAAAAAGTCTGCGATAATCAGGCGGTGCTGGCCGTGCAGATCCCCAAAATTCCCCATGGCGTACCAAAACCTCTCAGCGAAACAAAGGCCGGTGCCGTTATGAACGGTGCTGATCTGGTGCAGCGCGACGGGGCGCAGCCTTGGGTGCTGGCGCGCGACAGTGCCGTACTGGTTTTGCTTTATGGCTGTGGATTGCGCATATCAGAAGCCCTTAATCTCAATCGCGAAAACGCGCCAAGCCGCGCCAAAGATGTGTTGCGTATCATCGGCAAGGGCGGCAAAGAACGCATTGTGCCGGTGCTCCCTGTCGCCATTGAAGCGATTGATCACTATCTCAGCCTGTGCCCGTATGGTGCCGCTGGCGATGCCCCCCTGTTTTATGGTGAAAAGGGCAAACGCCTGTCGCCACGCATCATTCAGCTGGTCATGCAGCGCCTGCGTGGTGCGCTTGGTCTGCCCGATACCGCCACCCCACATGCCCTTCGTCACAGTTTTGCAACCCATCTCCTTGGCAATGGTGGCGATCTACGCGAGATACAAGAGCTGCTCGGCCACGCCAATCTGTCCACCACACAAATCTATACCGAGGTCGACAAAAAGCATTTGCTCAAAACCTATGAGGGCGCTCATCCACGCGCCTGAAATCTCCAGCCAATCAATCAAAAGGCTCAGTTGTCATAAACAAACTTGTTAGAAACGACAACAAGAGCTAAAATCAACAGGGAAATTTCCTAAGTATCTGTTTTGAAATAAGCTATGAAACGCTTCTCATTTCCTGCATTTTTAAACATAGTGGCAAAAATAATCCTTTTTTCTGCATGAGACAGTTTGGCCTAATCGGTATAGCGTGTATAAGGTTGGGAAACTCCCTTGAAAAAATTGGGATATTCTTGAAATGAAACCAAAACGGGCCAGTAAAAGTGTATTTCCTGCAGGTTATACACGTTCAAAGGGATGAGCAAGACCCGCAACAAGTATGGGAAGGACGGCTATCGTGACCACACAATCGGGTGAGAACAATGAACCTCAGGGCGAAAATCTGCCAAATGGAGCTTCATTGCTGATTATAGATGATGATCGCCCCTGGCTGACCCGCCTCGCAAAATCAATGGAAACGCGTGGCTTTAGCGTGCTAACCGCTGAAACCGTTGCGCAAGGCATGGCCATCGTGCGAGAAACCCCTCCCGATTACGCCGTTGTTGACATGCGCCTTGATGATGGCAATGGCCTCACGGTGATTGAGGCCCTGCACGAGGTGCGCCCCGATGCGCGCGCCCTCATTCTGACTGGTTATGGCAATCTGGCTTCTGCCGTCAATGCCATGCGGCTCGGGGCCATTGACTATCTGGCAAAACCCGCTGACGCCGATAATGTCTATGATGCCTTAATGGCCGTCTCGGGCGAAAAAGCGGCTCCCCCGCAAAACCCCATGTCTGCCGACCGCGTGCGTTGGGAACATATTCAGCGCGTCTATGAACTTTGCGACCGCAATGTCTCGGAAACCGCCCGCCGTCTCAATATGCATCGGCGCACCCTGCAACGCATTCTGGCCAAACGGGCGCCGAAATAATGCTGGGCAGTCTTAAGCTGCTTCTAGAGCAGTTTGCGTTCTCTCACAATCATTTCATCTGGCATCTTCACTCTGTTTTCTTCGACAATAACCTTGAAAATATCTAGATATTATCTGCACTTATTGGCTTGAAAGCAAAGTAAACCTACTCAGATGATTCTGATCTTGTGTGAACGCAAAATGCTCTAACGCGGCTTTACCAACAAGTCGGATTTATCAAGGGTTGATGTGAAACCAGCGGTTTCGATGAGCTTGCAAGGCTTGGCCAAAGTCAGGCCGGTACCGCGATCACGCTCCAGAACTGTGCAATGATTTTCGTCGATCGGTACAGCCCGGTCCGTCTTGCCGGTCACATGATCAGCAGTTCCAGCCGCTTTGCCCGCACCGACCAATTTCATATTCACTGGTGGTTTAATGCCGACCTTGTCAGATGCTTTATCCTTAATGACTTGCGCGCTGGATTGCAAAGTCCCGTTCGTCGCATCCGAAAAGCTTGATCCTAACCAGCCACTTGCCAGCCCGCCAGCACAACTAATACCAATGGTCGCCCAGCGCCATATTTTATCGCGCTGTTTTTTCGGCTGCTCATCCGCTGGCCCCACCAGATCCACCAGTTTTTCTGGTTCTTGAATATCTTGCACCGGAGTTGAACTTGTTATCGCTCTGGCTGCCGGGATTTCCAGATGTTGAGCAGCAGGCCGAGCCAAAACAGCGGCCGTTCTCTCCTGTTCAGATCCAGATTTCAGCACGAGCGGATTTTCCGCAACTGTTACAGGCTTTTTTTTACGGGCTGCAGGCGGCAGCGGGGCCAGTAGTGTAGCTTCGTGACGAGCTGGCCCGGCTTCCCGACTAGTTGGTACTGGAGTTGCTGCCACTTCATAACTGACAGGCACCGAAGCTGGTGCAACTTCATGACTGACAGGCACCGAAGCTGGTGCAACTTCATGACTGACAGGCACCGAAGCTGGTGCAACTTCATGACTGACAGGCACTGGAGCTGGTGCGACTTCATGACTGGCAGGCACCGGAGCTGGTGCGACTTCATGACTGGCAGGCACCGGAGCTGGTGCGACTTCATGACTGGCAGGCACCGGAGCTGGTGCGACTTCTCGAGGTGCTGGAACCACCGCTGGTGGCGGCACATAGTGAGGAGACACCGCTGGCGCTGCAGCCAATGCAGCCTCTATCGTATTGGGCGCGGGAGTACGAGGAGCGGGAGGTGAAGGTAAAACCGGTTCACGGCCAAAATCTGGAACCTTCGTCAGAACAGGACCAGCAGCCAGTGCCTGTTCGAGAATAGTTTTTTTGCCATTAGGTAAAGCAGTAGTGGTCTTCGGCAAAGGATTGGCCGGTGCAGCAGCAGGAAGCTCCTGTAACTCTTTAATCGCCTCTTCCAGCGACCGCTTCAATTCATCCACTGAATCATCCTCTGATCCATATTTGCCCGATCTCAAAACAAGAGATAAAGCGGATAGCTTTCGTTCAAAACCACTTAACATCACCCTGCCAGGGCAAAACGATCTTTAATCAGTCTGCAATGAGCATCGCGAAAAAGCAAGGGCATCAATCATAACCGGATAATGGTCAGTCCTCTATCAGTGATACAGGAACCACACGGCTCAACAACCATTGCGGCAAAGGGGCTTTGCCCATACCGCAGCCGCCCATCAGACGCGGGTTGTAGATTTTAATAAATTGCGGCTGATCAAGGCTATCTGTATAGACCGCACCGCAGCGCGTATCCGTACAGCCATCACGTAAATAAATCTCGGTTGTGCTCAAAAATTCCTTCATTTGGGACGCGGATAAGGGTGTTTCTGGTGGCCCGGCTTTTTCGGGCTCATAGACATACCATCCAGCAGCCCCCTCGCCAAGCGCGCGCCAGAGCTGTTCGAACTGTGGCCAGCGCAACACACCCGTAAAACGCCCGTTGACAAGAGCTTTGTAGCCAACTGGATGGTTCTCCATGATCATTCTCCTTCAAATTCGACCAGCGTATGCACCTTGACCCCCTGCTGGACAAGCTTATCCCTACCGCCAAGATCAGGCAAATCAACAATAAAACAGGCCGCAACCACATCCGCTCCGGTATCCTCAAGCAAGGCCAGTGCCGCTTGCGCCGTGCCTCCCGTCGCAATCAGATCATCCACCAGCAGCACCTTTTCACCATGCGACAGAGCATCCTTGTGGATCTCCACAGCGTCCTCGCCATATTCCAGCTGATAGGAGCGCTCAATCGTCTCTCCCGGCAGCTTACCCTTTTTTCGGATGGGAATAAAGCCACGCCCCAATGTATGGGCAATGGCCCCGCCCAGAATGAAACCACGCGCTTCAATACCCACCACATAATCAATCTTTTCGCGCAGAAATGGCCAGACCAGTTCGTCAATCGACGCCCGCAAAGCCAGCGGATCCGCAATCAGCGTGGTGATGTCGCGAAACATGATGCCCGGCTTGGGGTGGTCATGAATGGTGCGGATATACTTTTTAAGATCAAAACCCTGTCGCAGTTCCATAGCCTGTCTCCTTTGTTCATTATGACCGCCAAGCGCTCGCCGCCCAATTCTTCTCTCTGCGAGACTGGCAGCTTGTTCAGCTGGAACCAAAGGCCAGCCTTTGGAAACCATTTATTATAGGGGTTTGGGGATTAATCCCCAATGCCATCTGCAAAGATGCCAGCCTCGCAGAGAAAGTAATGGGCTGGCGAAGACAAGCCACGCCAGTGGCTTTATGCAGCCTCTCAATTTACAAAATCCGCCCCGCCACCGCGTCAAGCTTCTTCATCAGCTCAGGGTCGCGGG
Source organism: Hyphomicrobiaceae bacterium (assembly GCA_021647535.1). GTDB lineage: Bacteria > Pseudomonadota > Alphaproteobacteria > Rhizobiales > JAKIUO01 > JAKIUO01. The sequence continues at coordinate 26,125 of JAKIUO010000013.1, forward strand.
CTTCAGGGGCCGTTATGATAGACACATCAAGCACCTTGTCCGAGCCAAACGGGCAGGCTTCGTGCTCTTTTGGAAAGTCGCTGGCCAGGTGCGCAACAAGACGCTGGGCGCTGGCCGAATTATTGTGCAGGGTTTTGATGATCTGCTCGATATCGACATCCCTGTGATCCTCATGCCAGCAATCATAATCGGTCACCATGGCGACCGAGGCGTAGCAAATCTCGGCTTCGCGGGCCAACTTGGCTTCGGGCATATTGGTCATGCCGATGACATCGCAGCCCCATTGGCGATACATAAAACTCTCGGCCCGAGTGGAAAATTGCGGGCCTTCCATACACAGATAGGTGCCGCCCCTTTGATGGGGAATATCTTGCGCCTGCGCCGCTTTTTCCAGACGATCAACCAGCAGCGGACTGACAGGGTCGGCCATTGGCACATGCGCTACACAGCCCTTGCCAAAGAAACTTTTTTCACGCGCAAAAGTGCGGTCAATAAACTGATCAACCAACACAAAGGTCCCCGGCGACAGCTCTTCTTGAAAAGAACCACAGGCCGATACCGAAACAAGGTCTGTTACCCCCGCCCGCTTCAGCGCATCAATATTGGCGCGGTAATTAATCTTTGACGGCGGAATTTTATGACCACGTCCGTGGCGGGGCAGGAAAACTATTTTCAAGCCGTCAACCTCACCGATTAGCAAATCATCGGACGGCTCACCATATGTGCTTTCTACTGATATCCACTCTGGATTTTCCATACCGTCAATTTCATATATGCCGCTGCCGCCAATCACACCTAATATTTTAGTCATTCTTTTTCCTATTCATAAAAAAAAATAAAGGGCCACCATTTTGGCAGCCCTTTATATTTAAAACTATTCAATCATTAAACAATGTTTAAAGCTTTGAAGGATCGATATCATCGCCCTTTTTAATTCGCTTCCAAATACGTTTATTTGTGAAATATAGCATGATGGTAAAGATAATCATGAAGAGCATTACTCTAAGACCCATTTCTTTGCGTTCCTGCATGGTTGGATCAGATACCCAATACATGAAGTTGGCAATATCATAAGCCATTTGTTCAACGGATGCTTGCGTACCATCGGCATATTCAACCATTTCTTCAAATAATGGCGGTGCCATCGCGATTTGATTGCCGGGGAAATAATCATT
>JAKIUO010000233.1 GCA_021647535.1 Hyphomicrobiaceae bacterium
TCTGGAGCCGTGAATTGGTCGGCTGCCCAAAGATGAAAAAACAGCCGTTCTGCTCCAGAAAGTCCATGGCTTCCGGGCCGCCATAATGCCCGTCGCCTCTGATGGTGATCGAAACACGCGGCCAGTTTTGATGGAAGGGAACCAAAACGCACCAAAAGTGCAGGTTAGCGGGGAATCAAAACGTACCCCGAATTTCTCGTTTCTCGCGACTTTTTAACAATCCGGCAGTGAGCGACCTTGCTCATAGCTGGACCTCGCCGCCAGCTGTCAAAATCGCCTCGTACCGGCTCGATTTGAACATTGCCCTCATTATCCAGCTTCGCATCATCAAGTTTGCTGTGATGGATGTTATTCTCGATTTGCATCTGCACAAAAGATTTGGTTGGCCAGAGAATTATTTTGGCATCTGCCAGCACACGCCCCTTTTTCGTCAGAGGATGAACAGTAAATTTCTTCTCGATAGCAAAGCGGGCAATCAAGTCGGTCATACTGGCAAGGACTCTATCAACATATTTGAGATTGTCGGACATGCGCTCATAAAGCGAAATCCCCGAATTCTCGATAAGCGTCGATAGGTTGATATTGAAACTCCTGCTCGGACTGGCATAGGTAAATTTCAGCCCCAGCATTTTACGTAACCGGCGTGAGAGATAGTTGCGCTCTTCGATGACGCTCTCATAATTTATCTGACGCCATTTTTTGGCAAGGATACTCTTTGAGATGAGTGAATTGAACTTGATATAGATGGTTGCCCTCGACCCCTGTGGATCGGCTCTTTTGTCCTTGTTGAAGAAACCAAAATCCGAAATAGGGGAGAACACCAGGTCATCATCCCCGTTCTCGCTCTTCAGATGGATTTTGGTTTTGGAAAGCACCAGCAGAGCCTCGCGGATTTGACCATAGGAATAACTTTTGGTCTTGTCGCGCTTTGCTCAACGGCGTTTCAGCTCGTCGTGGATTTTATAGAGGCTGGTCAACAGCACAAAATTATCGGTTTTTTTATTCAAAAGCCCATCAGCGAGGCTGGAATATCAAGGGCCTGTTCGCCATGACGGTCTTTTTTCATGCGTTCGGCAATTAAAAAGGCCAGTTCAAGCGACTGATTGGCGTTGAGGCGCGGGTCGCAATGGGTGTGGTAACGGTCTGACAGGTCGGTTTCCTTGATGCCATGCGCACCGCCGGTGCATTCGGTGACTTGCTGACCGGTCATCTCGATATGGATGCCGCCGGGATGGGTGCCCTCCGCCCTGTGAATATCGAAAAATTCGCCAACTTCTTGCATGATGTCGTTGAACGGGCGAGTTTTATAGCCCGAGCTGGCTTTTATTGTATTGCCATGCATGGGGTCGCAGGACCAGACGACGCTACGGCCCTCGTTTTCAATGGCCTTGATCAGTTTGACCTGATGTTCAGCGCCTTTCCCAGCGCCAAAGCGACAGATCAGCGTCATGCGTCCGGCTTCGTTTTCCGGGTTGAGGATATCAAGCAGCTGGATCAGCTCGTCAGGCTTGATGGTCGGGCCGCATTTGACACCGATGGGATTTTTGACGCCCTTGGCAAATTCCACATGAGCATTGCCCGGCTGGCGGGTGCGGTCGCCAATCCACAGCATATGACCTGATGTCGCATAATATTCGCCAGAGGTTGAATCGATGCGAGTCAAAGCCTGCTCATAGCGCAAAAGCAGCGCTTCATGGCTGACATAAAAGCTGGTGGAACGTAGTTGCGGCACGTTTTCGGGGGTCAGGCCGCAGGCGCGCATGAATTGCAGGCTCTCGCTGATGCGGTCCGCCAGATCCTCATAACGATCACCTGCCGGGCTGTTTTTGAGATAGGCGCGGTTCCATTGATGCACATGCTCCAGATTGGCATAACCACCGCCGGCAAAGGCGCGCAGCAGATTGAGTGTGGCAGCGGACTGGCGATAGGCCATGATCTGACGCTCGGGGTCTGGCTGGCGACCTTGTTCGGCAAAATCAATATGATTGATGATGTCGCCAAGATAGCTTGGTAATTCTATACCGTCCTGATTTTCGGTGGTCGCCGAGCGTGGCTTGGCAAATTGTCCGGCAATGCGTCCGACTTTGACAACGGGGGAGCCGCCCGCATAGGTCAAAACGACGGCCATTTGCAGGAAAACGCGGAAAAAATCGCGGATATTGTCAGCATTATGCTCGGCAAAGCTCTCGGCGCAATCCCCCCCTTGCAGCAAAAATCCATGGCCTTTGGAGACTTCGGCCAGGCGTTTTTTCAAGGCGCGGGCTTCTCCGGCAAAAACCAGCGGCGGAAAGCCGGCCAGGCGCTCTTCCACATCAGCCAGTTTTTTCTTGTCTTCATATTCGGGCATATGAAGGCCGGGCTTGGCGCGCCAGCTTGAGGGTGACCATTTTGCGGCCATTGCATCGCTCTCCTGCTTGTTGTCCAAAAGGACATTATTGACTTTGATGTCACATGTTTTTCTTCATACAGGTTATAAGATAGCATACAAGCAGATTCAATCGCTAGCCTGAAGAAAGGGAGTGCAATGCCCGCAACAGAACCTTCATTTACCATTGGTATAGAAGAAGAATATCACCTTGTGCAAATCGATAGTGGTGACCTGGTGATGCAGCAACCCGACGAATTGCTGGCCCGCTGTGAAGCGCGTCTGGGAGAGCGGGTGACGCGCGAATTTCAGCAATGCCAGATCGAGATCGGCACAAATGTGTGCACCAGTGCGGCGCAGGTGCGTGGTGAGCTACGCGAGTTGCGGGCCGAGGTCGCGGAAACGGCAAAGGAATTTGGCATTGCCCCGCTGGCCGTTTCCACCCATCCCTATGGCGAATGGGAAAAGCAGGCACATACGCAAAGAGAGCGCTATGAGCTGCTGGCGAAAGATATGCAGATCGCGGCGCGCCGCCTGCTGATTTGCGGTATGCATGTGCATGTGGGCATTGAGGATGATGATCTGCGCATGGATCTGTTCAATCAGATGACCTATTTCCTGCCCCACCTGTTGGCTTTAACCGCCAGTTCGCCCTTCTGGAATGGCGGTATGACGGGGCTGAAAGCCTACCGATTGTCAGTTTTCGATGAGATGCCACGCACCGGCCTGCCAGAACCCTTTGATAGCTGGGGCGAGTATCGACGCATGGTCAATCTGCTGGTCAATGCCAAAATCATTCCTGACGCCACCATGATCTGGTGGGATCTGCGTCCGTCTGAAAAATTCCCGACGCTGGAAATGCGCATTTGCGATGTCTGCCCGCGTATGGAGGATGCCATTGCGGTGGCCATGCTCTATCGCTGTATCTTGCGTATGTTGTTTCGCCTGCGCCGCGATAATCAGCGCTGGCGCTCTTATCCCAATTTTCTCATCCGCGAAAACCGCTGGCGGGCGCAGCGCTATGGCGTTGGCGATCGCATGATTGATTTCGGGCAGGGCAAAATGATACCCTTCGTCGATCTGATTGACGAGCTGATTGACCATATTATGCAAGACGCCGAGGCGCTTGATTGCGTCAACGAGGTCAATCACTGCAAAACCATCGCCCGCGAAGGCACCAGCGCCGACCGACAAATCTCGCAGTTTAAAAAACTCACCGGCGAGGGGGCCAGCGACAGGGAAGCGTTGAAGGCGATTGTCAAACGCTTGCAGGCGGAGACGCTGGAGGGGGTAGGGGAATAAGCAATATGCTCGCCTCCAGCGCCGGATGGTATTACTGCCTTTTTGCTGAAAGGCGGGTCATGCGGCGGACGGCTTTGGCCAGATCTTTGGGGGTGAAGACGGGCAGTGAACAGATCTGGTCGGCGCAGGCAAAGGCCGCGGGTTTGTCGAGTTCTGGATATTGCACATCGGGGTTGGGCAACGGGCCTTCCTTGGCATCCCACCAGTCGAGCCGCTTATATTGCGCCGCATATTTACGTCCCGCTTTGTGCAGGATCTGCGATTGGGGGTCGCCCTTGGCGCCGACAATGGTGATGTGCACGGGCTCCTTGGCCATCTCGCGGTCGGCCAGCAGAACACCAGCCAGAAAGCGCCTTTGGTTGGTGACATTTTCCGCCGTCAGATAGCGCATGACGTGTTCGCCCATCGCCCGATATTGTTTGCCGCCATGGTAGCGATAAAGTAGATTGGCAAAGCGTGACAGCTGCATATTTTCT
>JAKIUO010000234.1 GCA_021647535.1 Hyphomicrobiaceae bacterium
TACAAGCTTTTGCGTTCAGGTTTTTGTTGCGTTGTCTGTCAGGGACCAGCCATAGGAACAATCGAGTTCAATATGCACTCTGATCATACCGTCCGCCCCATCTGCCAGCATCAGAGCCAATGGCGAGACTTTATTGAAGCGTCGATGCCCACGGCGCAGCCATAAGGATCTCATATCTCTGGAATGGGGATGTGAGGTGTGCAGGGCATCGTAAATCCCGATAATCTGCTCGAAACGCTCGCCGATGTCCGTCGAGAAGGGAAAGATTTTTTCTTTGCTTCGAAACCGGACCAGATCGCGCGGTTTCGCCAAATCTTCAAGCCCCATCATGCGCAAAACATACTCAGGCTTGAGTTTCCATTCTTCCAGCATCGACATGACTTTTGGAGCAAGGTCGGCTATATTGTCTTTGGTAATATCCATATCAGGCCTTAATGGGTCCAGGCGTGTTTGCGCCCATACCTGAAATTATCGGCATAGGCCTTTTTGATGACACGCGGTTTGCGCGGTTCAGCCATCACCCGATAAGGGATACCGTTGCGCTTGGCATAACTTTCGGCTTCGGCCTGACTGGCAAACTTCATCGAAACCTGCGAGCGCATATCATTGCTGCTGCTCCAGCCCATCAAGGGATCAATCCCGTCAGCCTTTTCAGGTTCATATTCCAACACCCACACAGTCGCACTTGACCGCCCGGACTGGGTGGCATTTCTGGCCGGAACATAAATCTTTGCAAACATGGTCATAACCTTCCCGATAGCTAAAGTCGGCCCCTCGTCACAAACAAGCGCCCTGCCCTTATATTCAATACAGCGAATTGCCAGAGGACGCAAGATCATCTCCGTCAAACTCGCTTTGCGACGGGGCCAGCCCCGAACCCCGTTGGAGGGACACCCTCCAAACCACCCGTTTTTCTATTTGAAAGAAAAAAAGCAGGGGTTCGGGGAGGCTTTCCCCGAATGGGTGTGGGCGATAGCCCATTCGCGCAGCGAGTTGAGCCTATTTGAAAAACATCAGCCCCGGCGCATATAGCCTTGTCGAAAGAGCAATCAGCAAGATCAGCAAGGTGACATGCAGTGCCGTTAAATAGCTCGCCATCACATTGCGATAGAGATCGAGGCGACTGCCCGAAGTAAAACCGGATTTTTGATTGCCGCGATTGCTCCAGCGCTGTTTGGAGAGACGAAACAGGGCATAAACCTTAACGATGGAATTGATGATCTGATTGAAATAGAGCAAGAGCGGGAAAGACAGATCGATCTTGCGGGCGTAATGAAACAGCACCAGCGAAAAGATCATGCGCGTAAAGGCCAGATAAATCAGGTAAGAAAAGAAAAACGTGCCGTCATATAACAAGGTAATGAACAACACCAGCACGGGGCCAATCAGCGTCGTCCACATGGCAATGCGCTGATCGATCAGTGTCCACCAGATGAAAAATGGCATGTGGCGCGGGCCAAGGGCGATGGCGCGCGAGCCGTTGCGCAGCATATTGCCAGACCAGCGCCTGAAATTCTGCACCATGCGATCGAGCCCGTTGCCCTCGATGATTTCAACTGTGTAGCCCATGGCATCGGGTACATAGAGCATACGGGCCTTCTTCTTCAGCAAGTAAAACCAGGTGCTTTTGTCGTCTCCTGAGAGAAAGCGGAAATTGCCCCACAGCCAATGCTTGAGATAATCAGCCTCGACAAGGCGGATAAATTCATTAGTGACGACATGGCGGGCGCGAAACACCGACATGCGTCCGGTCAGCGTCAACACGCGCCCCGATACCGCATGAGAACTCATGGCGATGCGGCGCTGGGCAAAACGCATGGCCAACATACTGGCAATCCAGCGCGGTCCCCGGCAGATCACATCTTCATCCGTGGTCACAGCCTGTAATTTCGGGTCGGCAGCAAACAGCGTCAGACAGTTTTTTATGGAGTGGGGTGCCAGAATAAAATCACCATCCATAAACACCACCAGATCAGCCGGACTGATGCGCGCCCGGCTCATGGCCCGCAAAACAAGGCCGATGGCCATGCGCTTGCCGGGCTGGTTCTGGCGGACGATTTTCAGGGTCAGATCGATATCATTCGTGCATTTTTGCAGCTGATGTATGACGTTTTTCTCATCCATCCCATCGCCCGAGCCCAGCCACAAAGTCGCCGGACAGCCCAACTCGCGGACCTGCGCACAAATAGAGCGCACGACATAATCGGTGATTTCGCCATCTTCTTTATAAGTTGTCATCATGAAATGCAGATGATTTGGCCGCCAGCCCCGGTTCCAGACCTTTTGCGCCCGCGCCCGCAATTTTGGAAAAACAACGCGCTGGTAATAGCTGGCCCGGAACACCATCAAGGCCCACCACGATACACGCCAGATGGCGATCAGACCAATAGCATATATAAACGCCTTATATTGCGGGTCCCAGATGCGATTGGAAAAGCTTGCCAACAGCATGAACAGCACACCAAAATACAGCGCGATTTTATAAAGAACAAAAGCGTTCCATTTTTCGCGTCCTTTGGGCCAATGGCTGGGCTCGTCAAATTGGTTCATCGTCGAGACCTTGCTACGCAAGTGGGCTGCCGCCCACACCCGCTTGGGAGGAGACCTCCCAAACCCACCCATTTTTGGTTTTCAAGATAGAAAAACAGGAGGTCTGGAGGGTGGCCCTCCAGCGGGGTTCGGGGCTGGCCCCGTCGCGTAGCGAGTTTGCGTGAGAATTGATTGCCTTGAGTCATCTTTTGTCCGACTTTCGCAAACCGGGCAGCACAAAACTCGAAAGCACATTTGTTTCACGGTCGTTGAACATGATCACGGCTGGCAGGCCTGTGGTCAGCTGTTGAACTTTTGCAAGATCTTTGGGCGACAATTCAAGGATCACCTGTGCATTGCGCTCGTCTCTGGGTCGCCAGCCATAACTCTGCTCTTTTGCATTGACGAAGGACAAGCGCCGGTTAATCGACTTGATACGCGCCTCAAAACTTTGATCGAGGGCCGGGATAAACACCGATGCCGTGTCGCCACTCTTGACCTTCAAAATCTCGCTCTGGGTCAAAAAAGCGGTAATCGCAAGGGTTGAAACAGGCTCTAGCACCACCGCAACATCACCCCTCATAATGGGACTACTGGAATATTTCGGCAGATCGACGATGCGTGCTGCAAAGGGGGCGTTTATGACCCGGTCTGCCCGCAGCTTGAGCAGGATCTGGTGGTCGTGGCGGGCCAGCTCAACCTCATTCTTAATCAGCTCCAGCCGTGCTCGATATAAAGGATCATTACTGATAACCAGTTGCTTGCCAAACAAACCGGATTTACCGGTGCGCTTCACCAACCCCGCCCGTCCTTTGAGCACACCCTTGGCCTTGGCCAGTCGCGCCCGCAATTTGGACAGGTTGGCCTTGGCGTTGGCAACTCTTTGCCTTTTCGTTCGTCCACGCCTTAGACGGCGCACCAACGATCTGTGAAGTGCGCGCGCCCTTTTGACCTCTGCACTGATTTTACGAACCCTGAGCCGCTGATTTTTCAGACTGCCGCTTTTTTGGCGAATGATTTCCGTGGTCCGCGAGCTGGCAACACCGGTTTGCTGTTGTAAAAAACTCTGCTCAGCCAGCTTCCTTTTGATCTCAATCGCCGCTTTTTCAATGCGGGCTTCAAGAAGGGGGTCGTTGATATGAGCGATAAGTTCGCCAGCCTTGACGAGCTGACCGCTGGCCATCCCCTTATAAATAATCCTGCCATCGGCCTGCGCCTTGATGATGCTGACACGCCCACCGACCACGGCGCTCTCGACCACCAGATGAAAAATATTGGTATAGGCCACCAGGGCCGCATAGCCAAACACCAACAGACCAAGCACACCATAAAGGGCAGGCACAACATAGGTCTTGGAGGTCCAGCGTTGCAACGGGGTTTCCGCCAATGGCTTTTCTTCAGACTTTGTCGAAACCGGTGTCAACGGCACATCCATGCGGGCAATGGTCTCTTTGACATCGGTCATGGACCCCCGGACGATTTCGTCGATGAAATGGCTCATCAGCCCTTGTTCGCGCTCACCAAGCGACTTGAATTGCGCCCCAAAGCCACCCGTGACATGACGAACAATCTCAAGCTCGGCCTCAAATGTGATTTTGAAATCCTGA
>JAKIUO010000235.1 GCA_021647535.1 Hyphomicrobiaceae bacterium
TTCCAGAAACTGATGATGCCGTCTGGCGCGCGAGACGATTTCAGAGATGCGGAGCCCCGGCTGCTCATCAATATAGAGAGGCACACCTTCCAGCTTTTTCAGGCCGTCATAATAAAGACGGCGCACGACACTTTCCTCCAGTCCGCCACGGCGCAGATCCTTGTAGGCAATGGGGTCGTCGCGGTGCCACGCCTCATCAGTCAGGCAGCGCCCACCAAAAGCCTCCGCTGTCATCTCCAGTGAGAAATAGAGGACACTGTGCCCGGCCTTTGCTGCTTTGAGGCCAATAGAGACAGAAACCGCCGATTTGCCCATGGAAGGACGACCAGCCAGAAGCGAAAATTCGCCCCGATAAAACCCACCAATACGATCATCCAGAGATTTAAAGCCGGTTGTCACCGGCGGGTCTGTATCTGGCGACGTTGCGCGCTCCAGCGCCTCTTTGGCGGCAGCGTCGATAGAGAAACTGGTTTTGCGCTGAATGCGATGGGCGGCGATGACATCGTCGAGCTGCGCGATGGCTTCGACTGCCAATTCGCCCGGTGCCACCCTACTCTCACGCGCCATCTGCTCTGCGGTCATCGAAATGGCGATGATCTCTCTATATGCCGCCAGCTCTTTGATCTGCAGGGCATATTCAGAAGTGTTTTTGATAGCGTCATAAGCCGCCGCAGTTTCCAGCCGTTCGAGATATTGCACGGCCGTCACCTGCTCGCTGATCGGCTCTTCAGCGGCAAAGGCCGAGCGCAGCGTCACCGATGTCGCCAGCCGCCCTTCATTGATACGCCCGGCAGCCATCTCAAATATGCGCGCATGCAGGGGATCAAAAAAATGTCGAGGCTCAAGGGCAACCCTCTCCAGCACCTCATTGTCACAAAGGATGGCCCCAAGCAGGGCCTGTTCCAGATCAATATTGCAGGGAGGCTGGCCCCCAGAGGAAAATTCGTTCATAGCAACCCTCCCCTTGATGCTGTATTTTCAGTACCAGATTTTTGCACAATATCCCCCGTGCCCGGCCCGCAATACTGCGGCCAGCTGTTGTTAGTTCGTTCATTTTTGTTGTACGGAGGCGAAAATCATGGTAGGAAATTAGAGAGTGATTTTCGCGTTTCGGATCGAATTGCACATTGGACCGCTCCGCGCTTTAGATAAACCGTCTGGTTGGTTCGCCAACCGGGCGGTTTTGTTTTTCAGGCCGCTACGTCATCGCGCTTCTCCCTATCAAATAATGGCAGCTCCGGCAGAACCGTCGGTTTCTCCTTTTTCTTGCGGCAAGGCTTGCGCCTTTCCAGAGGATCCCCCTCCCCGGCAAGCACGGCTTTGAGACGCAGCGCGGTGCGCCGGTCAATGCCGTATCCAACACCAGTGACAGCCTTGATCTCGATGGCATGGCTCACCAGCTTGCGGCGCATCCTGGCCACAGTCACTTTGATCACCTCTTCGGGGCGATCCGGTTCGTCACGCATCCAGTAAACGGCTGTAATGATCGCCTCCATAGAAGCCGTGCCGCCTTTTTGCGCCATGGCCGCAAGAATGCGTGTCTCGGTCAAACCAAGATTCCAGTGCAACGGAAACACCAATTCATGCTCGGTCAGTGTTGAGATCACGCCATTGCTGTAGGCCAATTCAGCCTCCAGTTCCTCAATACGCTCGCGCATTTCTGCTATGGTTTCGCTCATGGTTCGCCCCGCTTTGCTTCAAATCAAAACGCAACTCACCCACATGCGGAAAGGAAAACCAGCGTGGCCTCACGACCGGCCCCCTGCTCCGCATCAATTCTCAACTCATGCGGCCTGCGCCAATGAGGGACACATGTCAGGAAACAGCACCTGCTCGATCAGCTCCAGATGTTCGACATCGCAACTCTCAAATCCCGGCTTGCCATAGATGATGGCGTGATAGGCGTGAGACAGCTTGTCCATCAGAGCCTTTGACGGTGCTGACTGGAGCGTTTCAATATCGGCAAATGACCAGCTTCCCGGATCACTGTCATTTTTGACAGCTTGACTTCTGAAGGGCGCTGACAACCGCACAACCGAATCATTCCTTTGCTCAACAATAGTCAGGCGTGTCCCGCCATTATTCGGCAAAACTTCCCGGCTCAATATTCCGGCCATCTTCATTGACTTCAGAAGATTGCGCACAGATGCCACAGACCACCCCCAGGTCGTAGCCAGCTGTCGCTGCGTGACCGTGAATGATCTGTCCGCCGACATCCTTGCCTCATGGTGGAGCCAATTGCGGACTTCATCCTCGCTCCATTTCTCGTCTTTTCTATTCAACTCAATTTTGTAGGCAGCAACCGCCATGGCAATTCTCCGTGTATTTACCAAACTCATGTTAAACCGAACTCATTCACCGGTTTTGACCCAAACCAAAGTCTCCGGCAATCGAACGCCAATACGCGTCTGTTAGACAACCACCCCACAAGAGGCCAACCACCTTACACCACATTTTCCCATGGTGTGGGCGGTTGCGCCCCATAAACCTCCCAACCACAATGGGGAGAAACCCCGGTTTTTACGCAGCCATATCAGGTATGTTGAAAAACCAGTTATTGTCCCAGGGGATCTTCATCTCTCTGGCTTTCTCCCGGATGCGCCGTTGCGCCCCGGAGGAAATCGCCATGCCGTTTTCAAAGCGACTGATCGTGGCCTGACGGTAACCAAGCAGGTCAGCGAACTCGGCCTGCGTTGATATCTTGAAAATATGTTCACGAATGAATTTCATCGGCATCATGGCAAATGTGTCTCCTAAATCATCTACTGCATGGAATATATACATTGATTGACTATCTAAATCAAGCCTGTTATACAGCTATTGACTTTGATTAAACGCCGAGTTGAGCCAATGTCCCTTTATGGCAAAAGGAATCGGATTAAAAATCAAGGCCCTGCGGGAAGCTCTTGGAGAAAGTCAAACAGCGTTTGCTCACCGTTTTGGCGTTGAACAAGCATCTGTCAGTCGTTGGGAGCGCGAAACAAGTCCGGTTCAAAGGAAATTTCAAGAGCAAATGGCCGAAATTGCCAACACCACTGTTGCCGAGTTTTTCCACTCAGCCACCGCTCCAAGGGTTATTCCGATCATTGGATCTGTCGGGGCTGGCGAGAAATTCTCCCCGGCAAGTACGACAACCGCCCTTGAACACGTAGACTTTGACATAAAAAACGATGAAATCGTTGGCGTTCGGGTCCGAGGTGATTCCATGTCTCCTGTTTACCGGGATGGCGAGGTTCTGGTTTGCAGCAGAATCAATCGCCAGGACCTTGCTCACGCTCTCAACAAAGACTGCGTACTGGAGACGACCACAGGCGAAGGCTATATCAAGATCCTGAAACAAGGATCGGCAGAGAACCTGTTCAATCTGCGTTCCTACAACCCGTATTTCGATGACATCGTCGATGTTGAAATAAAATGGGCCGCTCCAGTGCTCTGGGTTTGGCGCAACGCCTGACTTTTACACAAAAAATTACCCAATAATTGTATTTATAACCCTTGATATACATTATATGTATATACGGGATTGACGAACTTAGGCAGTTAATGTATACCCACTCTGGAAAGCGTTTACCGCGTTCAGACATTTATGTGGGGACTTCCATTGAACAACATACGCATCATCAGAACCGTGTGCGATGCCGAGGAGGCTCTGTCTCTCCTTGCCCGACGCAATTTTAATCAGCAACTGGCCATTATCCGCCAGACAGCACAGGCAATGGCACAAGCCAGTGCAGGTACGCCCGGTCGCGACCTCGCGGTTCAGGCTGTACTTATCGGCTTTGCTGACAATGTCGATGCGCTGGAGCTGGCCTCATGAGTGATGACATCAGAAAACCGCTGGCCGCGCCACGCAAAACGCCTGTTTCCTGCCCCGAAAACCGCGTCCCCGGCCAGATCGTCGAGAAACTGGCGACCGGAGTGGAATATTTCGATCAGTACCCGCCCACCGAACAAAAGGATTTCGTGCTCGAGGTCATCCGGGTGTGTGCTGCTCAAGGGCTGATGTTTCTCACCTCGGAAATTGCTGAGGAGCGCTTCAAAGCGGCTGATGGCAAACAATATGTGCGCTATGTCATCGACATTTCCATTGCCACCCGCGCCGGATATATCTGGGGTCGCACCTT
>JAKIUO010000236.1 GCA_021647535.1 Hyphomicrobiaceae bacterium
TTAATGCCGCCAAATTCACCGCCAAAGAGCGCGTTGTCGATTTCGGCTCGCTCAAGGTCAAAAGATGCTCTGACCTTCTGGTTGAGGCCGGGATTGAGGAGCCTGCGGTTGATACCAGCGTTCTGGTTCGTGTCACCAGAGCAAGCGGCGAACAACTATATGTCCATCCCGGCCAGACCATCCGCTTTGACGACTGGATCACCGAAACCCTGAAAATAGCCTTTGTGCTGAAAGGTTCGAATATTCATTCGTCGGTGCTCTATCCGCTCATCCACGTCATTCAGGGCGAGCTGCTGGCCAAAGGCGATTATGTCAGCCGCGCCATGCCCGCTGGCGACAAGGTTCAGGCAATGATCACCTTTGATTGCTTCCTGCCCGGCGATAGCGGCGTCAAGGTGGAAGTTGGCGGCGAAGACGCCTGGCTTGATGCTCCGCTTGAAGACACCACGCCGCTTGGCGATGGCAAGCTGGAGCGGACCTACAAAATACCAAAATATGTCGCCCGCGATGCCCGAGTGAAACTGACGCTCTATGGCAATCCGGCCAACCGTCCACTTGTTTCAGCATTGCGTTCCAACATCACCGACCGTCCCAGAAATATAACCGAATAGGAGCTCATATGCCCAACACTGTCACCAGATACAAACGCTATCCGCTGCCCCATCCCGACAACCCCTCGGCCCGTGCCGATGTTGCCCGCATCCGCACATCCATCGAAGCCATCGACCGCGATATTGGCGGTGTGTCCGGCAGCATTGGCCGGGTGCGGCGTGATATAAAAAACCTGAGCTACACCGGCACAATCACTCTTCGTGTCGGCAACGTAAAGGGTAAGTTCCCGTCGATCCAGCATGCGGTCAATCATGCAAAGACCATCAACAGGCCAGCCGGTCGCTGGATCAATATCATTGTTGATCCCGGTGAATATCGCGTGTCCAGCATCACGGTGGATAGCCTTGATTGTATCCAGATATTGTCGAGCGATGAAGCACACCCGGAAAAGACAAGACTTGTCTTCACGCCTGATAAAAGGGGTTATTCGCACGGCATCCTATTTTATAATTGCCGTAGAGCTCGCTTTTCAGGTTTCAAGCTGATTGGGCACGGCATAAAATCCTACCGCGCCATCTATCTCACGGCTAAATCGGAAGTCTGGTCGCGGCGCGGTTCTATCATCATTGAAAACTTCCGCAATGGCATTGAGGCTTATCACGATAGCGCCTATTGGTGCCATGCCATCAATATGAGCAAGATCGCCGATAGTGGCGTTCATTGTAGTCGTTCTCATATTGATGTACGCGATTGCAGGATCAGCGGCATCGCTCAAAACAAAGGCTGGGGACTGCTTGAGGCTCGCTATGGCGGTTATATCTACGCCTATAAAGCCCAGCTTTCCAATAATCGTTGTGGGGCCTATGCCTCTGAAATCGGATCCTATGTCGATTGTGGCATGGCCAATATCAAGACGGTTGAATACGGTATTTATGTATCGGGAGGTGGACGTGTTTCCTGCGCCGGGAACAGCAAAGCGCAACCACGCATTTCGGATGTCAAACATTACGGCGTCTGTGCCTACAGCAATGGTCACGCCAATGTGCCGTGGCTGATTGTCGACAAGGCCAGACGCGGTTTTTATG
Source organism: Hyphomicrobiaceae bacterium (assembly GCA_021647535.1). Taxonomy (GTDB): domain Bacteria; phylum Pseudomonadota; class Alphaproteobacteria; order Rhizobiales; family JAKIUO01; genus JAKIUO01. Next base: position 1,638 of record JAKIUO010000236.1, read on the forward strand.
CCGACACCATGAGCTTCATTCATGCCAGTTACTCAAGTGCTCGCAATATCTCTGAGTGGTCCTATATCTCCTACAGCAACAGCCTGATCGAAGCCTGGCATACCAAAAAGAGGCTGTCCAAGGTCAAATATGAGCACACGCCAAAAGCCAGCGGCAAGCCGGGCAATTACGACAGTGTGATCAGGTTCCACTAAGCCGAACAGCAAAACAGACACTCTATACATAGGAGCCAATCATGGGCGAGAACGAAAACGAACTGGAAGAGCTGGAAACAGCCGAAACCGAGACCGATGAAGTTGATGTCGAAAGCATCGATATGGAGGCCCTTGGCGTGGTCGATGAAGCCGCCATTGAGGTGGCCGCCGCACTGACCGGGCCAGATGAAGATGAGAAGGAAGCAGAGGGCGAAGAGGAAGATGAAACCCCGGAAAACACGCCTGACAAGGTCGAGCTGATCCGTCAGGAAATCACCAAAACGGCGGGCGACACGCCTGCGCTGCTTGGTAAATTGTCGGACCTCTCCAGTCTGCAAACCGTCTTCATCCTCAAGATCATCGCGGGCAAACCGCTAACAGCTGAGGAACAGCAGATGGCGGTTGGCCTTCTCGCCAAAATCGAGAGCGGCGAAATCACCCTGCCATTTGCCGCCAAGGGCCTCAGCGCCGAACAGGTCATCTCTGAAAGCGCCGACGCCTTCAACAAGGTCTCGCAGGTGTTTGCAGCAAGTGCGCAAAGCACCGGTGAATAGCCATCGGCTTTATGTGCACTTTATGGGGCGGTGATATCATCGCCCCAAATATAGGAGGTCTGCCACATGCCGTCAGAATATCATCACGGTCTGACATTCATTCACGAGAATGGTGAAATCCGGCCCGTCGATCCAGCCAAGATGACCACAATCGGCGTGGTCGGCACCGCAGGTGAAGGGGTCGATGAAGAGGCTTTTCCGCTCAATGAACCCCGGATGGTGTTTTCGCATGAAACCGCCACGCTCGAAAAACTCGGAATTGGCGGCACTCTGCGCGATGCCGCTGATGCTGTGACCGATCAGGGCATCTCGGCCTCGATGATTTTCCAGCGGGTTGAAGAGGCAGACGACATTGAAAAAATTCTGTCCAACATTATCGGATCGGCTGCGTCAGCGACGGGCGTGCATGGGTTCAACCACTGTGCCTCTGAACTGGGTGTTGAACCTAATATCATTGTCGCGCCCGGCTTTACATCGCAGCGGCCGGGCAATGAAGCCAATCCGGTGGTTGCCGAACTGATCCCGATCTGCGAGCGGTTGATGTCGGTTATGATAGCGGACGGCCCCGACACGGACAGAGAAGCGGCGCTGGAATATCGCCGAGATCATAACAGCTCTCGCCTGATTATCGTTGATCCTCACGTCAAACTCTGGCGTGAGGGCGAAACTGCCCCGACCATTCAACCGGCATCGGCGCGCGTGGCCGGGCTGGGCGTCAAGCGCGACAAAGAAAAGGGCGGGCCATTCTGGTCGTTCTCCAATCAGACGATGGGTGGCATTGCCGGTGTTTCGCGCCCGGTTTCCTACTATATCGACGACCCGGACAGTGAGGCCAATTTCCTCAATTCCAAGCAGATCGCCACCATATATAGAGAAGCTGGCGGTCAGATATCAGGTGCCGAGGGTGGCTTTACGTTCTGGGGCAATGAAAGCGCCTCCAACGATCCGCTGTGGCGGTTCTATTCGGTCCAGCGCGGCCGCGACTTTATCCTCAAATCTTTGAAGCAGAGCCTGAAACCGTTTCTTGACAACAACAATATCACCGCCCATGCGGTCACCACCGTCTACGAAACGCTCAATTCCTTTCTGCGCACACTGATCGCAGAAGGTAAGATCATCGATGGCGAGATCGTCTTTGATCCCTCATTGAACGCGCCCGAGCAGCTCAGACTGGGTAATCTGCGTATCGAGTTCAAGGCCGAAGAAGCCCCGCCCATGCAGCATATCACCGTCGGCTCGCACCGCTATCGCCCGGCTTATCAGACGCTGATCGGCGACGTGATGCGCGAAATCGAGTCAGTTAATCTAGCAGCTTAAGGAGATGCCCATGGCGCTCAATATATTACACGGCATCAACCTTTATGTCGGCAATGATCCGATTGCTGAGGCTTCCAAGCATTTGCAGCTGGAAGAGCTCAAATTGCCTGACCTTGAGGAAAACCTCCAGACCTTTGAACCCGGCGGTTCGGTTGGCGCAACGCAAATTGCCATGGGGCTCAAAGAAATGGAGGCTTCGTTCAAACTGAAGGGCTGGGACATGCACACGTTGACCCATTTTGGCCTTGGCGCAGGTATTCGTAAACGATTTACTGGTTATGGTGCGCTTCGTGACGAGGTGACCGGTATGGAAAAAGACGTGGTTGCTGTCATGGAAGGTCGTCTGACCAAGGTCGAGGGTGAGGCCATGAAAAAGGGCGATCTGTCAGGCCACGACTAT
>JAKIUO010000237.1 GCA_021647535.1 Hyphomicrobiaceae bacterium
GGCCCGATATACTCGAAATGGTTGAAACCCTCAAGGACACGAGCGAACGTGGTGATGCTGAATATGTAGATGAGTACGACGAAGGGATAGACCATGTCGCCCCAAAACAAAAAACGACGAAAAAAACAGCCCAAAAAGCCGATGATCGCGCTGCCTAAATTTGTCCGCCGCGTCAAAACACGCGGCCGATATTATTATTACTATCAGGAAGGGCGCGAATGCAAAAACAAAAAGGAAGGCCAGCGCGTTCGCATCAAGGCCGAGCCTCATGAACCGCAGTTCTGGCAGGAAATCGCCCGGCTGAATGGCGAACCGCCACCCCAATCCGCCAGAGGCACATTTGCCGCCCTCATTGAAGAATACAAGAAAAGCCCGGAATACAAGGCCCTCAAGCCAAAAACCGCCAGTGAATATGCCCGTTACCTCGTTATTGTCGAGGAGGCTTGGGGAGGCCTGCACGTCAGGGGGCTGACATCGCGCCACGTTCTTCGCATTCGCGACAGTTTTGCCAAGACCCCGGCCAAGGCCAATTATCTGCTCGACGTGCTCTCAAGCGTCATTGGCTGGTCCATTCCGCGCGAATATACCCAGATCAACCCCTGCCAGAGCGTCAAAAAACTGAAAACCGGCAAAGGATACGCACCGTGGCCCTGGGAGGCGATCAATCACTTCAAGGAGCACGCACGCCCGGAAATGTGGCAGGCGGCCGCGCTGGCCCTCTATACGGGGCAGCGTCAGGGCGATGTGCTCAATATGAAATGGTCGGATATCAATAATGGCGTGATCTCGGTGGTGCAGGGCAAAACCGGCAAGGCGGTCTGGGTGCCAGTGCATCGCGATTTGCAGGTCGAGCTGGATAAAATGGAGCGCAAATCCGTTTTTATCCTGACCAATTCACGAGGCCAGCCCTGGGGCACCGGTTTCAAGGCCAGTTGGACAAAACAACGCGCAAAGCCGGAAATGGCCATGTTCAAGGAACGGGGGCTGGTATTTCACGGGTTACGCAAAAGCGCTGTGGTGTTCCTGCTGGAGGCTGGCTGCACCGATGCGCAGGTCAGCTCAATCACCGGGCAAACAAGGCAGATGGTCGAGCACTATTCGCTCATGGTCAACAACCAGCATCTGGCCAAAGAGGCCATCCTGAAATGGGAAAAAAGCGAACAATAAAAGAACAAAACGAAGCCGGAACATCAGCAAGACTGGAAAACAATTGCCCCCAGACTGGAAAACATTCCGATTGGAACATTTTGTGACCGGGGTAAACCACGGAAATATATAAGGAATATGGTGGGCGGTGCAGGGCTCGAACCTGCGACCCCCTCGGTGTAAATGAGAACAAAGCATGACAATCCTTTGGTTTTACTAGATAAATGTTTTACAAGCCTACGCGACAGGGGTGCGTATCCACGCGGTTGGCTGCATTGATTGTAAAACATGCATCGCAGACCCAGATGTTCATGTTATGGATCTTAAAATGACCCTATATATTCCCCTGCCGCTCCCCTTGTTTCATGGCTGACAGAACCAAGAACGGGTGCTATACTGCCCCCAGCATGAGAGTTGATAAGGATGCCCGCATGAAACAGGCGACATTAGAAAATATCAAAGGACGCGATTTGCCTGATCAATGGGCAAAGCGCCTTGGTGTGCGACCCGATGAACTGGTCAATGTGACCATAGAACCGGTCGCAACCAAAAAAGTCGGCAAAAAGTTTGACCGCAAGGCCATTGAAAAAATTGTTGAGGAAGTCTCAAAACTGCCCGTTCTTGACGATCGCACTGCCGATGAAATTCTTGGCTATGACGAAAATGGCCTGCCAACATGATTGTTGATACTTCGGCGCTCATTGCCATCCTGCTCAATGAGCCGGAGGAAGGTGTTTTTCTTGATATTCTCGAGAATACGGACACAATCAGAATATCTGCTGTATCGGCTCTTGAAGCAGGCATTGTCATGCATAGTCGCTATGGCGCAAAGGGTGTCGACAAACTCCATGCCTTGCTGAATGGGTTCGCAGCTCAGGAAGTGGCCTTCAACCCCGAGCAAAGAATGGCTGCGGAGAAAGCCTTTACACTTTACGGCAAGGGACAGGGGCACAAGGCTCAACTGAATTTTGGTGACTGCGCAACCTACGCCCTGGCAAAAACAGCTGGCATGCCTCTCCTCTTTAAGGGAAACGATTTCACCCACACCGACCTTGAACTGATCTCGTAAAATTTGAAAACTCTTGATTTAACCTCACAAAACGCACATGAAAAAACTGACAACACAGGCCATTATTGCTATATTCCTGTCAGACCTTGTTTCAAGACGGCCAAACTAGGACGGCTTTCCCGGAGATGACAAATGCAATTGCCTGACAAGCTGATCACAACCTCAAAAGACTATATGAGCGGCGCTCCCGTCTTTACGGGAACACGAGTACCAGTGAAAAACCTGTTTGACTATCTCGAAGCTGGCGATCCGCTGGATGATTTTCTGGCCCAATTCCCTGATGTCTCACGTGAACACGCCATAGCGGTGCTTAAAATGGCCAACGAGCGAATTTCATCTGATGAACCTGCCGATAGTAAAGTCCGCAGGGCTCATTCATGAAAATATTGCTTGATGCCTGCATTCCACAGGACTTGCGACATAAACTTTCCGATCATGATGTGCAAACTGCGCGTTTTGCCGAGCTGCATGAATTGACCGACAGCGATCTTCTTGACGCTATGGAAGGGCAGTTTGATGTTCTTGTGACAACTGACACAAACCTTCAATATCAGCAGAATCTCAAGGAACGGCCCTTTGCCGTCCTTGTCCTACGGGCAAAAACCAACCGCCTGCCTGATCTCGTTGAACTCATGCCAGAACTCCTTGGAGCAATTGGCAGACTAAAGCCCGGACAAGTGCGGGAAATCAAGACGAATTGAACAAAGAGGTGCCCGATTTGCCCGCCAAAGCAAAACGGATTGCAAATCCGTGGACTACTGTCCATATCCGGGCACACTATTTTAGGCAGGTATATAAAAATCAAAGACTTAGCGTTTCTTTTGCAACGGATAGAACGCACAGAAGTGATTTAAATCGTGGACAAAATCATGGACAGAGAACAAAACTGATACAGATCGCGGACAAGGCAGGATGTGTACGGATTGTATATTTTGGGCCAAATCCATGCTGTTTCCCCCTCACAACTGCTTCAACACAATGGTGCAGGTCTGCTGAAAGCGTTCGCCCACCGCTTCACAAGAATGGTCCTGCCTGCCAATCCTGATTGCCCACCGCTCCAGAGCTGTGACATGGGTGTTTTTGGAGCGAAACACCTCTGCCCGAAAGTCGCGTGTGTTGGGCTGTTGTGGCTGTGCCGAGGCTGATTCGAGCTGTTGCCGCCGTGATCCACCACCGAGCCGCCCACCGGCCGAGCTGTACCGTCCCCATTTCCATTTCTTTTGCTGGTGATCCGCTGGCGTTTCGCTTTGCCGGGGACGTGTTCCGCAACCCTGCCGAGAGTGTCGTGGGCACTTCTCCAAGACAACTGTTGACTTCGCATTTAATCACGCAATTACAGAGGCATAGACACACTTGTTTAGCAAGTCAGAGCTATGTGTGGTGTCAGCAAAACACAAAAATTGCCCCGGCGATGGCTGGCACCATCCCGGGACGTGATGACGTAGTTAGCAATCATAGGAGATTGAACGCCATGAGCACAGTTTATAGCAAAATCGGAAAGATCAGGGAAGCGCTTCCGAGCTTTTCAGAAACAATGGTGAGGATCGTTGCCGGGGGCTCAGCCGCCATGAACGGGCTGACGGCCTTTGGCATGCTGGGATGGGGCGGCGCTGCCATGCTGGCCGCTGTCGATATGTTCAAGCCGACACTGGCCCCCAATATCCGAAACGACATCAAAACCGGGCCTTTGGCTGGGCTTTCACCCGAACGCTGATGCTGGCGGGGCTGGTTGGCTTTTCCACCCTTGCCGCCTACACCACCCTGATGCAATTCGCTGCCCACCGCTCACAGGAACCGGACCGACAGGCAGAGGCTTGGCATACCACCAAAGACCGCCTCGATAAGGCCCGCTCAGCCGCTGACAGAATCACCGC
>JAKIUO010000238.1 GCA_021647535.1 Hyphomicrobiaceae bacterium
CCCCATTGTTAATATGTGATAACCTTAGTAGTACGCTGGATGGCCTTTTTCGCGCCAGGGTTCTTGTTCCAGTTGTCGACTTTTTGTGACCGATGCGTGTCGACAGCGCCGTGTTTATCACCATCTTGTTCTGCATAGTTTTGAAAATACATTATGCGCCCGGAATTTTGTCTCCTCCACCCCTCTCGAACCGTATGACCTTTGGCGTAGCTATCTTGAATCATGTGCAAAATCGAACCAAGCGCACGATATCTAAATTCAGCAGGGTCACTCGTATGGTACAGGGCATCATATTCATCAAATTGTTTCAGCAATTGACGCTTTCTCTGCGAATTCGCCGCTTTTATGATCGGGCAGTCCTTTTTACCCAACAAAGGCCTGTAATCCTGGTTTTTGACTTGCCTGATTTCAGCCTTGAAACAATCGAACGTCATTGCACCGATGGCTGCAGACCAGGCATGTTGCGAATATCCTCGCATCCGGGTGATGATCAGTTTCCGGCTCTCATGACCAAGACCCATGGCGTGAAGATATTGGAGATCACCAAAATGGCTGGCCCAGAGAATATCCTTGTTGAGCTTTGCTTCCATCTTCTGGCGTTTTCTCTCACCTCTTCGACGAAGGAGCCATCCTACCGGCCCTTTTTTTTGGGAGAGCTCCTCCTTTTTCAGAATGTAAAGCTTTTTCATCCTGGCAACGACCAGGCCGAACTTCTGCATCCACTTGATGCCATTAACCGTCGAACTTCCAGAATCCCTGGTATATTTATAACCGCGAGGATTGCCACTGGTCCTGGGAAACAGATACCCCCCTGGATCATCATTAAAGAGCAGACCATAGATCACCTGCCTTCTCATCTGCGGATGCCGGGCCTTGTAGGGCCGACGGCGCTCAGCGTCTTTGAGAGCCTCCAGAGTGATGCGCTCATGAATGCCTTGGCGGAGCTTCCCGTACCGTTTTTTTCTTATTTTTCGGATAATCCAGAAATGATCCCCCAGCTTGCTTTCAGCCTCGACATTAATACCAAAACCATGCGATTGCGTTGGCAAGAAAAGGACCACGATCAGGACCAACGGCAAAGCCAGGACCTTCATGATGACTTTGCCTCCAAAAGCTCTTGGGGAAGGGTTTGAGGTGGGGTTTCAGCAGGTTCCAGGGATACAGCGGCAACGCTATCCATATTGCTCAACACCTGCTCAACCGAAAGCGGTTTTCGAGTGGCCACGACACTGGCCCAGTATTTAGGCCAGCGAGACAAACGCAGTTTTTCCTTAAACCCGATGATATTTTTACGCTCAGTTTCGTCAAGCGAGTTGGTTTCTACCAGTTTCCCAACTTTTTCATCGATCAGGTCGCGCTTTTCATCCAATGCATCATTGAGATCGAACAGAGCTTGGGGTGCATAGATAGGCATTGATTTTGTCATGCGCTCAAATACCGTCTCGGAAATAACCGCGTGCAGCGGCAGAGTGCGCGGGCGGTAGGTATAAAGATTGCTGAACCACTGCCTCACTTGTCCAAGCGGGTCCGGGTCGACAGCAGCGACACCATCATATTCTGAGCCATCTCGATCCTCCACATCAGCCTTTTTGCATTTTTTGGCAGTGAGATAAAGCCCCCAACTTTCATCGGCTCCAGGCCGTTGTTCTTTGGTTATGGCGTAGCCGCTACTCACCCGACTAAGCAAGAAGTCGAGCGTAACATCAGACAGACGGTCGGTCGCCCAACCGCCGCCAATATTGGCATGATCGCCTGCGAACCAAACCTCGACGATGCGTTCGGGGCGGATGGGGTCCGGGTCCATCAATGTAGGATCGAAACTGTCACGCTGCTCATCGAGTGCCACCATATGATAGGCTTGTGAGACATTGTCTGGGATGGTCAGATCCTTGAAAGCATTCAATTTTTGGAAATTTATCCCTGCTATGGTCTTGGCTACCCCAAAAGCCCCGACCGTATCCCAACAGCCCAGAACTGTAATGAGCATTGGTTTTTTCTTCGATGAGGTCCAAATTGTTCTGTGTTTGCCAAAAAGTTTTAGCGTCCACATCGAGCGCGGTGCGCCACGAGCATCAATGGCACGGGCCAACAGCCGGGCAATCGCCGCCCCTCGGCTAAAGCCGGTGATAAAGATCCGGTCTCCCGGCTGGTAGACACGCACAAGGTCGAGATAGGCACGTTCGACGATTTCAGCCGCCCCCATACCCGTTGCCATGCCAAGGGTCTGCAATATGGGGTCGCTGTCATATTTATTGCCAACACCAGCATAATAGAATGCAATCTGCCTGCCGTCATATTTTTTGCAAAGGGAAGCGTCAAACTGGCCCACTGGCACATAACCACCCTGTTTATCCGCCTTCAGCATCTTGAACAGTTTGAAGACATTGGTCTGAGCGGCAAATCCCATTTCGATCTGGTCAGGTGTGTTGCTGGTGCCATCCAGACAAATGATGATGTTCTTTTGGTTCCGTGCGCTCCAGGAAGACGAATTGCGCAATAGCGTATAGACCAGCGGTAGTCCGATCAGGATGAATTCCCATTTGAACACCCATCCCGTGAAGCCTGTTCCAAGGAATGACCAGATCCAACTGCGGTCTCTTCCAAAGAATGACAAGACCCAGCTGCGGATAGAGGCTTCTTTGTCGGGGACCTTGGCGACAGGTTTTTCCGTCTGAGCAGGCGTGATCGCCGAAGAGGCATCCCCGGCACGTGGTATGGCGTTCGTATCCGTATTCGTCTCCATCACCTGGCCGGCACTGTTTGTCGCGGCCCCCATTCCAGGGCCCCACCCCTGCCAACAGGCGATGCCAACGATGGTCAGAAGGCTAATTAATCCCCAATTATAAATGTTCGGGGGAATACGGCTCAGGCTCGTGGCGTGGCGCTGTAGACGTAGTGCCAAAATCAACACAACAAGCTGCGACAAGAGAAAAAAGAAAATCTCTCCAGAACCCGGCATTGGCTCGGCGCTGGTCACCGAGCCGAAAACGCCCGAAGCTTTGATGGCCAGCAAAATTGTGAAAGACATGAGGAACCAACGCCCGAAATTACGTCGGTATATGAGGCCTGCAAAGCCCGGCAGCAACGAAAAAAGAGTCAGCTGCCAGAGATTGGATAACGCGCTTTCGGTGATCGCGCCTATATTATGCACCAGTTGCTCAAGATATATTTTTAAACCTGGCACGACGTATTCTTTGCCAACGACTAAAAAACCTTGCTCGCTTAGTGTCGACATGAGCCTCTTGTTTACTTCAGAGTCGTTCAAGGCTTCAATAACGCCCCAGAAGGTCAGTGCTGCACCCTCGGGAAAGCCCAGTTTTGTGGCAAAACCATTATTGTCAGCTGGCAGGGCATAAACGACGAATAGAATGATGGTCATAAAAAGCAGGAGGATGGGAATAGCCCGCGAACCTCTGCTAATGCCAAGCTGTGCCTGGGTCTCTTTTCGAGACGATGAATTTGCGGGTAACACGATACTTTACTCCCCCAACCCTCGGTGCAACGCTGTATATATACCCTGAGCAATTGTGCGGACATGAAATTATCGCATAAGTATATTTACGTATCCATCATAGGCACCGGGACAATATTCGTAAACTTGTATCGTATATAAATATATTTTTCTCTTAAGCTGCTCGGCTCACCAATAATACTCCGTGTAAAGTTACTTTTTATCTAAATTTCTCTGCATACCATCCTGTAGACGAACGTGCGATTCTGGCACATTCCAGAAAGTCTGCCATCGACTGTTTGCGGCAGGAAAGCGGAGCTGAATTCCGAACTGTAGTTCTGTGTGCTGCACCTCGCCTTCCTCATCCCCTTTCTTTGCATAAATGACTTTCGGTTATGCTCTTGGAGGGCTATACTCTGGGGGCTCCATCCCGCCGCTGTGTACGCAGCACTCCGTGCGGCGAAGACAAGACGCATCAAGCAGCTTTACTCCAGCTCAATGAGGTGGTTGGGGTGTTCGTTTTCATTCGACAGGCCGGGAGGGTAGTGCTTGGCCAGCGCCATGCCGCAACGCTTGATGGCGCTGGTAAAACCATCGACGGGATGGCCCGCATCTATCTTTGCCACCATCTCGCCCA
>JAKIUO010000239.1 GCA_021647535.1 Hyphomicrobiaceae bacterium
GCGCCGCTCTCCCCGACATTATTATTTTCGACAAGACCGGTACGTTGACAGAACCAGACCCGGCTATTCTCAATATTGAAGAGATCAAGGCCGATGATCTGCGTGATGCCGCCCGCCTCGCCCGCTCCAGCCACCATATTCTGGCCCGGACAATTGCCAGACATGCCGACAAACAACCCCCCTTCCCCAATGCCAATGAGATCAGCGGCAGCGGCATGGAGGTTGAGAGCGCCGGACAAATACTCAAGCTTGGCAGCCTGAAATTCTGCGCGCCAGAAAATGAGTTGCCTGTCCCCTCTTTTGCCCCCCTCTCTTCCGGCGATGACAAAACGCACTCCGAACTATGGTTTCGCAGAAATAGCCAACAGCCCATCTGTTTTAAATTTCATCAAGACCTCAAAAGCGATGCCATCGAAGTGATCTCCTCCCTTAAGGCACAAGGCTTTGCCATCGAAATTCTTTCGGGAGACAAAGAACAAGCTGTCGCTCATACGGCGCAACAACTTGGTGTCGTTCGCTATCAAGCCCAGGTTCAGCCAGCGCAGAAAATCGCCCATATTGAAAAACTGCGGGCCACCGGCGCTCAAGTCATGATGATTGGCGATGGTTTGAATGATGCTGCCGCCCTACAGGCCGCCAATGTCTCGATTGCGCCGGCCAGTGCGCTTGATATCACCCAGGCATCCGCCGATATTATTCTCGTTGGCAATCGCCTGTCTCCCCTACTTGACCTCCTGAGCGTCTCAAAAAAAGCCCGTAGCCTTATCATCCAGAATTTCTTTTTTGCTGCAGGCTATAATGTCATTGCCATTCCTTTGGCGGTTTTTGGCTTTGTCACCCCGCTGCTCGCCGCCTTGTTCATGTCAGGTTCATCCATCATCGTCACCCTAAATGCCTTGCGCGCTCAACTCCTCAGAAAGACACACTAATGGATTTTGTCTATGTACTCTTGCCGCTTGCCCTGTTTCTCGGGTTTATCGGCCTCATGGGATTTATGTGGGCCTTGAAGTCCGGACAATATGATGATCTCGACGGAGCCGCCTGGCGCGCTATCATGGATGATGATGAAGACCTCATTCCGACCCGGAAAAAGTGTGATAAACCTGTTAATAATCCACAGAACCCTGTTGATAACCCCCCAAAGCAACAAGATTGAGACAAAATCACTCATTCCCTCTGGTAATTTGTTAATTTTTGGTTAATATAAAAATTGTCAATAAGAAATGAGTTCAGGTTAGTTTGAGTGTAACCTCCTTGAGTTTGGAAACCTTATATTTCTTGCATATGACGATTTGACACTGGATCGATGACCGCAATCTGGATCCTGTCATATTCTCTGAAGTCAATTCAGGGGTGTTTTTTGTAAAGCGTTTGTATCATTAGTAGTTATCTGTAAATGAGTAGTGAAACGCTGTAGTTACTGTAAATAGTATGGTTGTACTGTTTGTAATAGTGTAAATTAAGTAAAGGTTTCCATTAGTACTTGTAGTCACTTGTTATGTGTATGAGTTTCATTTAGTTGTATCGCAATGCTCTTGTGGCATTCTGTTCAGTATATAGACCAGTATCAACAGATTAAGTTAGTTAGTTAGTTAGTATAAATGTCTTAGCGTAAGTCCTTTGTTAGTCAGTATGTACAGAATTGTTCATGTAGTGGATTGTATACTAAATCGACGACCCCGCGCATGATATCTAATAAAAAGGACAGGGTACTGCTATTCCCTGTCCTTTTTTATTTGTGTTCGCTCCCCGCTCCCCAGATACATATCATTATTTATACCAATCCGCAAAATGACTGACCTTCTCTGTGAAATTTTCCGATTTATAGTGAGGTGAGTACCCAGAGCCATTCAATTCTCGCATAAACTGGCTTCGCGACGGAGACAGCCCTTTTATATTTTGCGCTACCACTACGCTATTTTAGCGCTGGACCCCGTTGGAGGAGCCCCTCCAAACCTCCCGTTTTTCCATCATCAAATTCAAAAAAGTAAGGGGTTTGGGGAACTCGTTCCCCAAGCGGGTCCGGGCGGCAGCCCGTTTGCGAAGCAAAGCTTTTAAGAATTAAATGGCCCTAGAGTATCCCCTCTTGCGACAAAAAAAAGCCCCGCCAAAAAGGCGAGGCTTGAAGTTGTGGTGTATTTTGCATACACCGGTTTGCGAGAAGAAGCTAGTCTGGCAGAGCGAACTGCGAGACTGGAGACAAACGGTTCAGATGGAGGTGTTAGCACCAGTATCTATACCTGAAAGTCCAATCCATTGGGAAAACCAGCATCCATGGCCAGTAAATAGTAAAGAGGTACTGACCTGCATTGCTATATATCAACATATACTAATATTCACAATGACTAATATTAGTGTGCGGCGTTTTGCGCACGAAAAAAGCTAAATGTGCGCCAAAACCGCTCATAAAACGACCTTTTAGAGCATTCCTAACCAGCTGACTTGGGTTTTCGTCATATTTACAACCTATATATCCACAGAAGTGGTGTTTACGACTGATGTATGCTCAAAACACTCGAAGGCCGGACAAGGTTGCGAAAAACCGTTGTCCGATCAAAGAGGTTCACCCGTCAGCAGCGGAATCGCCATAGCCGCTGGCTTATAACCTGGAGATCCTGCGCAAAATGCTGTCACATATTAAAGGTCCTGTATTTGCCTCATTCATCGCTTTCAGTCTATTGAGCGCATCCGCTTTCTCAAATATTGCCAACGCGGCCAAAGCAGATGCAACGGACACCGCGAAAGCGAAACAAGACCCACGCGCCGGTGAAGCGGAGTATGAGCGCTCAAAACGGCTGCTCTCCGCTATCGACGAAATCCTCAAGGATACCGCCAAGATCAGGCACGACGCCCGCAAGCTACCCAGTAAACATGAATATTCCATCATCGCCCCTCCCTGGGTCGAAACCCGTGAAGATCGCCAGCAAAAGGTCAACCGGCTACTTGATGCCGCGCTGGAAATCGTCACAGAAGTGCCGATCGTTGCCCTGCAGAAAAAACTCAGGCAACGCCGCGACACCATCAAAAGGCTTGAAAACCAGATCGCCACCTTACGCGAAAAGCAGCTGGATGCGCCTGACGATGCCTTTTTACCTGGCTATATTACCGACACAGTGGCCTCCATCGACGAAAAGATCTCCGATCTCACGGCCCGTATCAAAGGCAATAAAAAGAATATCAAGACGACGAAAGAAGAAATCGCCGCTGGCCTTCGGAAAAGCGGCATTGAAATCAAGGATGCCCAGCTTGACGTGCTGCTCGGCAGCGTCATCGGCTCAGATGTCGTCAAGCTGGTGGCCGCTTTTGAAGCGGCACGCGCCATCGACCAGCGCCTGGCTTTTTTGATGGATAAAAACGGTGAAAACGTCACCGCCGCCCGCCGCTATTTCGCCATGCACGCCTCGCTATTCGCCCTGCTGGTGCACGCTCAAGAACTGGTCATTGACAAAATCGACACGCTCTATTTGCCGCGCCTTCGTGCCATCATCAAAGATATTCGCGCTGCCCGCCGCGAGACTTACCAATTACTGCGCAAGCGCAATCGTATTGATCAGCGCAACACCCTGCTGGCCAATCTGAAGTCGCAAACCTTCTCGGAAAAAGTCGCCAAGACCTATCGCAGCTACCTGCTGACCCAACGCGATAAGATGTCACGCGCCCGCCAGCGCACCCTGCGCGATCTGCGCATCGCCGACAATACCTACCTCACCGTCGAGGCCAGTTTCCAGCTGCGCTCGCTCATAAAAGACGCCAGCACAAGTTTCGAAGCCATCCGCCGACTGGAAGCGCCTGGGTTTGATAATGTCTTTCGAAACAAGGACCTCAGAAGAGAATTCGAAAACCTGACAAGCAAGCTGGCACCGACATCGTAAGGTACAAGGCTGCTTAATGGAGGGCTCTGCCCTCACGCTCCCGGCAAAGGGCGAGCCCTTTGCAAACCCATTTTGAAATCACTAGTGTCCGGTTAATAATTGAATAGATTCAACTGGTTATCTGAAGCGGAATTCGCGCTTTTGCACTCCGCGTTTGCAAGCAATTGATCCAATGGTGTTTTTTCGAAAATCGTCACGCTGATCAC
>JAKIUO010000240.1 GCA_021647535.1 Hyphomicrobiaceae bacterium
GCTGCCCGCTCGGCCAGTGCAACCGCGTTTAGGCGCGCCATGCCGCCACGGCCGTCTTCTGCGTCAAAATTATAAATATCGCCAACGCCGAGAATGGTGATATTCACCGTTTGCGCCATAGCGCTGGTCATCAGCAGGGTGCTGAGCGCAGTTGCGCCGAGCGCTGTGGTTAATGTGCGTTTTGAAAATCTCATGGGGTGTCCTTCCTGTGGGTTATTTTTATAGCCATGCCCGCTGAAGCGGGCGACCTCAACAGTCTGCGCGATTCCCTGCGCAAACTCAAGGGCGGGGTAAACATAACGTGGCGTATTGTCGTAGGGTGCGTGGTCCTCCACGCACCGCTATTCTTCGCCTGCGAATTGCGCTTCCAGTTCATCGCGCCGCTCGTCGGTGATTTTGGCAAAAAGCACGTCAGGTGTGCAGAAGGCATGGCCCGCGGGCAGGGCGCTTAACGCCGCCTCGAGGTCTGTTGGCCAAGCGGCATCTTCAGCGTTAATAGCCGCCAGGATGGCCTTGGAGGCATCAGGGATATAGGGCGCAGACAGCACGCCATAAAGCCGGATGAGGTTAAGCGCAAAACGGACAATCGCCGCCGCATCTTCAGGGCTTTGCTTATATAAAGTCCACGGCGCGGCGGCTTGCAAATACTCATTGCCCGCTGCCCAAATGGCGCGCAGGTCAGCGGCTGCCTTGCGCAGCTCCACCGCTTCCATATTGGCCTCGTAAGCCTTCAGGCGCTTGGCAATTTCAGCCAATACGGCGGCTTCAGCGTCGCCATATTGGCCTTGGCAATATCGGGCAGTTTGGCAAATTTTTGCTCTATCCATTTGAGTGTGCCGGATCTGTCGCGGCCAAACAGCCAGAATAAAAGCCCCAGAGCAAAGAAGTTTTTGCAGCGCAAGGCCTGCTTTTTGGTGAGGCCAAACGGCTGCGCGGCCAGCAGAGCCATTTTGCCAATATCCAGCAGGATGACCCGATAGCCCTGCAGGCTGCCATCTTCGAGCGGCGAATTTTCATAGCGGGCCTTGCGCAGATTGCCCGCGCTAAAGCTGGAAATATCGACAATCAGAATGCCGCCCTTGGTGAGCAGCGGCAGATTGCTTTTTAGCGCTGCGGGATTAAAGGCCACCAGCACATCGACACTATCGCCAATGGTTTTGATGTCGCGTCCGCCAAAATGCAGCTGATAGGCCGATACGCCATAGATGCTGCCCGCCGGAGCGCGAATTTCGGCCGGATAGTCGGGAAAGGTCACCATGTCATTGCCAGCCAGCGCGCTTGATATGGAAAAGCGCCCGCCGACCAGCTGCACGCCATCGCCACTATCCCCGGCGATGCGGACAATTGCTGTTTCCATTTCACCATGGCTGACCACATGCAGCGGTTCGCCAGTGCCCTGATTTTGGACCATATCTGTCATAGTGTCTTATTCCTCATAGGGGCCAATCATCTTTAAGGGATCAACCGCCAGATCGAATTCTTCGGCGCTGACAAATCCAAGTCGCACGGCCTCTTCTTTCAGCGTTGTACCATTTTCATGAGCTGTTTTGGCAATTTTTGTTGCCTTGTCATAGCCGATATGAGGCGCGAGGGCTGTGATCAACATCAAAGATCGTTGCATAAGTGAAGTTATATGCGCTTCATTGGCACGCAGGCCTTCAATCATATTGCTGCTGAAAGAGTTTGAGGCATCGGCCAGCAGGCGAATGGACTGCAAGATGTTGAGGGCGATCACCGGCTTGAAGACATTGAGTTCGAAATGACCCTGCGATCCGGCGATGGTGATCGTGGTGTGATTGCCCATGACCTGCGCGCACACCATGGTCAGCGCTTCGGCCTGTGTCGGGTTGACTTTGCCCGGCATGATGCTGGAGCCGGGTTCATTTTCTGGTAGGCTCAATTCGCCGAGGCCAGAGCGCGGGCCAGAGCCCAGCAGGCGGATATCATTGGCAATCTTGAACAGGGAAACGGCCAGTGTGTTGAGGACGCCGGAGAGTTCGACCAGCGCATCATGGGTGGCCAGCGCCTCGAACTTGTTGGGGGCAGTGATGAAGGGCAGTTTTGTAAATTGGGCGACCTCTTGCGCAAAGATTTCGTCAAAGCCTTTTTTTGTATTGAGGCCGGTGCCAACAGCCGTTCCCCCTTGCGCCAGCTCCAGCAGAGCGGGTAGGGCCTGGTCGAGCCGTCGCAGGCTATTATCCATCATCTGTGTGTAGCCGGAAAATTCCTGCCCAAGGGTCATGGGGGTCGCGTCTTGCAAATGGGTGCGGCCAATCTTGACGATAGAACTATATTGTCTGGCCTTGTCATTCAAAGTATTGCGCAGGGTGGTGATGGCCGGTTTGAGCAGGTGATCGACCTCTTCAACGGCAGCAATATGCATGGCGGTCGGGAAGGTATCGTTTGAGGATTGCGACTGGTTGACGTGATCATTGGGATGCACCGGGGTTTTTGATCCAAGCTGGCCCCCCAGCATTTCAATGGCGCGGTTGGCGATGACCTCATTGGCGTTCATATTGCTCTGGGTACCAGATCCGGTCTGCCAGATTTTCAGGGGGAAATGATCATCAAGCTTGCCCTCTGCAACCTCGCCAGCGGCCACCATGATGGCATCGCCGATTTTGGCCTCCAGCAGGTCTTGCTGCATATTGGACCGCGCTGCGCAATATTTGACGATGCCCAGCGCGCGCACCAGCGGGGCGGGCAATAATTCTGTACCAATCTTGAAATTACCCAGAGATCTCTGGGTCTGTGCGCCCCAATATTTTTCAGCCGGAACGTGAAGAACGCCGAAGCTATCTGTTTCCTCACGAAATTTCTGCGAAGATTTCTCGCTCATTTACAGGCTCTTTTTCTTGGATCAGGACAATTTGTCAGGAGTTGGTTTCGCGAGGCTGACCTGAGACGATTATTTGGATTTTTTACGAAAGGCATCCAGGTGAACAATATTCGCATCAGCCGTATCTTCTTCGTCCTCGTCCGGTTCGTTCTCAACAAGCTGATAGCCCTCTGTGGCACTCACATCGCGCAAATTATTTTTCACGGGGAATATCGCTGGAACAGAGGTCTCGTCTTTTTTCCAAGAGGACACATTCACTTCATTTTCAGGCGTGTCAGGATTTTCAGGTGTGTCAGGCATTCCAAATTTTGAGGAATGATCAATCAGAACACTGGTTTTGGATGCTGTTTCCTCAAATGTGAACTCTTGTGGTTCCTCTTGCGGCAGACCGGGGACAAGCATACCAATACTGTTTTCCAGACCAGCATTCGTCTCATCGGCCAGCTGCAGGCCAAAGGGCACAGAGGGGTCGACAAAGCCGGTAATGGCGGCAAAGGGGATAACCAGCAATTCGGGAATGCGATTGAAGGACAGCTGGATTTCAAAGCGATCCTTGTAAATTTTCAAATGGGAATATTGATGTTGCAATACAATGGTCATCTCTTGCGGGTACTGGGCGACCAAGCGATCTGATATGTCGGTGCCTTCATGAGTCGTGCTGAAGATGATGAAAAAGTGATGCTCTCCAGGCAGGCCGGTTTGCTCCACCTTTAAAAGCACCTGACGGATCAGTTCACGATGGGCATCTTGCATAAGAAGGTCGTATTGGAAATGATCATCCGACATGGCAATCCTGCGATTTAGGGCTGTTCGACCTTCAAAGCGCCAAACGGAACCTTGAATTTTGAACGGTATACCCGTGTGAAATCCTAATGAGCTTAGAAGGAAGCTCTTCAATGGTTGTGAAACAGTTAATGCTTTCCACGTCTCAATCCTATTTGATTTTTTTAAGAAGCGCCAGAAAGATTGCTCGCCATTAACCGCTTTTGATGAATTATCATACGGATTAGGGGGTTGAATTGCTTTTTCATGGTGAAAACCGAAGAGGCGTAAAGCGAAAAAGGAGAATTATTTGGAGCGATTTTGTTTTTGGAGCGATTCTAACCCCAATTATTCACCCGACTCCGGATGATTTTGTTGGGCGAGCGGAATTGGCCGGGTTTACGGCGGTTGGTTGATTTTAACTTTGGGCATGCGTTGAGGGTTGATGTCTGGGGGTTCGAA
>JAKIUO010000241.1 GCA_021647535.1 Hyphomicrobiaceae bacterium
AGTTGATGCTGTTGTCTTTGGCTAGCGCAGGTTGGCCAAAAAGCGCTCCGACCACTGCCAGAGTGGCGAGGGTGCCAGCCATCGAAGAGGTCAAGCGCGGCAAGGTGAACTTTTTCAGGCGGTTGAAATCGGTGATAAACATGGGGCCTGTCGTCCTGATGTGCTAGCCGCCGGGTGTCGGGCGGGAAAATTCGATAAAGAAGCGGCTTTTTCGAGCCTCCTCCAGAGTAAGTGTCAATTGCGCCCGCAGATTGACCGGCAGTCGGGACAAATACAGATCACTGGCTTTCCCGGCTCGCAATTCGCGCCCCCGATACAAGGAGTTGTTGCCGCGAATTGAATAGTCTTTTAGCACCTCGGAAAGCTGTAGTCTGAAGGCCTTTGTGCCAATATTGCGAACGCGAAAGCCGCACAACTCCTTGCGGCTGTTAATTTGGAACCCTTTTGGCGGCTTAAAGGGCAGAGCGCGAGTATCAAATCGGTCGGCCATCATAATACGCTTGCGGCAATCGCTTTGATCTTTGGCGATCAGCTCTTCAAGTGTGAAGGTCTGGGCCGTTTGAGCGTTTGCCTCAGGGTCTGCTTGATAAGTGGAAGAGCCAGAGCCAAAAAAGCTCAAACCGGCCCAGAGCAGTAAGGCACCAAGCGCGGCCATTGTTCCGGCCAACAGGCCCTTGTGGATCTTATTTTTCGAACTATCTTCAGTGCTTACAATGGGTTGCGTTGATGTGGAATCGTTGGAATTTGTTAGTTCGGCGGTGGTGGATTTAGTGGTGGATTCTGCTGAAAGGTCAATGCCAAGGGCCGTGGTGAGGTCTTTGAAGGTGGTGATCTCATAATAATCAGCGCCAAATTCCTTGGCGACTTCTTTATAGGCGGCGCGCTCCTCAGCGGGTTGCCCGGCGCACAGGAAAATACGGATATGATGGCCCTGTGCGGCGCATTTTTCGAAAACGGGGCGCGACAGCTCCAGTTTGCGCAACAGCTTGTAATCGGCGGCAACCGGGGCGAGATCCTGATCAAGTGAGCCGGTGGCCCAGATGAGATTGCAGCCCGGATCACCGTCTTTTTCAAGCGTTGAGGGATCGGCAAAACTCAGCTGTCCCTGTGTCTCCAGTAAATGGGTGATCAAGGTGGGAAATTCCCAGCTGCGGCCACTGTCAATATTATCGGAAAGCGCCAGCTCATAGATTTGTGGCGGGTTCTGCACCTGGGTCAGCGGCCCCGCAACAAAATGATGATAGTCCTTGGAGAGCTTCAGAGGACGAAAATCACCCTCCATGACGCAATAGCTCGATTTGAGACGTGGACGTTTTTTTAACCCACGCACCCACACCATGCCGCCTGTGGTGGGCACCACAACGCAGGTTTTGTGCTCTGCCACTTTGTCAGCGGTGGGCGTGTCTGTGTTTTGTTTTGCCATCAATCGCGCTCTGAAAATGATCTCCTGTCTTTCAATAGCGCGAAATGCGGGGGAACCGAATAAAAATCTTGCCTGTTGGTTTAGAGGGGGCGTGTAAAACTTGCTGCGCAAGCGAGGCCAGCCTCGCGCTCCTTGATATATTTAAGGAGCGGGGGGAGGAGACCTCCCAAACCCACCCTTTTCTAAATTTCAAAAAGCAGGGGTTCGGGGATGCTTTCCCCGGGCGGGTGTGGGCGGCAGCCCATTCGCGCAGCGAGGCTAGGGCTCAGTTTAGCTTCAGCCTCGACAGCGCCCCATTGAGGTGACGGGCAAAATCACGTTTTTCATCATCTGAGAGGAAGTGTGCAAACACCAGTTTTTTACCATGGGATGAAGCTTCAACGACGCAGCATTTGCCCCGGCGTTCGCGAATTTTGAGTTGGACCCAATAGGGGTGGAAGCGCCATTTTTTCAGTTCGCCGCGCACCGGGTGGTGGGTAATCGACAGGGCATCATTGGTCAATTCGACTGTTTCATAGACACGGCCCTGACGATAATTCGCTTTGAAGGCCAGATAGAGTATAAGGACATCGAGGCCGAAAAAGCCCATGACGGGCCAGGCCCCTTTTAGATAAAACCACAGGCCGACAGTAAAGGAAACGAGGCCAACGAGGGCCATGGTGATTTTGAAGCCGCGTAGGCTCAGCGAGCGGTGAGGAGATAATATGGCTGAAAAACTTGGTGTGTTTTCATCAATCTGTTTGTTTTCGTTTTGGTAGTCTGTGTGCATGACCTTCTTCCAACATCTGTTTTCCCATCCAAAAGGGTATCATTTATGAGCACAAAGCCGCCAGTAAAAAAAACGAGAGCAAAGACGGAGCCCGATAAAATAAAGCCGGTGTCGCGCACGGCGGTGAAAAAAAAGCGGGTGCCGCGCTCCCGGCTCAACAAGGCACAGATTGAGGCGATGTTTTTTCGTATGCAAGAGGCGCGTCCGGCTCCGCAAAGTGAGCTTAACTATCACAATGCCTATACGCTTGTCGTCGCCGTGGCTCTTTCAGCACAGGCCACAGATATTGGCGTCAATAAAGCCACGAAGGCCCTGTTTGCAAAGGTCAGCACGCCAAAGCAGATGGTCGCGCTTGGCGAGGTTGAACTCATCGAGCATATTCGCACCATCGGCCTGTTTCGCACCAAGGCTAAAAATGTCATTGCGCTTTCCAAAATGCTGCTGGATGATTTTGGCGGTGAAGTGCCGCGTACCCGAGAGGAACTGGAAAAACTGCCCGGCGTGGGGCGAAAAACTGCTAATGTGGTGATGAATGTGGCTTTTGGTGCCCCGACCATCGCCGTTGACACCCATATTTTTCGGGTTGGCAATCGCACCGGGCTGGCACCGGGCAAAACACCGGTTGCGGTTGAGCTCATTCTGGAAAGGGTGATCCCCAAGGACTATCTTTTGCACGCGCATCATTGGCTCATTCTGCATGGCCGTTATATTTGTAAAGCGCGTAAACCTGATTGTCCGAACTGCACGATACCAGATCTGTGCAAATATAAGGATAAAACTTCTATCACTTAACATGATTTAAGTCATTGCCTTGTTATAATTGTTTAAATTATAATCGTTCCCAATTGGAAAGTCAGGAGTTACGGGATGAAACAGGCAATGAATGAGAAATCTGGAAATGAGAAATCCGGGGATGGTAAGTCTGAGAATGACAAATCCGGGAATGAGAAACCGGCGCGAAAGCCAAAGGCAAAAAACAAAAGCAAGGCCGTAAGCGCTCCCAAAAAAACCTCCAAAAAAACGAAGAGCAATGGCGCAAGTCGCTCTGGCGGCAGCGTCTTACACGCGCTTGCCGAAATGCGCCATGATGCCGATGCCATAAGAGCCGCATTTGACAGCGGTGACTATCCTTACAAGACAAAAATCAGGCGGCCCGTTTATGAAGGGCACAAACGCGAATTGCAGATTGAGCTGCTAAAGGTGCAGGACTGGGTTGAGAAAACCGGCGAACGTATTGTCATTTTCTTTGAGGGGCGTGATGCGGCTGGCAAGGGCGGCACCATCAAGCGTTTTATGGAGCATTTGAACCCTCGTACGGCGCGTGTTGTGGCGCTTAACAAACCCTCAGAGCATGAGAGCAGCCAATGGTATTTCCAGCGCTATATCGAGCATATGCCGTCAGCTGGCGAAATGGTTCTGTTTGACCGCTCTTGGTATAATCGCGCCGGGGTCGAGCGGGTGATGGACTTTTGTACCCCCAACGAATACCTTGAATTCATGCGTCAGGCCCCACAGCTGGAGCGCATGTTGGTGCAGTCCGGTATCCGGTTTTACAAATATTATTTCTCGGTGACGCAAGAAGAGCAGCACCGCCGCTTTAAATCAAGAGAAGGCGAGCCTCTAAAGCAATGGAAATTGTCACCAATAGATCGCGCTTCGCTCGGCAAATGGGACGATTATACCGAGGCCAAGGAAGCCATGTTCTTTTATACTGACACAGCCGATGCCCGCTGGATGATCGTCAAGTCGGATGACAAGAAACGCGCCCGCCTCAATACCATGCAGCCCTTCTTGTCAACGCTCGACTATCCTGGCAAGGACCACCATGTGGCGCGCGGACCCGATCCGCCGATC
>JAKIUO010000242.1 GCA_021647535.1 Hyphomicrobiaceae bacterium
AAGGGTGCTGCGCATCGCTACGCGACAAGGCCCTTGACCCAGCCCGACAAATCCGCATCCTAAAACCATATTCCATCAGCCAACAGAATGTTGCGTTTGGGAGTTGAAACGGGGCTGGTATTGGTCATGATTGAAGCGGGAAGACCTTTGGGCAATTGCCCGAGATATTGGTGCGCCATAACGAGTCCGAGCTTGTATTTTCTTGCCTGTATGAGCAGATCGTCGATTTTATCGTCAAAATATTCGCTGGCTTCATCGATCCACAAAAAAGTCGGGCGGCGTTGTTGCTCTGGCAGGATGGCTCGTTCCATCGCCGCCTTGAAGGTGAGCGCGATGATATAGCGCCCGAACATGGATGAGCTTTCCGTTTTCATGAAATATTTTGCGGTGTTGACCAGCACAATGCCGCCCTCGTTCAAGACATCAAACAGATCGAGACGGTTTTCAGCACCCGCGAACATACGCTCGAAGCTGGGGTTCTGCAACACGCCATAAAGGCGGCGCAGGATTTGCTCGCGGGTGGCTTTGTATCCGTGTTGAAAAAACTGCGCCTCAAAAAAGCCTCTGGCAGTTTCCGGCAGCAGTGCGACATATTGCATGAAAGGGGAGGCATCGATCAAAAGATCGCGCAAGGTGTGAATGGTGGAACCTGGAATAGACAGCATGAGCTGGGCGAGGAAGCGAAACACCATGGCCTGCTTCTGGGTCAATTCGGCTCCGAGCAATCCGCCGAATATATAGTCATAAATTTCAATGATCCCGGCCAGCACCTGCTCGCGGTCTTTTTGACTGTAATTTTTCAATCGCTCCGACTGAATATCGAACAGGTTGAGCGAGGGAGCAAACTCCACATCGGATGGATCAACAATCAGCAAACGACGGGCAAGGCTTTTCTCAATTGTTGGATCAAACAATGCAAGGCGCTGTAACTTGTTCAGCATATCCCCCTGACTATCGAGAATAACCATAGCGGGAATTTCAGCGGTGGGGCGTTGCAAATCCTGAACGATCAGATGTTGCAAGGTCTGCGTCTTGCCGTGGCCGGTGCCTGCCAGAATGTGCATATGCTCAAAACGTATTTCTTCGGAAACCGACAATGGAACTTCCGTGAGCAA
This sequence comes from Hyphomicrobiaceae bacterium, assembly GCA_021647535.1. GTDB lineage: Bacteria > Pseudomonadota > Alphaproteobacteria > Rhizobiales > JAKIUO01 > JAKIUO01. The sequence continues at coordinate 1,116 of JAKIUO010000242.1, forward strand.
CAATTGATGAAGGGGAGTACCTGCAAACAGCTTCTCGACCACTTCAGCAGGCGAAAGTGTTTTCATAAAATCATCGACGGACAGACGCATCAATCGAGGGTTCGCCTGATAATCCTGCATGGTGATATGATTGGCAGAAAGCATATTCAGGAACAGGCGCTCAGCTATATCCTGAAACAGTTTGCTCTCACGGGCACTATCGCACTCCAGATAGATGAAAAGCTGTTCAACGAGATGTGCCGGGTCTTTTGCCATTTCAATCAGGGGAGCAGAAATTTCAAGATAACCCTGCCCTGCCATCGGCGTATTTTGGGGGAGCGCGGAAAAGCATTCGAGAATCATCACGCAGACAAATTTCTGCCAGTCGGTGGACTGTTGCTCATAGTCGGCTAGCTGGAAAAGCTGACGTTGCAAATGATTGCGTAATTTATGTTCGTCGGAGATCGTCATGGCTGACAGGTCGGGTATCGCGGCGGTGGCGCAAATAAAGTCGGCTCCATATCACTGAACGCTTTGACGGCAAGAAAAACATCTTCAATCTGATCTTGTGTGAGCCGAACCTCACTGGCCTTTAGAACAGCTTCCGTCGTATCGAAATGGAACTGCCCCATAATGTCCAGATTTGTGAAAGGTGAAGCCTCATAAAGTTCGCTGGCCCGCTTGTGCATTGCCACCAGCGCAGCATGATCCTGCTGTTGCGGACTGGGCGAAAAAAGATCGGCCAGCCAGGTAAAATCCCCAAATCGAATATTGCTCATTTACCACTGCCCTTGATCTCGACTTCCGACATTTTATAAATGACTTCACGCCCGTCATAGGTCTCGGCAAGAATCAGCATATTATGCAAACTCTTGCAGGCTTTAATCGCGACCCTTTCCGCCTCTGCTACCTCGAACAAGTTCTTCGATTTGACTTTCTTGCCACGCACCAGATGCTTCACCCGAATATTGAGCGCAAAACGTGCTGCCGTACTCAAACGCAACGCATTGAAGATACTAAAAATTCGAAGGGGATTAAATGGCATTCCTGACTTATTCAGAGTATCGGTAAAATCCAAATTTGCGATTGCCCGGTGATTCAAATCATCAAAACTCTGCGAACCATAAATGACCAAATTTTTCAAACGATATTTTCGAATAAGCCCCCAGCTTTCAGGGGAAATATAGGCACGTACATCCAGACGGAACATCACCCGGTACAACGGAAATGTTCGGTATTGTGACCGGCGGATCAAAAGCGGAATATCGTCAACCTCCAGCTTTTCAAGGGTGACGCGGGAGAAATCATGTTGAAAGAAATTTCCGATCAAAGACACAAGTCGTGCCAAGATCATGAGAACAGACAGGGTGATGAAGGCCAGGAAAGCCCATTGAATCCAGTTCGGTGCCATGCCGCTACTTGGAAATGATACACTAATTTTACGCCTCCCGTCTTCGAGCGCATCTTGAAACCGATTCCAAAGACCCTGGCCTTTTGCTCGTACCGTTTCGGAAAACCCTTCGGGCTCAACACATTCATAAGGATCAAAAGCTGAACTACTCGACTTACACACAAGAGGTGCCTTGCAGGTCAAGCGGGGATGGTTTTTGCTATAATCTCCAGCCTGTTTTCGCTATTTTCATTTCGTCTCTGATGGCCAGATATTTTGCACTTACACGCCTTTTTTAGCAGGGTTGTTAAATAATTATATGATGCCTACCCCGCTTAAGTCTGGGAGAATAAAAAGCTCTCAGGCACTATTGAAAAAAGACCGGCGGGATGTTCTTTGGAACGCCATGTACTGAAGGACTAGCTAAAATAAAGTCGTTGTCTGGTTTGCAAAAACGAGCCTTCGAATGGAGTTCTAGTGAAACAAAAGGCTCTGTTGCAGTTAGCTCCATGTTTCAGCATATAGCTGATATCAAACAGTTTTCCGTCGTTATGGTGTCGTTGCGCAAATCCAGCATGCGTCGCCAGCCGATATAGCTTGGCAGATATTTGGTGGCGACGCCATTAAATCGCTCCATCCATTTTTTCAGGCGCGAGATATAGCCGTTAACGTTTTGCACATGGATGTGTCCTCTGGCATGTTCGCCCTTGCGAGCGACAATGGTTTCGCATTTGATGCCCTCATCCCCGGCGAATGCGATGATCGCAGGATCGCTTTCCGTGCACAGAATGATATCTTTGGAAAGTCGCCCCTCAAGCACTTTTTTTACCGACTTTTTACTCCGATCAGGCAAAACGGAATCGATATGATTACCGCTTCTGTCACGAGCGATCAGAACCGGAATCTGCTCTTTTGACAGGCCGCGTTTTTTGGCTTTCTCGCCACGCCTTTTTGGTTTTCTTGGCATATCGCGGGACCCCTTGAAGCTTTCTCGAAAAAAGTTTCGTCTACCTCACCAACTCCATTAAGATCTTGACCTTTCATGTTTTTCTGTGCTTCCAGCATGCGGTGGCGCCAGCGAAAAGAGGTATTGGTGGAGATATCCGCCTTGTCGGCCGCCTTGCGCACCGACACCCCCTCGATCAGCGCGCGCATATAGCCCAGCCATTTTTCTTTCTTGCGCAAACCAGCCAGCGGGGTGCCGGTCAGAGCGTTGAATGATTTACCACAACCCATGCACAACCAGCGATGCAATCCGTTTTTTTGACCACAACTCTGCAGGTCGACTTCAAAGCAATGCGGGCATTTTTTGTGCTTTTCGAAGTGCCCGTCAATCAACCTGTAGACTTCGTTGTCCTCATGCCGATTGTCCAGTTTCTCTTTCAGCTTTTCAATCTGGGCCGCCGTCAACTCGCTCACCAGCGCCTCAAGAACATTGTTGAATTTCCTGTGTTCCATGACCGCTCCTTATGCTTGCATCAGAGGGATTTTAGCAAACAAATGTGATCAAACATGGAGCTAACCGCAAC
>JAKIUO010000014.1 GCA_021647535.1 Hyphomicrobiaceae bacterium
TTTTGTCGCCTCGACCGGGGCCGATGACGGTTTTTTTGACCTGGGTGGCGGAATATTCAGCCACCGGCAAGCCGCTCATGGCGGGGACCAGCATGGCGACGCCGCGCGCTTGCCCAAGCTTCAGGGTGCTTTGGCCATTTTTGTTGACGAAGGTTTGTTCGACGGCGGCTTCATCTGGCTGCCAGTCGGCGAGCGGGATGGCGAGGCCCTTATAGACGTTCATCAAACGGGCCGAGAGGTCGATGCTGGTATCCGTTCGCACGGTGCCGCAGGCCAGATATTTGAGGCGCACGCCATCGCTTTCGATGATACCCCAGCCGGTTTTTCGCAAGCCCGGATCAATGCCGATAATGCGCACAATTGCCATGTCCATCCCCTTTTTATGTCGTGCCATTACTCGTTCACTACTCGCTACGCGACCGGGCTGCCGCCCGAACCCGCTCGGGGAAAGAATTCCCCGAACCCCTTCTTTTTTTTAAATTTAAAAAGGGGTGAGTTTGGGAGGTCTTCCCCCCAAACGGGCCAAGAAGTGAATCGAGCGCGGTAGCCCACTTGCAAAGCAACCGCCCCCTAGCCCGCCAATTTGGCCAGCAGGGTGTCGGACAGCTCGAAATTGGCGTAGACATTTTGCACGTCTTCGTTTTCTTCCAGCGCGTCGATCATGCGCAAAAGCTTTTCGCCTTTGTCGTCGTCAAGTTCGATGGTGTTTTGGGGGCGCCAGATGATTTTAACCTCTTCGGCTTCGCCAAATTTCTTTTCCAGATCCTGCGCCGCTTCATGCAGATGTTCGACTTCGCAATAGAGTGTGTGACCCTCATCATCTGACTCGCAATCATCGGCTCCGGCTTCGATAGCGGCCTCAAACATATCGTCAGCGCTGGCCTTGTCGGCCTTGTAGGTGATGCAGCCAACCCGATCAAAGCCAAAGCTGACCGCGCCGGTTTCGCCCAGATTGCCACCGCCACGTACGAAAATGGCGCGAATATCGCTGGCCGAACGGTTGCGGTTATCAGTGAGCGCCTCGACGATAACGCCAACGCCGCCTGTACCAAAGCCCTCATAACGAACCTCGTCGAAATTATCGCCACCGGTTTCCTCTGATTTTTTAATGGCCCGGTCAATATTGTCTTTCGGCATGGATTGGCTACGCGCCGCCTTGATGGCCAGGCGCAGGCGGGCATTGGCATCGGGGTCCGGCCCGCCCATTTTTGCCGCCGTTGTCACTTCGCGTGCCAGCTTGGAAAACAGGGCGGAGCGCTTTTTGTCCTGCGCGCCCTTGCGATGCATGATATTTTTGAATTTGGAATGGCCTGCCATGGTCAACCTTCATTTATAATCTTTAAATTAAACTCGCTCGCGTTGCCAAACGGCATGTACATTATTTGTTCTCATTTGAGCGCGCGAACCTTACGAAAGCGTTAACTGTTCAGTGCTTTATAGCAAAAAGAAAGTCAATAATGCCAGATATACAATATCAGTCCCCGGAAAAAAGTCGGGCAAAACAGGACTCAACTCTGATTGACATCATTTTGAGGCAGACATTAACCGCTCTTTAAGCTTGCCGGGCTAGAGTAATTCTTAACAAAGCGATGCCCCGCTTTAATTTATGCAATTGTAACGGAGGTCTATAAAATGGCTCACAATGATAACAAAATGCCCGGTGAAGACGTACGCATCAGCATGGACGAGCTTACCGAGCTCCGTAAAAATGCAGAAGCCCACCTCGACAAAGCCCAGACCGCTTTGTTTGATGACACAATCACCGATGAAGACGCCCTGTCTCATCTCGATGCAGCCCTGGCCTGCCTCAACACCATGATTTCCGAACCAGAAGGCGGCATTGAAGCCGTGGCAAAAATGAAAATTGCCTAGCTCTTCTGGCCGGACACGAGCCCTCGTAGAAGCGTAGTAAATCCCTCAACAGCGTTGTATGAAGGCGTAAAATACCCTCTTTATAAAAGAGACCTGGAAATGGAAAGGCGGAACGGCAAAGCTGTTTCGCCTTTTTATTTGGGCGATTGAATGTTAGTGTCTGAGCGGATATTCACGAAAGAGCCTGGATTATGCCCCCCCGTACCTATTTCATTGCGATTTTGCTATCCTGTCTGGTTGCTATATTGAGCACCCCGGCCATGGCAAAAAAACAGCCCGATGCCGATCAGCTCATCAGACAGTGTGAACAGGCGACCGGTAAAAACCGCTTCAAACTGCATCATTGCCTGCTGGCCGAATTTGAGCGCCTGCAAAAAACAACGGACCAGCTCACCGACCGCCTGCTTAGTCTGGTGGGAGGCCATCGCAGCTTTGGTCGGCTCAAAATTATTCAATGGAGCAATGCCATTACCAAAAGCCAATCGCGCTGGCAAAAACTGGTGCCCTGGGATTGCGAATGGGAGGGCCACATTCTGACGAGCAATAAAGGTGCAGCGGTGGCGATTGACCGTTGTGGCGTCAAGCGCGCGGCAAAACGTGTGATGTTGCTTGAAAAAAGGTTGCAAACACTCAATACTATTCTTGATAAAGATCAACAACAGGATAAGTGATATGGACCAGGCGACAAGCGGGGCGGCACCCGAACATTCGAGCGAACATAACCCAATCGCCACACTGATGCTTGAACTGGGGCACAATGCGCGCGATGCCGCCAATGTCCTGGCCACCGCCCCTACAGAAAAGAAAAACCACGCCTTGCTGGTGGCTGCACAAACCATCCGCGCCAATGTCAACTGGCTGCTAACCGCCAACGCCAAAGACCTTGAGGCGGCCCATAAATCTGGTATGGCTGCCTCCTTTGTTGACAGGCTGACCCTTGATGCAGACCGCATTGAAGCCATTGCCGCTGGCATAGACGCCATTGCCGCCCTGCCCGACCCCATCGGCGATGTCATTGCCGAATGGCGGATGCCCAGCGGTCTTGAAATCTCGCGGACGCGCACGCCGCTTGGCGTCATCGCCATCATTTATGAAAGCCGCCCCAATGTCACGGCAGATGCCGGAGCGCTTTGCCTGAAAGCGGGCAATGCCGCTATTTTGCGCGGTGGCTCCGACAGTTTCCACTCCAGCCACGCCATTCACCAATGCCTGCTGGCCGGGCTCGAAAAAGCCGGTTTGCCGAAAGCCTGCATTCAGATGGTTTCGACCACAGACCGCGCTGCCGTTGGCGAAATGCTCAAAGGCCTTGGCGGCAATGTCGATGTCATCGTGCCACGCGGCGGCAAAAGCCTTGTGGCGCGCGTGCAGAGCGAAGCCCGTGTGCCGGTGTTTGCTCACCTGGAAGGCATTTGCCACACTTATATTGATGCCTCGGCCAATGCCGATATGGCCATTCGCATCGCCATCAATGCCAAAATGCGCCGCACCGGCATTTGCGGGGCCACCGAAACCCTGCTGATGGACCGCAACGGCACCAAAACCCTGCTGGCCCCTGTCGTCAAAGCCCTGCTTGAGGCCGGTTGCGAAGTGCGCGGCGACGAGACCGTCGGGCTTATTGACAAGCGTATCATTCCGACAAAACTGGTGGACTGGTCCACTGAATATCTTGATGCCATTATCTCTATAAAATGTGTGGATGGGGTCGAGGGCGCCATTAATCACATCAGAAAATATGGCTCCAATCATACGGACGCCATTGTGGCAGAAGACCCTGTGCCGGTGGCGACCTTTCTCAATGAAGTCGACAGCGCCATTGTCATGCACAACACCTCCACCCAGTTCGCCGATGGCGGCGAGTTCGGTATGGGCGCAGAAATCGGCATCGCCACCGGTCGGATGCACGCCAGAGGCCCCATCGGTCTGGAACAACTGACCTCATTCAAATATGTGGTGCGCAGCAACGGGCAAATCCGGCCGGAATAGTTTGCGCTGCGGGGCAGGTGATCTCTAACGCCTGCTCAATAGGACCACAGCGCTTTGAGGGAAAAAGGCACCACGTCAAAAGGCGGCGCGGCCATTTCGGCGTCTCCGGCATAGGTCGCCAGCAAGACCCATTGTTGGTCACGCAGTTCGAAGGTTTCTACTGTTCGGGCATCAGGATCGACAAACCATAGATAAGGCACCTTGAAGGCCGCATAGAGGTCACGTTTTTCAAAACGGTCATGGCGAGCCGTAGACGGGGAAATGACCTCACAAACCCAATCGGGCGGCGTTTCAAACCATGCGGTCTCGGGCAGCTCGGGCAGATGTTCGCGCCGCCATCCCGCAATGTCAGGCACCAGCACATGTTCCCCCAGATGTAACTCCGGTTCATCAAGAATCACCCAGCCACCGGGACCGCCCCTGCCTTTCGAGAAGGGAGCAATCAATTCAGCACCAAGATAAGATGAAGCCATGGCATGTTTTGGTGCTGGCCGGGGGTGCGTGACCAGTGCCCCGTTTATGATCTCGGCCACCCTGTCGCGTGGAACCGCCAGCAGGTCTTCATATGTCGCCGGTTTGTGCGCCGCTTCACCCATGGTATCTGCCCTGTTCGTTTGCATGTTATTGCTCAACACTCATGCTACAGGGAAATAGCATGAAGAACAAATGTAATACTGTCCATAGGTCGAAAAGCTTACCTACTGGTATCGCAATAATAAGAGATACCACCCCTAAACGGGTAGCTGGCCAGCTAGTCTCGCCCTGATCTCTCAGGGCCAGTCAATTCTCAAAAATTTGCTGCGCAATTGGGCAGCCGCCCAAACCCGCCCGGGAGGAGACCTCCCGGACCCACCTTCTTTTGATTTTCAAGTAGGAAAACGGGAGGGCTGGAGGGTGATCCTCCAGCAGGGTCCAGCGCTCAAATAGCGGTGCGGTAGTGCAAAATATAAAAGGGCTGGCCCCGTCGCGCAGCGAGTTTGTCCTAGAATTTAACCTCCTTGGGTAATAACCCGGTCAAGAAGACAGGCGGATCTAAAAGGTAATGATGGCAGGGGGAGCTATGCCGCAAATATCTGCAAAAGCGATCCCGCCAAAGGTGTCTTTGGTTTGCGCTACCGCTTCGCTATTTGAGCGCCAGTCCTTTGGAAACCTGATTTTGGCTGGTATACTCAAAACACTCGAAGATCAGACAAAGTTTGCGAAAAACCGTTGTTCGATCAACGAGGTTCACCCGTCAGCAGCCAAATCGCTTGTAGCCGCTGGCTATATATTTGTTTTTTTAAAAAAATCGTGGATAAAATTGTGCGCTCCAACGAAACATCACAATTCCGCCATACATTCCACCGTGTGTTCTAAAAGGAAAAAATCAACGGGGGAATATCAAATCCATGGAATCAATCAAAGCACTTGCGACCGCCACAATATTCAGCGCCATTATTTTGGCTGGAGCCACAACAGCTCAGGCCACGATGAGCGAAAAAGAAAATCTCAAAAAATGCGAACTTTCCATTTGCGAACTAATCGTTAAAAAGCAGGCCGATGGCGGCCCTGTCAGTTGCGATCTGACCAAAAGCTGGGGCGCCAAAGAGCTTGAAAAAGGCGCTTCACAAGGCAAGCTCAAATGGAGCTTTGGCGATGCCAAATGTCAAACCAAGGTTGAACTGGCTCGCGGGCCAGTGCTCAAAGCCCTCGCCGATCCCGCCTATGACCTCAAGCTGGCCCCGACACATGTTGATTGTCAGGTCGGTGATGACAAGGACGCCATCAGCTTTACGCTTGCTCCGACCCTCAAATTTGAAAAAGGCGTTGTCGTCAAAGCCAGCCTTGGCATTGATAATATCAAGGGCGCGTTCATGAAGCGTATGCTGTTAAAAAGCGCTCAGCTCATCGACAAATCAAGCTTGCTCGACGGCGTTATCGCCAAAGAAGTCAACAGGTTCATTACCAAAAAATGCCCTGAGCAGATCAAATAAGCTGAAGCACAACAAACACGTGCAACAGCCCAAAACCCCGGATCGGCGCAAGCTGGTCCGGGTTTTTTTTATGGGCGCTTGCGCAGCAAGTCGCCAGATCAGGCGGCTTTTCCCAGCGCCTCGCAAATATCACCGACCACGCTCTTAACCAGATGCTCGTCGTCGCCCTCGGCCATGACACGGATCACCGGCTCGGTGCCAGAGGGCCGAATGACCAGACGGCCCGATTTGCCAAGCTTTTCCTCGCCGGCGCGAATGGCGTCCTTGACCTGCTTTTTATTGAGGGGCTGACCACCTTTATATTGAACATTTTTGAGCAGCTGGGGCAGCGGCTCGAATTTATTGCAGACCTGTGAGACTGTTCGTCCACTTTTCGCCACCACTGACATGACCTGCAGGGCTGAAACAAGGCCATCCCCTGTGGTTGCATAGTCTGATAGTACAATATGGCCAGACTGCTCACCGCCGACATTATAGCCATGCTTGCGCATATGTTCGACCACATAGCGGTCACCAACCGGCGTGCGCTCCAGCGTTAGATTGAGGCTATTCAAATAACGCTCCAGCCCCAGATTTGACATAACCGTTGCCACGACACCACCAGCTGTCAGGCGTTGACTGTCGAGCCAGCTTTCGGCCACCACTGCCATGATCTGATCACCGTCAATCTCGGTGCCGTTCTCGTCAACAATCAACATGCGATCAGCATCACCATCAAGGGCAATACCAATATCGGCGCGCATTTCACGCACCTTGGCACTCAATTGTGAGGTGTGAGTGGAGCCACATTCCTTGTTGATATTATAACCATCAGGATCAACACCGATCTGTATGACCTCGGCACCAAGCTCCCACAAGGCTTCAGGAGCCACTTTGTAGGCCGCCCCATTGGCGCAATCAATCACCACCCGCATACCAGCAAAGCTTTGATCGCGAGACAAGGTGCGCTTGGCAAATTCGATATAGCGTTCACGCGCCGATTCAATACGCTTGGTGCGCCCCAGCCGATCAGAACCCGCCAGCATGGAGGCCGTGTCCCCGTCCATGAGTTTTTCAATTTCCATCTCGGTTTCGTCAGACAGCTTGTAACCATCCGGGCCAAACAGCTTGATGCCATTGTCGGAATAGACATTGTGCGAGGCGGAAATCATCACGCCAATATCAGCGCGCAACGACCGCGTCAGCATGGCGACGGCGGGCGTTGGCAGGGGACCAAGCTGGAAGACATCCATGCCGACCGATGTGAAACCGGCGATCATGGCACTTTCCAGCATATAGCCAGACAGGCGCGTGTCCTTGCCGATGACCACGCGGTGCCGGTGCGTACCCGTTCGAAATACCGTACCAGCCGCCATACCAACTTTCATTGCGACTTCCGAGGTCATTGGAAATGTATTGGCCTGCGCCCGGATGCCATCTGTGCCAAAATATTTTCTAGCCATAGTAAAACCCACCTGTTGTTCTCTATTTCAATCTCTGGTTTTTGTTAATTATACGCGCAAGCCCCTGACCCATGGGGGTAAGTGTAGGCTGACTAAATGAAAAACCCTCATCAATTATTGTCATTGATCATTACAAATGTCGTACCAGTTCTCCAGAGGCTGTCACCCCATAAATCAAATCTTGTTACTTTTTATGCTGGCTTTTGGTGGCATGGCCGCTCGGCCCGTTAAAACACGGGTTCTGGTAACGGGTGCGGGAAGACTGCCAGACTTTGGCATTGCGGATGGACTGGCTTGCGGCACAGTCTTGGTTGCAACGCTTTGCTCTGCCGGGGCCATGGCTGGCGGCGGCGTCACAGGCAGCGGTGAAGCCGATGGAGGGGGCGGCGCGGGCGACGGCGTTTTTTGAACGGTCTTTTGCGCCTGAACCGCATTTTCCTTCATGGCATGGGGCGGCAATGGTGCTTTTTGTTCTCCACCAGCCTTGATGGACCTGACAGGCATGGCAGGCGTTTCCTTGGGTTCTTGTTTTCTGATCGGCTCCAGCACCAGTTTTTTCGATTTGACCAAAGCTTTCAGCAGGCTGTGCACTTGCGTGCTGCTCATGGGCTCACCATAATAAAACCCCTGCCCATAATCGCATCTGATCGAACGCAAATAAGCCGCATCATCATCGGTCTCGATGCCCTCGGCCACCACATCCTTGTCAAGCTCATGGGCCAGGGCCACAATGGAGCGCAGGATAACGGCGCCCGCATCTTCACTATTGCGATGTTCGACGATTTCACGGTCCACCTTGAGAGTGTCAAAGGGAAAGCGCAACAGATAGGAAAGCGACGAATACCCCGTGCCAAAATCATCCATGGACAGCCCCGCGCCCAAAGCCTTGAGCGTATTCAGAATATCAATGGCCTGTTCGGGGTTTTCCATAACAACAGATTCGGTGATTTCCAGCCGCAAGGTGCCATGGGGCAAGCTCTGGCGCGACAGAATATGACGGATATCAACCACCAGCTCTTCGCGAAACAGCTGACCGCTGGAGATATTCACACTGACAAATAGCGGCTTGTCGTTCATCGGCACAATCCGTTGCCAGCGCACCGCTTCCCTGATGGCCTGATCAAGCACAAAAGCGCCCAACTCCAATATGGTGCCGTTTTCTTCGGCAATAGGCACAAAGTCAGCCGGATTGATCGTGCCAAGCTTGGGATGCTCCCAACGCAGCAAGGCTTCAAAACCCACCAGCTCATTGCGCGCCAATCTCATAATAGGCTGATACAAAATTTCCAGTTCGCCACGCGCAATAGCCTGACGCAGGTCACTTTCCAGCGCCACACGGTCATCACGAACCGCCAGCATTTCCGGCTTGAACAGCTCAATGCGATCCGTGCCCATGCGCTTGGCGCGGTACATGGCGATTTCCGCCTCACGGAACAGGCCTTCCGCCGTACAATGTTTGCCGGAATAGGCGCTGCAACCTATCGAACTGGTGAGGATGACTTCTTCTCCGGCAATTTTGATGGGGCCGCGCAGGGCCTTGCGGATCCGGTCCCCCAGCATGGTGACCTCATTGGGATCTGTCTGGCTCATCAGCATGAGTGCAAACTGGTCGCCGCCAATGCGGGCCAGCGTATCTTGCGGACGCAGATAGCGCGCCAGACGACGCGCCACGGTGAGCAGCATGGTGTCGCCAACGCCCATACCAAACCTGTTATTGATATTTTTAAAGCGATCCATATCGATAAACAGGATGGCTGGCGGAATAGAGCGCTCCAGCTCAACCCGTGAAATGGCTATGGCCAGACGGTCAAAATAGAGCTGACGATTGGGCAGACCGGTGAGACTGTCATGCACCGCATCATGCATCAGCCGTTCCTGAGCCCGTTTGGAGCCGGTAATATCATGCAAAAGACCAACACAGGTCAGCGTGCGCGCTTTCACCCAGTCATCGGTATGGGCCTTGAGATCATACCATAAATAGCTGCCATCAGAGCGCCGCATACGAAACTCGATACTCACCGGGCCGCCATTGCGCTCTTTGACGCCAAGCAACATCAGCGAAAAGCGCTCGCGGTCAGTCGGATGCAGATAGTCGAGCCAGTCATCAAAGGCCCCGCTCATCGTTCCCCAGGACAGGCCCAGCGCTTCTTCGACTTCCTTGCCGATCTCAATACTGTCATGGCGGGCATCCCAGAACCACACCGATGAACCAGCCCCTTCGATGGCCTGCCCATTATAATAAAAACGCTTGGCCGGGCCGTCTCCCATATGATCAATGCCCTGAAAGGCAAATTGGGTGACTGTGAAACCGAACAGAGCCAGCACCAGAACCAATCCGGCATTCATGGCTGTGACCACCATATCTCCCGACAAAAGCCCCTGTATGGTCACGCCCATGCCAAACAGCCAGACCAGAAACAGCAACCAGGCCGGGACAAGAGACAAAGCCCGGCTTTGCCCCCTGATGGCGAGATAAAAAATGAACAATCCCCCGACCACGCCGATCGCTCCAAAACTGAGACGCGCCATCGAAGTGGCCAGCGGAGCGTCAGCAAAAGCCAGTACAATGATCGCAATCTGTACGAGGATCCAGCTAAAGAAAAACAGCCTGACCCAGCCATGCCACAGGCGCAGACTTAAAAAGATATAGAGAAACACCACAAGCGAGGTCGCAAAGGCGGCTTCACTGGCCGCACGGTAGATGGCATTGCCCTCGACTGACAGATTGAATAATTTGTGCCAGAAACCAAATTCCACGCACATATAGGCCAGCCCCGTCCAGATAACGAGGGCACCCGCTGGGAACATGGCCTTGTGATTGGCGGCAAAAAGCGCCGTCAGCAAAATAGCCATGATGCCGGTTATACCCAGTAAAATACCGTTGAACAGATGGCCATTGCGGCGTTTTTTCTCAAAGGCGGCGACTTTCCAGAGTGCAAGACGCGGGTAGGTCTTTCCCAACAGCTCGGCGACAAATGTAACCGTGGCCCCCGGCTCAAGACTAAGGCGAAAAATATCGGTTTTATCAGAAGCAATGCGCTCTGGCGCAAAGCCGATTGACGGGGTGACCAGAGCAATACGCCCCTTGTCAAGATCCGGGCGGAAAAATTTTGAACCGTTCAGACTATAACGATCAGCCGTCAACCAACGCTCAACGGTTTCTCTTGTGCGGTTGGTCAGGGCAAACACCACCCATCGCGGCTCAGTGCCTGAAATTGATGCCTTGACGGCCATTCGTCCCGAGATGCCATCGGCTCCTGGTGCCGTTTTGACCTGCAGCCGGTCGCCGCGCCCTTCATAAAACACACCTGTCCGCGAAATATCGATGACATCTTTGCTGCCGGTAATCGCAATGGGCTGCAAGGCAAACGCCTGTTTGATCCCAAACAAAGACAGCAACAACACACCAACAAACAGCCCAATGAGCACACGCTGCAAATCAGCGAACGCATGTACGCGCGCCGTTTTGTTCATCAAGCCGTTGCAATGGCACTTTTTCATGATCGCTATTACTCAACTTTAATCGCTGAAAATAATCAGGATTATTCCCTCAAGCCCCTAAAAATACTGGTTTCTTTTGCCATGATCTCCCCAGAAATCCTAATAGTATATGGCAAACCAGAACACGTCTCGCCCATGCTGCACTTAAGTCGTACGCAAATTTCGGCCAAACAGTGACCAGTTCGTGATTATATGCCCCGTCGCCATGGATATGCGCGTTGCAAACCAATGAACCGCGTTGATATGACAATGTTTTTCGTTAGCGTTTCGTGGGTTTCCAGGTGGTCAGGGCAGAGCAACCCGTATACGCAAACCTTGTATTTATCTCGCCCTATAATCGTCTTCCAACTGAGCAAATAGCAAATGATCCTGCCAGACACCGTTAATACGCAAATATTGGCGCGCCACCCCTTCTTGCACGAAGCCATTTTTGTGCAACAGAGCGATGGAGGGCAGGTTTTGCGGCAGGCAGGCGGCTTCCAGTCGGTGCAGCTGCAAGACATCAAAGGCAAAAGCGCAAGCCATGCTGCTGGCCTCGCTCATATAGCCCTGGCGCGCAAAGGGCTGGCCAATCCAGTAACCCAGAGAGGCCGAGCTGATGACGCCATAGCGCACATTTGACAAGGTCAGGCCACCAATCAGCCGTTCATCACTGGCACGCTTGAGAAAATAAGAATAGGCGCTGCCCTCTCGCAGGCCCCGTTTATAAAAATCAATGCGTTTGCGAAAACTGCGCTTGGTGAGTTCGCTGGGAGTCCAGGAAGGTTCATAGGGACGCAAAAAACGGCTACTGACAATACGCAAAGCTGCCCATTGTTCATAATCAGCAAGCTTTGGCGCGCGCAGCGAAAGATGCTCGCCGCACAGCACGCTCCCTGGTTCCTTATTAAATGAGCCTCTCAAAAAGGCCATAGGACCCGCCCTCCTTACCACACCTAGATCACCCAACGGATCAGCAGAGCAAAACCCGTGCCATATGGTTTATAAGAGATTAACGGCTTTCTCAAGAGCAGGCTGTGAGCACACGGGCACGCTTTTTAATGTGCTCGGCAACCACATCAAAATCATTTTCCAGAACCGTAAATCGCTCTGGCAACTCTTTTTGCGCGACAATGGTTTCAGGTTGAAACGGTTTTTCACCTGTGGCGCGCTCCACCGCATCAGGAAATTTGGCCGGATGAGCCGTTGACAGCGTGACAAGCGGCATAGAGGCGGCAATCTCGCCTTGCGCGCGCATCATTGCCGCAACGCCCAGCCCGACTGCCGTATGCGGATCAGCAATATATCCCGATTGCGCTTGCAGACGGGCAATCGTCTGGCCGGTGCCGGCATCATCGAGACGATGCGCGGCGAACCGTTTTTTGAACTTATCATGCACCTGATCGCCCAAAATGCCGACACCATTTTGTGCAAAATCGTCCATAAAGCTTTTGAGCCACTGGCTGTCATGATCAGAAAGCTCAAACAAAAGACGCTCGAAATTACTCGACACCTGAATATCCATGCTCGGACTATCGGTGGCAACGGCCCCCTTGGTTTCATAACGTCCGGTTTCCAGAGTGCGCGCCAAAATATCATTTACATTAGTGGCAATGACCAGCTTGCCGACTGGCAATCCCATCTTGTGGGCGACAAAACCTGCGAAAATATCCCCCAGATTGCCCGATGGCACACAAAAAGCGACCTCGCGATGCGGCGCACCAAGCGCCGTAGCCGCCGCAAAATAATAGGGAATTTGCCCGACAATACGGGCCCAGTTGATGGAATTGACACCGGCCAGTTGCAACTCGTCACGCAGATCATGATTATTGAACAGGGCTTTCAATAAATGCTGACAATCATCAAAATTACCTTCAAGGGCGATATTATGCACATTGCCTTCGCTTGGCGTGGTCATCTGGCGGCGCTGCACCTCGGTGACCTTATTGTGCGGGTGCAAAATGAACACATCAATATTATCGCGCCCGCGAAACGCTTCAATAGCCGCGCCGCCGGTATCGCCAGAGGTCGCCCCGACAATAGTGGCGCGTCGCCCTTTATTGGCCAGCGCCTTGTCCATCAGGCGAGCCAGCAATTGCATGGCAAAATCTTTGAAAGCCAGTGTTGGCCCATGAAACAGTTCTAACAAAAAGTCATTGCTGTCGAGCTGTACCATTGGTGCAATCGCCTTATGGGTGAAACCATCATAGGCGTCCGCCAGCATGGCCTGTAGCTCTGAGCGGCTGAAATCGGCACCAACAAACGGCGTGATGACCTTTAAAGCCAGCTCGGCATAGGGCAATCCGGCCAGTGCTTTGATCTCGTCATGAGAAAGGCCTGGCCAGCTTTGCGGTACATAAAGACCGCCGTCTGTCGCCAGCCCGGCCAGCAAGGCCTCTTCAAATCCAACAACCGGTGCGCCACCGCGCGTGCTTGAATATTTCACAGTTCTTCCTTTGCGGGCTTGATTTCAGCTGGCTTTTTCAACTGGCCATAAAGGAAAAACCCATAAACCCCCAGAAGCGCAAGCGCAAGCCCGTACCATGTAATAATATAGCCCAGATGATTGTTGGGGAAGTTCAGGCGGGTGGTACCAGGTCTTGGCCAGCCACCAGAGGGCTTTGGAGAGTTAAGGTCTATGGAAAATACCGGGCCAAGATAATAATATTCGTTCTTTTCAGTATTGTTGTCGAGCGTAAACAGCCCTTTCATCTGCGGCAATCTTAAAAACCCGGTAATGGTGATCTGTTCATCAATCTGTCCCTGACGACGTTTGTCCAATGCCTTTAAATACAGCGGAACAAAGCCTCGATTGACCCATATTTTTCTGTGCGCATGCCAGATCTTGCGGCCATCCTTTTTCCAGTCGTCATCATAGGCAATTTCAAACAGGCTATAAATATGCCAGCCTGGACGCCCCTGATCATCAAGCATATAAAAATGGCGCTCATCAAATTTCTTTTGTTTGTGGCGATAAAACCGACCGCGCAACCACACGTTCTGATAGGCGCATTGAGCCACATCGACACGACAATTCTTCATCGCCTTGAAAAATGATATCGGATTTTCACTTGTCCGCGCCTTGATCGTTGCAATCAGTTCCGTTTTCCACGCCAACCGTCGCACCTGCCAATTGCCAAAAGACACCAGAATATAAAGAGCTGCGAGCACCAGCGCGCCAAGTATCAGTTTTTTTTTTTGCACCACTGCCGTCCCTTCACCACACGTCTAACTCTTGGTACCATCCTTGTCAAAACGCGCTTCCTTGGCACTGTTCTTATATTGCACGCCGACCAACGCGCCTTTTAACGGGCGCAACATACCAAGTGGTATAATGATGGCCAGCGGTGCCCAGAGTGCCGCATGTACCCAGTAAGGCGGCATATAATAAATCTCGACCAATAGCGCCATCAGGACAATCAGGAAACCTGCGAACAGAACGACAAACACGGCCGGACCATCGGCGGCATCCACATAATCATTATCAAGCCCGCAATGAGTGCATGTTTTGGCCAATTCGAGATAACCGTCAAACAGCTTGCCCTTGCCACAGCGCGGACAATGGCCCGTAAAGCCGGATCTGACCGGATGCTCTGACGTTGGCGCTCTCGCTTCAGGCTGTTTTGTGCTCATATGACCCTCATTTTTTCTAGCTATAGACCACAATAAAAAGCTGTTAACACAACTAAAAAGGGGCAGCTTGTGCTGCCCCTCTTGATCGACTTCGCCTGATATCATTAGGATAAAAGCCCAAACGATCTCATTAAATTCTCGTCGTCATCACCATTAGTGAGCAACAGGTGTGCCAGCGCCCCAGACATAGATGGAGGCGAACAGGAACAGCCAGACGACATCAACAAAATGCCAGTACCAAGCGGCAGCTTCAAAGCCAAAATGCTGCTTGGGGGTAAAGTCACCTTTGATCGCCCTGATCAGGCAAACCGCCAGGAAAATGGTCCCGATGATCACATGGAAGCCATGGAAGCCTGTTGCCATAAAGAAGGTCGCCCCATAAATATGTCCAGCAAAGGAGAAGGGGGCCTCACTATATTCAATAGCCTGAAAGACGGTGAAGGCAAGCCCCAGTGCGACTGTCAAAGCCAGCCCTAAGATCAAGCCCTTGCGATCATCCTTCAGCAAAGCATGATGGGCATAAGTCACGGTTGCACCAGAGGTCAGCAAAATGATGGTATTGAGCAGCGGCAAATGCCAGGGGTCAAAGGTGCTCTTGAAGAACCCACCATCTGTTTCAGTGGCCATAGGTGGCCAGTGACCACCCGTGATAGCATCGCGCGCTTCCATTCCCATAACGCCGACGCCAGGAAACAAAGAGGCATCAAAATAGGCCCAGAACCAGGCAACGAAAAACATCACTTCGGACATGATGAACATAATGACGCCATAGCGCAGATGAAGTTGTACAACTGGCGTATGGGCTTTATCAACCTGTGCTTCTTTGATGATATCGCGCCACCAGACATACATGGTCGCAAGAATTAATAAAAAACCAACGGCAAATGGCAACCAGCCCGTAATGCCAAAGACTCCGTCTCCTTCATCAAGACTTTTCATCCAGATGATGGCCCCGACCGCCGTGATAAATGCCGAAAAAGCGCCCATAATCGGCCATGGGCTCGGGTCAATGAGATGGTAGTCGTGATTATTTTTATGGCTTGCAGACATGAATTTATTTCCTCTCCCTTATCGCCTGCCCCACTGGGACCTGGCATGTTTTTCTTATCTCTGGTGCGAATGGCCTTAGAGCGATCCGCTGTTTTTCGTCGAAACGGCTTTCGCTGTCTTTTGCTTTTTTTCAAAAAAAGTATAGGACAGCGTAATCTCTGATACATGTTTTGTATTTGGGTCGCTCAGTATGCCAGCATCAATGAAGAAGCTCACCGACATATCCGCTTTTTCTCCCGGCTCTAGGATCTGCTCGGTAAAGCAGAAACACTGGATTTTCTTGAAATATTTTCCAGCAACCTCTGGCGTTACATTAAAGGTCGCCGTGCCTGTCACGGGCTTGTCGCTATCATTTTCGGCCTTATAAAAGATCAGTTTTTCTTCGCCGATATGAATATTGACTGAACGCTGCACCGGCGTAAATTTCCAGTCGAGATTGCGCGAAACATTGGCATCGAAGCGCACGGTAATCATCTCTTTGCTGGCTTCTTCAGGGGCCATTTCGGCACGTTGCGTCGTCCCGCCATAGCCCGTCACCTGACAAAACATCTTGTAAAGCGGCACAGCTGCGGCAGACAGGCCAAGCATACCAACCACAACCAAAGCCAGCGACAAGCCGACAAAACTATGACGTTTGTGCAAAGAAGAAACCCCGAGGTCTGTTTCCTCAATCACTTTATCTGTCTTATGCTGTTTTTCTGATGACATATTACTGGGTCTGCCCTTTGTTGCCATCTGTATTTTTCAGGGCAGGCGCACTTTTTAGGACAGGCGCAATTGCACCAGTCTGACGGACCGCCGCTGCTTTATCCAGAATGAGTTTCTGCGCTACATTACCTTGCAGCTTTATAAGGGTCACCACATAAAAAGACACCACGACAGCCGATAAGATCAGCCCAATAATGATGGACATTTTATTTCGGGCCTTCTTTTCCTCTTCACTCAGGGAGGGAATGGACAAAATTGTTGGTTCCAAAGACATGCCATCAGGCTCCTTGCTGCATTAAAAAAGAGGGATCATCAAAGGTGTGCTGTGCTCGACCAACAAGGTCGCGAACAGTGCAAAAAGATAGAAGATCGAGAACAAAAACAGTTTTTTGGCGTGCCTGTCCGCTTGTGCCCCCTCACGGTTACGATAGACCTGCAGAGCATACCACAAGAACAGGCCGCCCAGTACCAAAGCCACTACACCATAGATCAGCCCACCAAGCACAAGTGGCAAGGGCAACAAGGTTAGCGGGATCAGAAACAGACTATATAACAAGATCTGTTTGCGAGTTTCATCCGGGCCAGCCACAACTGGCAACATGGGAATATTGGCGCGTTTGAAATCATCACAGCGATAAAGCGCCAGCGCCCAGAAATGCGGCGGCGTCCACATGAAGATGATGGCAAACAATAATATGCTTTCGAGACTGACCGTCCCGGTCACAGCGGCCCAGCCAATCATCGGAGGAAAAGCACCAGCAGCCCCACCAATAACGATATTATGCGGTGTGCGGCGCTTCAGCCCCATTGTGTAAATAAACAGGTAATAACCAATGGTCAAAGCCAGCAATCCAGCGCTGAGCCAGTTGACCATGACACCAAGGCAAAGAATAGAACCGGCTGAAAAAACACTGCCAAAGGCCAGTGCTTCCTCGCGGGTAATCCGTCCCATAGGAATAGGACGCTTGATGGTGCGCTGCATTTTGGCGTCAATATCGGCATCATACCACATATTGAGAGCCCCAGACGCTCCGGCACCAATGGCAATCAGTAACAGCGCAAAAAATCCGATGACCGGATGTATATGCCCTGGCGCGGCCATCATGCCAACCAATGCCGTAAACACAGTCAGCGACATCAAACGAGGTTTCATGAGCGCAAAATAGTCGCCCGCCTCCCCGCCGTCGCGAAAGGCTGAGACCGGCCTGTCATCATCCAGAGATGCCCCAATATCAGCCATTACCATTCTTCCTATCAGTTCAAACAAACAAAATTTTCAGTCAAATCCATCACCGGACCCTCAAAAACAAGGGCCACGATGATGGTTGTTGTTAAAGCCAGATCTTTATTTGACCTTGGGCAGGTGCTCAAAGGAATGGAACGCCGGTGGAGATGGCAAAGACCATTCCATCGTTGTTGCGCCTTCGCCCCATGGATTGTCGCCCGCAACGCGTTTGCGCATAAAGGCCTGTACCATCGCATAGAAGAAGACAGCCATACCAAGAATGGTGATCCAGGCTCCGGCTGAAGATATCATGTTCCAGCCTGCATACGCATCAGGATAATCAGGGATACGACGGGGCATACCGGCCAAACCTGAGAAATGCATGGGGAAGAAGGTGACATTGACGCCGATAAAGATCAGCCAGAAATGCACTTTTCCAAGGAACTCATTATACATATAGCCGGTCATTTTCGGGAACCAGTAATACCACCCGGTGAACAGCGTGAACAGAGCGCCAATTGACATGGTGTAATGGAAATGAGCCACGACATAAACCGTATCATGCAAGGCCCGGTCAATACCCGGATTAGCCAGCACAACGCCTGTGACACCCCCAAAGGTAAACAAGAAGATGAAGCCGATGGCAAACAGCATGGGGGTATCAAAGCGAATGGATCCGCCCCACATGGTTGCAATCCACGAGAAAATCTTGATCCCTGTTGGCACCGCAATCACCATGGTCGCCGCCAGGAAATAGGCCTGCGTATCGAGTGAGAGACCAGCCGTATACATATGATGCGCCCAGACGACGAAACCGATCGCGCCAATCGCCACCATGGCATAGGCCATGCCAAGATATCCAAATACTGGCTTTTTCGAGAAGGTAGAAACTACCTGTGAAACGATCCCAAAACCCGGCAGAATGATCACATAAACTTCAGGATGACCAAAGAACCAGAACAGATGCTGGTAGAGAACGGGATCGCCACCGCCAGCTGGATCAAAGAAGGTCGTTGCGAAGTTACGATCCATCAAAAGCATGGTAATACCACCCGCCAGCACCGGCATGGCCAGCAATAGCAAGAAGGCCGTCACAAGGATCGACCAGACAAACAACGGCATTTTATGCAATGTCATGCCCGGAGCACGCATATTGAAAATGGTTGTGATGAAGTTGATCGAGGACAGGATCGAGGACGCACCACCCAGATGAAGAGCAAGAATGGCGAAATCGACCGCAGGTCCAGGATGACCGCTTGTTGAATGCGGCGGATAAACCGTCCAGCCGACACCAGCACCGTTCATGCCAGATGGCCCCTCAACAAACAAGGAAATGATCAAAAGCGAAAGCGCTGGAGGCATCAACCAGAATGAAATATTGTTGAGACGCGGAAACGCCATATCTGGCGCACCGATCATCAACGGCATGATCCAGTTGCCAAAACCACCAAACAAGGACGGCATAATCATAAAGAAGATCATGATCAATCCATGCGCCGTAGAGAAGGTGTTGAACATATGTTCGTTGACAAAAATCTGCATACCCGGCTCAGCCAACTCAGCCCGGATGCCCATGGAAAGGAAACCACCAACGACACCACCAACCATGGCGAATATCAGATAGAGCGTTCCAATGTCTTTGTGATTGGTCGAAAACAGCCAGCGCTTGACAAAGCCTAGCTCGTGATCATGGTGACCACCATCTGTGTGAGCTTGTGCTCCCATTTTATTCCCTCTTTCGTTCTTCGAAGTCCGTTTTCATCCCCCTGCCCCTCCCTGAAAGAGGGGCTCGGCAGATGGCTTATTATTTTTGGATTGCAACTCTGGCAGCCGCAAGCTGCGTTTTAGCATTTTTCCAGCGAACAGGTGCCGCAGAAGCATATTCTTTCTTGGCCTTGACCAACCAGGCCTCATAGTCAGCCTGCGACACAACCTTTACAGCAATCGGCATATAGCCGTGATCCTTGCCGCATAATTCCGAACACTGGCCATAATAGGTGCCAATTCTATCGGCATTAAACCACGTTTTGATCACACGACCCGGTATCGCATCAACCTTGACCGTAAAGGCTGGGATGGCCCAGGCGTGGATGACATCCGATGCCGTAATCAGAAGTTCAACATTCTTGTTTACCGGCACAACGACATAATTATCGACAGCCAGCGTACGCGGTGCGTTATCAGGACCTTTGATCGGCTTGTTATCATCATCACGCAGCATCAAGGCATCAAATGACATACCGTCCGCATCAGGATATTCATAGGACCAATACCACTGATTACCAGTCGCCTTGATCACAACATCCGCTTTTGGAAAATCATATTGCGCAAACAACAAACGGAAGGATGGAATGGTAATGACCAGCAAAACAAGAATGGGCACAACGGTCCAGATCACTTCAATCATGGTATTGTGAGAGGTCTTGGAAGGCACCGGATTAGCCTTCTCATTGAACTTCCAGATCACATAGGCCAGTAGAAGCACCACGAAAATGGTCACAAGCGTGATGATCACCAGCACGAAATCATGAAAAGAGCTCATCTGACGGCCAACAGCTGTCGCCTGCTCCTGAAATCCCAATTGCCATTTATAAGGCTGCCCTGTCACATGCTCGGCAGCCGTTGCGCCTCCAGTCATCAGGGCTGAAAAACCCGTAACCAGCGAAAACAGTCCCATTCCTTTAAAAACAGACATTTTCTGCCGCTCCCCTTGCAAACAGTTTCTCATTATTGCGTTCAAACCCCTCTGCATTTTGTACTTTTTAAAGCTGCAACCACACGGATCAAGGCGCAATCACCAAAACCTGCTTTTCCAGATTTATGGGACGCCGTCAGCTCTGCTATTCTTTCATCGCAATTGCAAACGAGATCTTCGTTGCAAAACACGAAAAACAAGGGAAACACCACACCGGGCCCTTGAAAGATTTATGAAGAATATAGGTATTCTTACTTATTTGCGTTCTTCATAGCATTGTGGTGCTGGCAAATCAACGCTAGTTTTATCCCTCAATTGTCTCAATCCGGTTTTACCAGCGTCCATCGAGAAGCCAGATCCGCCCTATCCCTAATTTGGCCTATTTTTACCTTAAGGGTTCTAGGGGAAAATGGCTCACTTCAATAATTCACAGCTCAGGTCTAAATCAATGTTGTTGTATTGACAGACAGCGCGCATCAGATAGAACCAAATGCTGGTCACACTTTTTTACCTGCTAGCAGAAGGACTGCCCGTAAATGCTCAAAATGCTTTGCTCTTCGCCAAAAAAACCGGTTCTCATTCACCTGCTTGGTCTTCCTGTTATCATGGCAGCTCTGCTGCTCTTCGCGCCAATAGCCAGAGCCCAAATGAAAGGCGGAAAAGTCAAGGCAACAATTGGTGCCTGGCAGATCAGTTGTGGTCGCCCCGCAGGCTCAAAAGTCGAAAAATGTGCCGCAGTGCAGAGTGTTACAGCAGAAGATCGGCCCAATGTCGGACTGACGGTGATCTTTCAAAAATCCATCGCTGACAACAAACAAATGCTACTTGTCGTGGCCCCGTTAGGCGTCTTGCTCCCCACCGGACTTGGGCTGATTATTGATGGCAAAAATGTCGGACGCGTCCCATTTTTACGGTGCGGAAAAATTGGCTGTTTTGCTGAAGCCGTGGTGCCAGATACCCTGAAGGGAAAATTCCAAAAAGGCAAAACGGCGATGTTTACGATCTTCCAGACACCTGAGGAAGGTATCGCCATTCCCATCGCTCTGAATGGATTTAGCCAGGCCTTGAAAAACATAAAATAAGTGTGGCTCTGACCAACGCCCCCCATCAGTGACATTAGGTCGCAGACGCAAAAAAGGTCCAACGCGAGCTGCGCAGACCTTTTTCAATTTCATGATAATGCCGGTTGCCCAAAATCCTGGCTCGTTCGGTTCTGATTCTCAAATGACCGTTGCCCGATTACCCTTCTTATACCAACCGCCCTTTTATACCACACAAGCGCTAAAATAAGGGGCTCTGCCGCTGTCCGCGCAGGACGCCAACCTCGCAGAGAAGAGTTGACCAGCGAAGACACGTATCAGGCACGATGAGCGATATATAAAGGGCGGTTGGTATTATCAGTCTGAACGGGTCAATAAGCCTTAGAATATCCGCAAAAAAGATGAACAAATTGACTTGTATTTTTGTCCGCCAGCCTCAAATCTATTCACTTATCCCTGTGACTGTCCTTAGTTACCAGCACTATCCTCGCCTGAACCGTTCCGATGGTCGCTGCAGATTTCGATCAGGCGGCTGTCATGACCGATCTGCCGGCAAATGCGCGCCTTGAGCGAGGGATTATTACGCACAGAACGGTTGGCGATTTTCCAGCCATAAGAACGGGCAATCCGCGCCAGATAATTATCTTCGCAATAAGGCGTGGCGTGAGACCCAACCCCTTTAATGATCTGAAAAGGCCCCTGGCATCGAATTTTCGCTTCTGCCGGATCGGCTGCTGCAAAAACAACAGCAAACGCACCAAGTGCCAATAAACCGCAAGAAACAGGTCTGTAAACGCTTCTATTTATCATTGTACTTTCCTGACATTCAGTATTAAAAAATACCATTATGCCTGATCGTACAATAACTTTAGAAAATATGTCACTTAAACTTAATATGTTTCCTCAACGCGGTCGCACTTGCCCCCACTCTCACGCGTCTTCAAATTCCACATCGCCCGCCCGCACTTTCTGGCAATAGGTACGGGCATCCGGGGTTTCGACCGCATCAACAATGGTCTTGACCAGTTCGAACAGCTCGTCATCGCTGATCACCTCAAGCACCTGCGCCAGCAATTCGGGACGAACATGCGCCATGGTGCTCTGACCGTTTTTCAAGGAGATCGCAACCGAGGCCATGCGATAATTATCCGCTTCCGGGGCGTTTTCCTCATAAAAAAGCTGCTGGTTCATATCCATCAACTCATCATATTTGTGCTCGATCTTATCCAGCAGATCTTCCTCCAGATCTTCAGGAATACTTATCTCAAAAACGCCGTCAGCTTCGCTGGTCACCGCATCAACCTTATGGGTGCCAAGAAAGGCCACGAACAATTCGAGCGGTTTTTCATGGAACAGAACATATTCAAGCAAAGGGAGGCCTCCCGCAAATCACAAATATCTCGTTGAAAAAAAATAGCGCTCTTTTGAGCGACTAAGGACACCCGCAAAAACAATCGAATGATTTGACTTGTATTTTTGTCCGCCAGCTTCGTTCTGCAAAGGGTTATGTAGCTGGCTACACGCGCCTTTGCACGCCCTACTGACAAACAAAACTACGGCCTCAAATCTATTCACTTATTCCTGCAGCTGTCCTAAGACGGCATTTTACTGCTGAAATAACCTAAAACACCAACCGGAATGCCACCCAGCGCTGCAGCTCCGCCGACCATTAAGAGGATATCCTGTAGACCACTTGCGTCCAGCAAAGCAACCGATTTAACCCCAAAGAAATGGGAGAACAGGAAAAATGCGCAAACACCACCAACAGCCAGAAAAGGCGTAATGATCAGCCCTTGCATGATGGACCCCAGAAATCCGGCATATTTAAAATTGAGCCCTGTCAGCACCCAGAATATAAACACACCCAGCCCGATCGCAGCAATTATTGCCATGACTATTATAATGCTCACCTTCGTTCTCCCTCTTTTTTTCCCAGATTGTCTTTTGTCGTTTTGTAATTTTTTTCGACGAGTCAGAGTTCTTGTGTGCCCCCTCTTGTCTCGCAGGCTATTTTCATGCGAAACCATCGTCTTGGCAATAGAAAATCACGCTTTGGCCTCTCTGGGGCCAGTCTGGAGACCCATCATGACAAATTCCGTCGAGTTTGAACACCCCTATATACGAATGCGCCGCAACCGTCAAAGCGACTGGGTCCGTCGCATGGTGTGCGAAAACAACCTTGCCGCCAGCGATCTGATCTGGCCCCTCTTTGTCATTGAAGGGCAGAACAAACGCGAGGCCATCGCCTCCATGCCGGGCGTCGAGCGTCTATCCACTGACCTTTTGGTGGAACAGGTGGCCAAGGCCCGCGAACTTGGCATTCCCGCCATTGCGCTGTTTCCAAATACACCTAGCGAGCTGCGCGACAATGAAGCCAGCGAAGCCATCAACCCGGAAAATCTGGTTTGCCGTACGGTGCGGGCCATTAAAAAACAGGTGCCCGATATTGGCATTATCTGTGATGTCGCCCTCGACCCCTATACCAGTCATGGCCATGACGGCTTGCTCAAAGGCGAGCAGATTGCCAATGATGAAACGGTCGAAGCGCTGATTGGCCAGTCCCTCAATCAGGTGGAGGCGGGCTGCGATATTCTGGCGCCCTCCGACATGATGGATCACCGCATTGGTGCGATACGTCAGGCCCTGGAAGAAGAGGGCCATCAAAACACGCTCATCATGAGCTATGCCGCCAAATATGCCAGCGCCTTTTACGGCCCGTTCCGCGACGCCGTTGGATCATCTGGCACCCTTAAAGGCGACAAGCGCACCTATCAGATGGATCCGGCCAATTCAGATGAGGCTATGCGTGAAGTGGAACTTGATATTGCCGAAGGGGCCGACATGATCATGGTCAAGCCCGGTATGCCTTATCTTGATATCATCCAACGCATCAAGGAAGATTTTGCCATGCCGACTTTCGCCTATCAGGTGTCAGGGGAATATGCGATGATGATGGCCGCCGTCCAAAATGGCTGGCTAGATCAAGAGGCGGTGATGATGGAAAGCCTGATGGCCTTCAAACGCGCCGGTTGTGATGGTATCTTGACCTATTTTGCTCTTGATGCCGCCAAAGCCCTCAAAAAACAGAACATTTGAAAATCGCCAGACGGGGCCGGAATATTGACCATCCCCTCACATCAAAAGCGGGCAGGCTGCTTTTGCAGCAGGCACCAAAGGCAAGCCTTTGGCGGGGTCGAGGGGCAGAGCCCCTCATTTTACCGGTCGTATAACATACGGGGGAGGATCGCGCAAAAAGGAAGGACCGGGGAGAGTTTCACCCGGCCCTTCAGACGAACATCAATCGGGAGGTAACCTTGGAACAAAGGGGGGAAGTTCCATGATGTCCGCACTACTTTACGAGGGGCCGTTCATCGTTCATCAACAAAGCGGCCCGCAGATTTTTAATAGCGATAGCCTTTTTTCAAGGTGATGGAGAAACCCGGACCATTATAGTTTACATAGGGCCCCCGACGCGGACCATTATAACGGTCATATACCGGGTGCCTGTGGCCTCGGCCTCTCATACCACACCATCCACGACGGCTCCGGTCCACGATACGACCCCAGCGATTGATCCACAGAACAAAGCGGCGTCCTCTTTTGCAGGCTTTGGCGCGATAGCCCGGCAAACGACGGTCGGTAAAGCGAATGGCGTGAAATCCGCGCCGACGCAGTTTGTTACGAATTTCAGGAAAGCTCAAACCAGCGCGCTGGCCGCCACGTCTGCCATCACACCACCCAATGCGAACGCGCCGATTAATGTCACCCCAGCGGTTAAGGCGCAGCTTGTATTTCTTGCCGGCGCGGCAGGCTCTGACCCGATAGACAGGCAACTGACGATCCGTAAAGACAATATTGTAATAGCCGCGCCCCTTCAAAGAACGACGAATATCAACCGGCCTCACACGCACCGACGTGGTCAGCGGGTTCACCGGCAGCTTCTTATGAGCCATCGCCCCCGCGCCAGCTGCCACAGCCGAGCCGCTGGTGGACAAGCTGGCAGCGACCAGAAACCCCATTCCGATTAACATTTTTTTGGTCATTGTCTCAATTCCTTTTTGTTCATGTGCTGGCGCTTGCCAAGCTTGAGTTCATTTATACCCACACGCATCTGAACCAAACCGGAAGACTTTATTCATCTCTTGTTCATATTTTAAAAAATAAAATTGCCCGTGACAAATGTCGTGCACCGCGCCATAAGAGAAAAATATCGGAATGAGAAAAACCGGCCATGCCCCACATCTGT
>JAKIUO010000243.1 GCA_021647535.1 Hyphomicrobiaceae bacterium
CGGACGCCCCGGCAGACCATGCCAGTGCCGCACGAAATTCTCGATCTGCGCAAAATCCAGCATGACGGCGAACAGTTTGTGGCGCTCGCTCAAAGGTGCCTCAAGCCCTTCTTCCAGAAAAGGGAAACGTTTTTGCTGGATCATGTTCCAGTGATTTGATGATGTTTCAAGAAGAGGCATGGTTTGCAGTCCTTTCCGTTATTTGGTGTTCAAATCAAACATACCGGATTTTGCTGCGGCCAGCCTCGAAAAAACAGCCAAAAGCAGATTAATTCACGCTGTTTGTGGAGTTTTGAAATTGGCTCTTTATCTTGACATTTGATGCCTTGAGGCGAGTAAAGCCCATCATGGAAAGACGACCATCAAGGACACGCTTCAATCCCTCTGTGGATAGAGCCTTGGCACGCTTGAACCCCGTATGATGCCCCATCATTTTTTTGTGCATCATCCCCATCATACCCAGGGCAATTCAATGCGGTGAATTGAATCGCCCTGGGAGGCCTCCCAAGCGGGCCAGAAAAAGAGGTAGTGGGCGGCAGCCCGCTTGCGCAGCAAACCTTCCCTTCTTTTTCTCAAAAATCACTCATCGCCTGTTGCACTTGCGTCGCCCTGCCATCATAACAGAATCAGCGATATTTTGATGATTCGGCGGGATGGGATATGGAAGGCCTTGGGCTTTTACAAATAGCGGTGTTTTTGGCGGCGGCGGCGATTGCGGCTCCTTTAGCCAAGATGCTCAAAATCGGTTCGGTGCTGGGGTATCTGATCGCCGGATTTCTCATTGGCCCGCACGCCATTGGCGTTATTTACCAGCTTTATGATGTGCAGCATATTCGCCATATTGCCGAATTTGGCGTGGTGCTATTGCTGTTTTTGATCGGGCTGGAATTGCGCCCCAAGCGTATCTGGGCCATGCGTTCGGCTATTTTCGGGCTCGGCGGGGCGCAGGTCGTTGGTTCGGCGCTGATGCTTATGGCTTTTGCACTGCTGGCCAGTGTGCCGCCTGTTGTGGCGCTGTTTATCGGTCTGTCGCTGGCTCTGTCTTCGACGGCATTTGTCTTGCAGGTGCTGGAAGAAAAGGGTGAGCTGAACACCAGGCACGGGCGGTTGGCCTTTTCGGTATTGCTGTTTCAGGATCTGGCGGCCATCCCGTTGATTGCGCTGGTGCCTTTGTTCGCCATCAATCAGACGAGTGGTGGCAGCATGGACCTTTGGGCGGCGTTTCTGGCGATTGCCACCATTGTTGGTGTCGTGGTGTTTGGCCATTATATTTTGAATGAACTTTATCGTCTGGTGGCTGCGACCAAGGTGCGCGAAGCGATGACGGCGAGTGCCTTGCTCACGGTGGTCGGAGTGGCGCTCGCCATGGAGCATGTCGGGCTGTCGGCGGCTCTTGGTTCTTTTATCGCCGGGGTCATTCTGGCCGATAGCGAATATCGCCATCAGATCGAAGCAGATCTGGCACCCTTTGTCGGCCTGTTGCTTGGCCTGTTTTTCATGACCATTGGCATGTCGCTCGATATTTATGTGCTGCGCGATAATTTCGGGCTGGTCCTGTTGACGGCCTTTGGATTGGTGTCGGTCAAATATATCATCATGTATCTGCTGGGCCGTTGGCGCGGCATGGAGGCACGGGCTTCAAGGCGTCTGGCCATTGTGCTGTCGCAAGGCGGTGAATTTGCCTTTGTGCTGCTCGGTGCCGGGGTCATTGCGCATGTGCTGGAACCGGAACAGGCCAAAATATTGTCGCTCGCGGTGACCCTTTCAATGATCACCACACCCTTGCTGCTTTTGCTTGATGATGTCTTGACCTCAACGGGTAAAAAGGGCGAAGTGGTTTCTGTTTTTGACAAGCCGCGTGGTCAAAAAGGGCATATGATTATCGCTGGGATGGGGCGCTTTGGGCAGATCATTTCTCGGGTTTTAAGTGCTCGAAATATTCCGTTCACGGCGCTTGATACCAGCGTCTCTCAGATTAATCTCGTCAAAAAGGCGGGGTTTACCGGCTATTTTGGCGATGCCACACGGCTCAACATTCTACATGCCAGCCGGGTCGATAAGGCGGCAGGGTTCGTTATTGCTGTCAATAATATGGAGGTGTCGCTGAAGATTGCTAAAATCGTGCGCGATCATTATCCAGACCTGCCCATTTTTGCGCGGGCTCGCAATCGACGTCATGTGCATCTTTTGATGGATCTTGGCGTGACGGTGATCCGGCGCGAAACGTTTTTGTCGGCGGTCGAGCTCACTAAAGATATTTTGACAAAGGCTTATTTTGAGAGTGATGAGACGGTCAATCGGGATCTGGAACGCTTTAAGGCACATGACCGCCAGCGTCTCTATGATGATTATGAGCACTTTACTGATATAGAAAAACTGCGCGAGCGTAACAAATCAGCGGCCAGCGAACTGGAAGAACTTTTTGCAGCCGATAATGAAAAGGATAAGGCTGAATAGCAGGGCAATCGATATGGCTCTGTCACATTTCACTGTTGGTAATTTTCAATCGGCTGAAAAATAGTGATTTTCTTGAGACCAAAACCAGCATGATTTCGCATGTTTCGGGAGGCATTGCGAGAAACCAACAGTGAAATTGAACAGAGCTATCGATATAGCTCCTTTGCGCTCCCCGGGTTCTTCACCCAGGGTGATTCAATTCTCAGGCAACTCGCTTTGCGAATGGGCTATCGCCCACACCTATTCGGGGAAAGCCTCCCCGAACCCCTGCTTTTTTTACTTTCAAATAGAAAAACGGGTGGTTTGGAGCGTCCCTCCAGCGGGGTTCGGGGCTGGCCCCGTCGCGCAGCGAGTTTGCGTGAGAATTGAATTGCCCTGGTTCTTCACCCGGGGGCCATGCCACCAAGGAAAACGGTTCCGATATTTCAACTCATTGTTTTTTTGGATCTCGGGTGAAGATCCCGGGGTGTGGTGGAACCAGATAGGAGCCAATCAGTTTGCACTCTGGTTATTTATATATATTGCCGATTCAAGGGTAAGAAAAGCCGGGCATAAAAAGCGCCTAGACAATAAAACCCTTCGCTGGGGAATATTGTCAGGCGCTTCTTGAACTTCGAATTTCCTTATTTGGGCGGTCAACGTCGTCCATTAGCGACAGCGATTGTTCCATTTTCGGCAAGCCCAGCGTCTGCCGTGATAGTCGCATTTGTCAGCCCATCTGCGGCATTGGCGTGGACTGGCACCATAGCGACCATAAGAGCGATTATTATTATAATGCGTATGGTTTCTACGACGTTTTGAGCGTACTGCTTCTGAAATGATGAGAGCGGCGATGCCAACAGCGATACCGCCAGCAATGGCACGATTGCGACGTCGTGTATAGCGGCCAGCCACTTTGAAAGGCTTGAAGGAGAGCATATCCGCTTTTTTAACGGTTGGTTCTTGCGCATATTTCATCAAGCCAGCGTCGTTGGCACTGGCGCTTGAAGTTGCGGCGACCGAAAATCCGGTCATGGAAAGCGCTATGAGTGCGGCTTTAAACAGTTTTTTCATCTTAAATAGCCCCTTTGTTTGTAAAAGGTCTGAAATCTGTTTTGGATGTTGCCTGTTTCAAACCTGTATCATACTCCCATGATTATGCAGATTTGAGGCCAAAACGTGACTGTAATCGTATCATAATTTGGAATGTTTTGCAAAACAGCGCATTTGTTGGTCTTGGGGCGTCTGAAAATGCAGGGCCTTGTAGGCCGCAAAAGCAGTACTCGCCGCTTGCGCTCGCCAGAGGCAGGCGGTCTTGTCAGGCAGTCAAGGGGGGACCAGTCCAGGGCCATTCAATTCTCAGGCAACTCGCTACGCGAATGGGCTATCGTCCACACCCATTCGGGGAAAGCCTCCCCGAACCCCTGCTTTTTTTACTTTTCGCCCCTTCAACATTGAAACGCAACATCTGTGCACGTCTTTGAAAACACCTCATATGGGGTTTTGTAGTTGAGACATTTTCTGGGTCGTCTGTTCAGCCTGTCTTCAATTATCTGAATTTCAGCCT
>JAKIUO010000015.1 GCA_021647535.1 Hyphomicrobiaceae bacterium
TTCGGATTTCAAGCCCCCCAGCCCCTCCGATCCTTAATAAAGAACCGGGCCTTTTAACACACCGTTTCATTGCGATATATAGATCGTTAACTTGCCCGGTTCATTATCTCGAATTTGGATATCAAGCCCCCCAGCCCCTCCGAATTCTTAATAAAGGACCGGGCCTTCATCTTCTGCCTTTTACGAGAAGATGAACCTGCCATATTGAGCTTTCGCGCAACTTCCCCTAAACAACACTATGAGAAATTTAAACCGTTGATGAGCGCCTGCTGGCGCTTGTCTTCGCCAGACGGGCGTGCTGCGCGCACCGCGGCAGGGGATGATCCCCTGCACCCCATCAGCTATAGGGGTTTGGGGACCAGTCCCCAACGTCATCCGCGAGGGATGCCCGCCCGGCGAGGGCAAGCCGCTGCAAGCGGCTCTATAACTATTGGAGACCCCT
Source organism: Hyphomicrobiaceae bacterium (assembly GCA_021647535.1). Taxonomy (GTDB): domain Bacteria; phylum Pseudomonadota; class Alphaproteobacteria; order Rhizobiales; family JAKIUO01; genus JAKIUO01. Next base: position 443 of record JAKIUO010000015.1, read on the forward strand.
ATGACAGACACTGCTAATCAGACAACAGAGACCAAACATGAATTTCAGGCCGAGGTGGCGCGTCTACTCGAACTAATGGTGCATTCCGTTTATTCAGAACGCGAGGTCTTTTTGCGCGAACTTGTTTCCAACAGCGCTGATGCTCTGGACAAGCTGCGCTATGAGGCCTTGACCGATGAAAGCCTGATGGAGAGCGATGAAGAGCTTGCCATCACACTTGAAGTTGATAAAACGGCCAAAACCCTCACTTTGATTGATAATGGCATTGGCATGAGCCATGACGAACTGGTGGAAAATCTGGGCACCATTGCCCGCTCTGGCACCAAAGCTTTTATCGACGAAATAAAAAAGGGCGATGACAAGCCGGCCTCTGGTCCCGACCTTATCGGCCAGTTCGGCGTTGGCTTTTACGCCGCCTTCATGGTCGCCAAGCGGGTCGATGTGATTTCACGGCGCGCTGGCAGTGACAAGACTTTTTTATGGAGTTCGGATGGCAAGGGCGCTTTTGAGATCAGCAAGCAAGAGGAAGCCAGCCCGCGCGGCACCCGCATCACCCTGCACATCAAGGACGATGCCACGGAATTTCTCGAAGAAGACAAGATCCGCCACATCGTTCACACCTATTCCGATCACATCTCCTTCCCTATTTTTCTCAAAGGGGAGAAAGCTGAGCCAATCGAGGGCGAGGAGGACGACACGCCCGAAGCAGATCAGCAGCTCAACGCCGCCAATGCCTTGTGGACCCGCCCCAAAAGTGAAATCAGCGCCGAGCAATATAAAGAGTTTTACCACCATACCGGCGGCATGTTCGACGACCCGGCCCTGACCATCCATTATAGCGCCGAAGGCCGCCAGCTTTTTACGGCTCTGCTCTTCGTGCCGTCCATGGCCCCCTTCGATCTGTATGATCAGCAGCGCGATAGCCATATCAAACTGTTCGTCAAGCGTATTTTCATCACTGATGACGCCAAAATCCTGCCTTCCTATCTGCGTTTTGCCAGAGGCGTCGTTGATAGCGAAGACATTCCCCTCAACCTGTCGCGCGAAATGCTGCAAAATAACCCCTTGCTGACCTCCATTCGCAAGGCCGTCACCAACAAGCTACTCTCCGAGCTTAAAAAATGTGCCAATAAACAACCTGACGACTACCGCAAAATCTGGGAGAGCTTTGGCCCGGTGATGAAAGAAGGGCTCTATGAAGACCCCGAGCGCCGCGACACGCTTTATGAGCTGGTGCGCTTCAAAACCACCAAAACAGAAATGGCCTCAAAAGTCGAAACCGATGAGGACGACAAAGCCAACCCCTGGCGCTCCCTGAAAGACTATGTCGCCGACATGCCGGAGGAACAGAACGCCATCTATTATCTGGCCGGACACAATCTCGATCAACTCAAGGCCTCACCACAACTCGAAGGCTATCTGGCTCGCAATATAGAAGTGTTGCTGATGGCCGACCCCGTGGACAGTTTCTGGGTCAGCACGGCGGCTGGATATGAGGGCAAAGCCCTGCAATCCATCACCCAGGGCGATGCCGATCTTGAAGAGATCAAAACAAACGACGAAGACAAACCGAACGAGGACACCAGCAGCGACGCGCTTATCGACAAGCTCAAAGAGGCTCTCAAGGACGAGGTCATGGACATCAAAAAATCAACGCGTCTCGTCTCCAGCCCGGCCTGCCTCGTCGCCTCGGCACAAGCGCCCGACCTGCAACTGGAAAAAATGCTCTCCATGCAAAAAGGCGGCAGCGGCCTGCCCTCGATGAAACCCATCCTGGAAATAAACGCCAGCCACGCCCTCGCCAAAGCCCTCAACACCGCCATCACCGACAATAAAGACCAGCGTTTTGACGATCTCGCCTTTTTGTTGCTCGATGAAGCCCGTATTCTGGAAGGCAACGCACCAGCCGACCCGGCGAAGTTTACTGAGCGGTTGAACCGGCTGTTGCTGGATAGTTAAGCTCAAACGGCAGCGCTATGAGGGCGTTGCCCCCATGCCCCCACCAAAGGACTAGTCCTTTGGAAACCTGATTTGGGGGGAAGAGCACGCAAGGGTGGGACCATATGGTAAAACTGACCAAAGGGCTGTTGGCAATCGCCTTTCTAGCCATCATAATGATGCTCACCCTGCCTTTTTTTTCTGGCGGGCAGGAGTTGCTGGATCGGGGCGAACGCTTGACCCGTATGAGTATGCACAAGCTGTTTTACCGCTGGACCATCCCGCTCCCCTCAACACCAAAGCTCAAAAAACTGGGGGCTCGCCTGAAAGAAAAAGGCTTGCGACTTGGTGCGCCGGTCTTTGTGCGCATTTTCAAGAAAGAGGCCAAGCTGGAAATCTGGTTGAAAGGCGCGAACGGTTTCAAGCGTTTTTCTTCCTATCCCATCTGCTATTATTCAGGACGCCTTGGCCCCAAGCGCAAGCAGGGTGATCGGCAGGCTCCCGAAGGTTTTTACACCGTTTCCAAGCGCCAGCTCAACCCCAACTCACGCTGGCATCGCGCCTTTAATCTGGGCTATCCCAACCTGTTTGACCGCGCCCATAAACGCACCGGCGACTATCTCATGGTGCATGGCGGCTGCTCGTCAATTGGCTGCTACGCCATGACCAACAAGGTCATTGATGAAATCTGGGAAATCGTCACCGCTGCGCTCAATCGCGGCCAAAAACGCTTCCACGTCCATTCCTATCCGTTCCGCATGACCACCCGCAATATGCGCCGCCACAAAAAACACAAATGGTACGCCTTCTGGCAAGACCTCAAAATCGGCCATGATCAATTTGACGAGACAAAAGTACCGCCCGTTATCAGCGTCTGCAAAGGCCACTATCAGAGCCGCCCGGCCCGCAAAAATTCCAACGGCAACACCGCCCTGCGCAAACGATGCCAACGCACCGCACAGTTCTAAAGTTTACAATAATCGAGGCGAGCGCTCGAAACGCCAAGCTTTGGCCGCATTTAATCACAACATTGTATATGGGGGGTGCTGTAATTTTTTATTGATGAAAGACCAGTCCCATGTTGCTACGACATTTTGCTTTCTCTAAACATCTGAAACTGCTGGCACTCATTTTTGCCGCTGCTTTTGTCTTTAGTTTTTCCATCAACAAAGCCTTGGCTGCACAGGTCACGCTCAAAACCGGCATGGCGCAAAAATTGATGACTGTTGGCAAGGGCAAACATCGCACGGCCTATCTTCACATCAATCTGCAAGGCATCGCCCTGCCAAAATCAAAAGAGCGCGCCCCTGTCAATGTCGCCATTGTCATCGACAAATCGGGTTCCATGAGCGGCGATAAGCTGCGCCAGGCCAAACGCGCCGCCATTATGGCGCTCGGACTGCTCGAAGCCCACGACACGATTTCCATCGTCACCTATTCAAGCGGTGTTGATGTACTGGTCCCAGCGACCCGCCTGCATGATCGCGTCCTGATAGAACGGCGTATTGAAAAAATCTTTTCCGGCGGCTCAACCGCCCTTTATGCCGGTGTCAAAACTGGCGGTGAACAGCTCATGCGCTATCTGGATCGCGAGCAGGTCAACCGCCTGATCCTGCTCTCTGACGGGCTCGCCAATGTCGGCCCAAAATCGCCAGAAGCGCTGGCCACTCTTGGTTATGAGCTTGTCAAAAAGGGCGTTTCGGTCACCACGCTTGGCCTTGGCAACGGCTATAATGAAGACCTCATGACCCGCCTCGCCAACGTCACCGATGGCAATCACGCCTTTGTCGAAACAGCCGATGAACTCGAACGTTTTTTTGCCCTTGAGCTTGGCGATATCACTTCCGTCGTTGCTCAGGACATCGAAATCGAAATCCATATTCTCCCCGGCTATCTGCCCAAACGTACCTTGTGGCGCAAATCCACCATCAAGGGCAATATTGTCCGCGCCAGCATTCGCCAGGTTTACGGCTCGCAGAAAAAAGACATCACCCTTGAACTTCAGCTCCCCGCCAACAAACCGCTAGGCACATATGAGGTCGCCAATGTCTCCATTACCTACAAAGATATGGGTGAAAAAAGAAAAATTGTACTGAGCGATAAAGTCAGTCTCACCCTGACCCGCTCGGAAAAAGAGGCCGACGCCAGCATCGACAAGGGTGTCATGTCCCGCGTCATCTCCCTGCAGGCCATCGAGAAAAACAAGGCCGCCATGAAACTGCGCGATCAGGGGAAAATAAAAGCAGCCAGAAGGCTATACCAGCGCAATTCCGTATTTCTCAACGAGCAAGCAGCCAAACTTGGCGCTCCGGCACTGGCCAAACAGGCGGCGCAAACCAAGGGATATTCGCAAAACCTGTCACGCGATAAATGGCGCAAATACCGCAAGAAGCAAAAACACGATAGCCGTAGCGCCGGGGCCGCCTCTAAATATTAAGGCCGCCTGCCCTGTCGGGCATGTCCTCGCCGGACAGGCGTGCTGCGCGCACAGCGTTGGGGACTTTGTCCCCAAACCCCGTCTTGTTTGTTTAGCCGTGAAAACGCCTGCTCCCTCATCCCAAAATATTGGGGTTTGGGGAGAGTGCTCAAACAGCGAAGCGGTAGCACAGCTTAAGACACCCCAATTCTGTCTGAAAAGACATTCTCTTTGCTCTAGCCTTTCGCCTCCTCAATAGCCTGCCAGACATCTAATGCCTGGCGGGTTTTTTTGATGTCGTGCACCCGCAATATCTGCACGCCTTGCAAGACACCGGCAAGCGCTGCTGCGATGGAGCCCGGCGCACGTCTGCCTGCCTCTTCCTCGCCTGACAGCGTCCCAATGAAACGCTTGCGACTGGCCCCCAGCAATAGTGGCGCACCAAGATCAGCAAATTGTTCAAGATTAGCCAACAGCACCAGATTGTGCTCTAAGGTCTTGCCAAAGCCGATACCTGGATCAATGACGAGACGTGAGCGCTCAATGCCCGCCCGCCCGCAGGCTTGGATACGCCCGGCCAGATAATCATACACCTCTTGCACCACATCTTGATAGACCGGCTTATCCTGCATGGTTTTAGGGTCGCCTTTGCCATGCATTAAAATAATGGGACCACTAAAACGAGCAACAACGTCCAGACTATCCTCGTCATATTGCAGGGCCGAAACATCATTAATGATGTCCGCACCGGCCTCTATGGCAGCGCTCATGACCTTTGCCTTACGCGTATCTATGGAGATTTTTGCGCCAAAGCAGCGGCCCGGCTCTTTCAGCCCCTTGAGGATCGGCAGGATGCGCGCCAACTCTTCGTCAACGGACACCAGATCAGCGCCCGGACGGGTCGACTCGCCACCAATATCAACAAGTTCAGCTCCCTCATTCGCCAGCTTCAGCGCATGGGCAATTGCAGCCTTATGCTCAACGAACCGACCACCATCAGAAAAACTGTCAGGCGTCACATTGACAATACCCATCAACAGAACCGGCCCTTTGACAAGCTGATGTGCTGGCCCCTTGCATCCCTTCAAACTGATCCCCCCTTTATCCGCTTCGAAAAATCGTACGCTTGGTCAGTCATTTACCACGATTACTGTTTAGGCGACAATATCCATCATCCTTGGGCGGGTTTGAGCTATTATACCAGAACGCAAAATGATTGACTTATGGTTGTTTCTATCGCCTCCCGGGTTTTTCACCCGGGATCCAGAATAGCAATGAGTTAATATATTGGGAAGGTTCTCGTTTTCGACATGGACCCCGGGTGAAGAACCCGGGGAGCGCTTGTAAGATTTTGAAGGATCAGTCAAGATCAGTCTTTTACAAATTACTATTATCAAACTCATCAATAGCGCGTGGAGTGAGACATATGCCTCGATTTTTTCAGATTCTATCTTTCCTTGGCATCAGCATCCTGCTTGCCATTGGCTTTCATCAAAGCGCTGACGCGCGTCCAGACAGCAAGGCCAAACTACCTGCTGCTCTCCTCGCTCATCATCAAAAATATCCAGATTGCGTCCCGCTAAATGATCCCATGATGCCGCAAGAAGGAGCCTCATTTTCAGGCCAGATCGACAAAAATACCCGCATCTATGGCATTTTATGCGAGCCTGCCGCCTATAACGCGCCCTATGCCATTTATCTGGTACGAGACGAAAATGCCAAAGGGGCCGAACGCTTGAACTTCGCGGATTATGAGAGGGACAGCGGATGGGCTGGCAGCAACTTGCTGTATAATGCCTATTATGACCAAAAAACCAGAACATTGGCAGGCTTCTCAAAAGCGCGTGGCTTGGGAGATTGTGGCGCTCAAAACAAATTGCAATGGGATGGCTATCAATTCAGTCTCGTCGAATATCGTTATAAGGAAACTTGCGACGGCAAGATCGACAAGCCATTTCCGCTTATCTACAAACGCACCATGCGCACAAAATGAACCGTTAGATGAACAAACAAACGTTACGTTTTCCCGGGGGGTGCACCCTACAGGGCCAGCACGCTTTCCAGCTCTTTCAGGCGATCAAGCGCAAATTGCGCTTTGGTGCGCTGCTCATCATTGCTGGCGTCGGTAACGTCTTCTTCAAGGTCTCTTATTTCCTGAAGCAGATCGCTTTTATTGAGTTCTTCGACATCAATGCTCTGCTGCGCCAGTACCACCAGTTTATCAGGATTAGCTTCAGCAAAACCGCCCCGAATATAAAACTTTTTGAGCTTGCCAGAGCGCGTCGTCACCTCAAGGATGCCTGGGCGAATACTGGTCATGACTGGCGCATGGCCGACGAGAATACCAAAATCCCCTTCGGAGCCTGGCACCTGCACACCCTGTACATCGGCAGCCAGCACCAGTCTTTCTGGTGACACCAGCTCAAATCTGAATAAATCGGCCATGGCCACTCACCCCTTTGTTCAACGTCCGAATTAGGCGGCTTCAGCGGCCAGTTTTTTAGCCTTTTCGATGGCTTCGTCAATGGTGCCGACCATATAAAAAGCCTGTTCAGGCATATCATCATAATCGCCAGCCACCAGCCCTTTAAAGCCCTTGATGGTTTCCTTGAGGTCGACCAGAACACCGGGTGATCCAGTGAAGACTTCGGCCACATGGAAAGGCTGTGACAGGAAACGCTCGATCTTACGAGCACGCGCCACGACCATTTTGTCATCTTCTGACAATTCATCCATACCCAGAATAGCGATGATGTCCTGCAAGCTCTTATATTTCTGCAAGATTTGCTGCACAGACAGAGCGACCTCATAATGCTCTTCGCCAACCACACGCGGATCAAGGGCACGAGAGGTACTGTCGAGCGGGTCCACAGCCGGGTAGATACCTTTTTCGGCAATGGAGCGATCAAGCACCGTTGTCGCGTCCAGATGAGCAAAGGTCGAGGCCGGAGCCGGATCGGTCAAGTCATCAGCTGGCACATAAACCGCTTGAATCGAAGTAATCGAACCTTTGGTTGTTGACGTAATACGCTCTTGCATTTCACCCATATCGGTGGCCAGCGTTGGCTGATAGCCCACAGCGGACGGGATACGTCCAAGCAAAGCCGACACTTCGGAACCCGCTTGCGTAAAGCGGAAAATATTATCGAGGAAGAACAAAACATCCTGCCCTTCGTCACGAAAATGCTCTGCAACAGTCAAGCCGGTCAGTGCCACACGGGCACGGGCTCCAGGAGGTTCGTTCATCTGGCCATAGACCAGCGCCGACTTACTGTCACCGCCGCCACCAAGCTCGTTCACATTAGACTCGATCATTTCATAATAAAGATCATTGCCCTCGCGGGTCCGTTCGCCAACCCCGGCAAACACCGAATAGCCGCCATGGCCCTTGGCAATATTATTGATCAATTCCATGATCAAAACGGTCTTGCCGACACCCGCACCACCGAACAGACCGACCTTGCCGCCTTTGACATAAGGGGCCAGCAGGTCAACGACCTTGATACCGGTTTCAAGAATTTCGGTTTCAGTAGACTGCTCGATAAAGGGCGGTGCTTCGGCATGAATGGCGCGGCGCAATTTCGTCTTGATGGGGCCAGCTTCATCCACAGGTTCGCCAATGACATTCATGATACGGCCCAGCGTATCCGTGCCAACCGGCACCATGATAGGCTCACCCATATCTTTTACCGGATTGCCACGCACCAGCCCCTCGGTGGCGTCCATGGCGATGGTGCGCACGGTGTTTTCACCCAGATGCTGGGCCACTTCAAGCACCAGTCGCTTGCCATTATTATCGGTTTCAAGGGCGTTCAGAATGGCAGGCAGGTCGCCCTCAAACTTCACATCCACAACAGCGCCAATAATCTGCGCTACCTTGCCCGTATATTCAGCCATACCTATCGTCCTTCGTTTCTCTCATACATTATATTTTTGTGGACCTGTTTGTGTCCCTGATTTTTAGACAGCTTCAGCCCCTGAGATGATTTCGATCAGTTCGCTGGTGATCTGGGCCTGTCTTGAGCGGTTATATTCAAGGGTCAGGCGGTCGATCATATCACCGGCATTTCTTGTTGCGTTATCCATCGACGACATACGCGCCCCCTGCTCACTGGCGGCATTTTCCTGCAGGGCGCGAAAAATCTGCGTCATGACATTGCGCGGTAGCAGATCGTCGAGGATCTCGGCTTCTCCTGGCTCATATTCATAAGCAGCTTCCGCCCCAATCGCCCCATTTGCCCCTGGCTCGCCCGTCTCATCACCGATTTTGACCGGGATCAATGGCTGGGCTGTCGGGATCTGCTCAACCACCGTTTTGAACTCTGAGTAATACAGGGTACAAACATCAAATTCCCCCTCGTCAAACATCGACAAAATCTTGCGACCAACCTGTTCAGCCTGCGTAAAACCGATACGTTTGATGCTTTTGAAATCAATCGGACTGCCCTCAACCATGCGGCTGGCATGGTCGCGCTTCAGCACATCATAGCCCTTGCGCCCGACACACAGGATTTTCACCTGTTTGCCTTTGGCGAGCAGTTTTGAAATATCTTTCGTGGCCAGCTTGGCAATGTTGGAATTAAAGCCGCCACAAAGACCACGCTCGGCTGTGGCCACCAGCAGCAAATGCACATCCGATTTGCCGGTCCCGGCCAGCAAACGAGGAGCGCCTTCGTCCATTCCGACCTTGGCCCCCAGCGAGGCCATCACCCTATCCATGCGATTGGCATAGGGCCGCCCGGCTTCGGCAGCTTCTTGAGCACGCCGCAGCTTTGCCGCCGCCACCATCTGCATGGCTTTGGTGATTTTCTGCGTCGCCTTGACGCTTGCAATCCTGTTGCGTAGCTCCTTGAGGCTGGCCATGCTTGCTGCACCCCTTCCATTTGCCGATAAACCCTATGGGCTTACCTGTTTGTCTCTAACCGCTAAAACCCTGAGTGAATTTTTCGATGGCCGCTTTCAGCGCCGCTTCACTCGTCTCGGTCAGTTCTTTTTCGCGATTAATGGTCGTCAGGAGATCGCCATGACCTTCACGCATGAAGCGCAAAAGCTCTTCTTCGTAACGCCCGACCTGCGAGACTTCTACTTTATCGAGATAACCTCTGGTGCCCGCATAGATGATGGCCACCTGCTCTTCCATTTTAAGGGGAGAGAATTGTGGTTGCTTGAGCAATTCCGTCAGACGCTCACCACGGTCCAGCAATCTTTGTGTCGAGACATCCAGATCAGATCCAAACTGCGCAAAAGCTGCCATTTCGCGATATTGTGCGAGCTCGCCCTTAATGGCACCCGCCACCTGCTTCATCGCCTTGAACTGCGCGGCTGATCCCACACGAGACACCGACAGGCCAACATTCACAGCGGGGCGTATGCCCTGAAAGAACAGATCACTTTCGAGAAAAATCTGGCCATCTGTAATGGAGATCACATTGGTCGGAATATAAGCGGAGACATCATTGGCCTGCGTCTCAACGATAGGCAGAGCCGTCATTGATCCAGATCCATGGTCTTCATTGAGCTTGGCCGAACGCTCCAGCAAGCGTGAATGAAGATAGAAAACATCGCCCGGATAGGCTTCACGTCCCGGCGGGCGACGCAGCAAAAGCGACATCTGGCGATAGGCCACGGCCTGCTTGGAAAGATCATCATAAACGATCAGCGCGTGCATGGAATTATCACGGAAATATTCCGCCATACTACAGCCGGTATAGGGGGCGAGAAACTGCATGGGGGCTGGGTCGGACGCCGTTGCAGCCACAACAATGGAATATTCCATAGCGCCATTATCTTCCAGCACCTTGACAAACTGAGCTACAGTAGAGCGTTTTTGCCCAACCGCCACATAGATGCAATAGAGCTTTTCGCTCTCATTATCACTCTCATTGATGCTTTTTTGATTGAGAATGGTATCCAGCGCAATGGCCGTTTTACCAGTCTGCCTGTCACCAATGATCAGCTCGCGCTGGCCACGGCCAACGGGGATCAGCGTATCAACGGCCTTAATGCCGGTGGCCATCGGTTCATGCACTGATTTTCGTGGCAAAATGCCCGGTGCTTTAACCTCGGCGCGCATACGCTGGTCGTATTCAATCGGTCCCTTGCCATCAATCGGATTGCCCAGACCATCGACAACGCGCCCCAGAAGGCCCTTACCCACCGGCACATCCACAATAGCTCCGGTGCGCTTGACTGTATCGCCTTCTTTAATGGCCTTGTCAGAACCAAAGATAACGATACCGACATTATCGGCCTCAAGGTTGAGCGCCATGCCGCGTACGCCGCCCGGAAACTCCACCATCTCACCGGCCTGCACATTATCCAGACCATAGACACGGGCAATGCCGTCACCGACGGACAGAACCTGTCCGATCTCGCTGACTTCGGCCTCGCGACCAAAATTCTTGATCTGATCCTTCAGAATGGAGGAAATTTCTGCGGCTTTGATATCCATCAACTCACCTCTTTCATGGCGGCATGTAAATTATTTAGCTTGGTACGCAGCGAGTTATCGATCATTTTGCTGCCTATTTTAACGATCAGCCCCCCCAGCAATTCGGGATCGACACTGGTTTTTATGGTCACATCCTGGCCAAGGGTTGCTTTGAGCGTTTTCACAAGTTCGTTTTTATGGTCGTCCGAGAGTGCCGTGGCTGAAGTCACTTGCGCCTGCACTTCGCCCTTTTCTCTGGCCAGCAGACCATTGAAGGCTCGAACCACATCGCGCACAGCGGATAATCTGTTATTTTTCGCCACAAGTGCCAGAAAATTCGCGGTCAATCCGGTTAGGCCGGCATTTTCCAGCACCAGCCTCAAGACATTTTGCTTTTCCAAAAGAGTGGTCGCCGGGCTTTTGAGAGCCTGATCAAGCTCTTCATGCGCATCAAGCAACGCCACAAAAATGTAGAGCTCACCATCCACGCGATCAAGCTGTTTTTCGTCACGCGCCAACTCAAACAGAGCTGTTGCGTAACGGCCTGCCACACCGGCAATCATGGGTTCACTTGCTGCCACTATTAAAGCCTCGACCTCTTTAAATAATCTGCGCTCAGCCCCGTTCAACCAATAAACGGTGATGGCGTTTTCGACACTCATCTGCCTGCCCTGCCATTTGTACCAGACAAGGGACAAACTTCTTCACACAGAAAAAACAGAAAATTTCACGACCCCACACGTTCCGAGTTCGCTTTATAGATTGAGCTTGCTCTAGCATAGGCTTGGAGCGCTGGCAACACACTGCATCATGGCAATGAAAAAAAACCCTCAACAAAACAAAATCACCCCCCCCCCTCACGTCGAGGGTAAATCTTCTGGCGGCTGCCATTTCTCGCGCATGGTCACCAGCTCTTCCGCTGCACAGGGGTGCAAGGCCATGGTCGCATCAAAATCAGCCTTGGTGGCCCCCATGCGAATGGGTATGGCCGCGATCTGCACCATTTCGGCGGCATCAGGTCCAACCACATGACAGCCCACCACCTTGTCACTCTCGCCATCCACAACAAGTTTCATCAAGGTCTGCTCGTCGCGCCCTGACAAGGTGTGGAACATGGGGCGAAAACGGCTTTTGTAAATATCAACGGTGCGACATTTTCCCCGCGCTTCTTCTTCTGAAAGACCAATAGTGCCCACTTCAGGTTCGCTGAACACGGCGGTGGCGATAAATTCATGATCGACCGGCGTTGGATTCTCATTGAACACGGTTTCGCAAAAAGCCATGGCCTCGGCAATGGCCACCGGGGTCAGATTGACGCGATGGGTGACATCGCCCACCGCATAAATATGATCGACACTGGAGCGCGACACTTCATCAACAATGACATAGCCATTCCAGCCCAGCTCAATACCCGCGTTTTTCAGCCCCAGCCCCAGCGTATTGGGGACACGCCCGGTGGCATACATAACCATTTGTTTGTGCAGACTATCGCCATCCTTGAAGTCGAGTACATAACCGCCTTTGTCATCCCCGATCTTGTCGGGGGTCACAGAAATGACTTCCGTATTACAGCGGATATCAACCCCTCTCTTGATCATCTGCTCGGCCAGAAAATCACGCACCTCATCATCGAAGCCACGCAAGACCTGCGGACCGCGATACAGCAGCGAAACCTGCACGCCAAGCCCGGCAAAGATGGTGGCAAACTCCAGCGCAATATAGCCCCCGCCAACAATGGCAATGCTTTTGGGCAGCTCTTGCAGATGCAGCGCTTCATTAGAAGTGATGACATGCTCGGCACCACCAATTTCAGGAATGAACGGCTTGGCTCCGGTTGCAATGAGAATATTTTTGGCCGTTACCGTTCGGTCTTCGTTTTTCAGCCTGATCGTATGAGCATCATCAAGCACGGCACGCGTTTCAAAAACCTCAACGCCAGAGCGCAGCAGATTGCGCAGATAAATGGCGTTAAGCCGGTCAATCTCACGATCCTTGTTGGCAATCAGCTTTTGCCAGTCAAAGGAAGAGGGCGGAATGGTCCAGCCAAAACCTTGCGCGTCTTCTATCAGGCCGTGGAATTTGCTGGCATAGACCAGCAATTTTTTAGGCACACACCCCCGTATGACGCATGTACCACCGACACGAAACTCTTCGGCGATCGCCACCTTAGCCCCCATTGCCGCTGCCACACGCGCCGCCCGAACACCGCCCGATCCCGCACCAATGACAAACAGGTCATAGTCATATTCACTCATAAACGCTCATCCATTCCCATTTGAAAACGCAGTTGCCCGCTTTTTATATATAGCCAAGCTCCAGCAGGTCTCCGTTGTTTACAGGCCCTGTTTTTTGGCTTCATCCTTGAAACGGCGAATAATATCCGCACCGATTTTCTGACTGACTGACTGGCCGATGCGCATACTCTCTTGCATGATCTGCGGCAACTGCACCACCAGCTTGCGACCAATGGGAGATTTGTAAAAACGGGTGATCTGCTGCATTTCGGCAATGGAAAATTTGCGCGCATAAATATTTGCCGCTTGCGACACCATCTCCTCACGTTTGCCCGCCGCATCAGCCAGAATTGGATTGAGGATCTCACGCACCTTTTTTTCCTTACCCTTGTTCTGCTCTATCACCACATTGGTGATTTGCGCCCCCATCAACGCCAACATTGAGCGGAACGAATTTTCAGCGCCGGTCACAGCCATCAAATCGCGAGCCGCCTTGATCTGCTCCGCGCTGGGCGCTGTTTTTTGGGCAAACAAAATCCCATTTGAAGTCAGCAAAAGTGCAAAAGCCGAACAGGCCAGTAAAATCACACGTCTCATATTATTCCCTAAGCCCCCAGTTCCAATGTTGTAATACCTTCTTCACCGGCGATAATCGCCACATCCGCAATGGCCAGAAACAGGCCATTTTCGACCACTCCTGGCACCTGTGCAAAGGCACCAGACAAAGCTTCTGGCTTTTCGATACGGCCAAAATGGCAATCCAGAATAAAATTACCATTATCGGTGATGAATGGCGTGCCATCTTCCAGCATACGGTGTTTGATGTCGCCGCTGCAGCCAACGCGTGACGCCATCGCATTCATCATCATCAAACTGGATTTAAGACCAAATTGCACCACCTCGATCGGCAAAGGGAACGCGCCAAGGGTTTCAACAAGCTTGCTGTCATCAGCAATCACCACCATTTTATCAGAGCTGGTCGCGACAATTTTTTCGCGCAACAAAGCGCCGCCGCCGCCCTTTACCAGACGCAGCTGTTCATCAAGTTCATCAGCGCCATCAACCGTCAGGTCGAGATGGGGGGTTTCATCCAGCGTGGTCAGGGGAATGTTCAGAGCCGCCGCCTGATCCCTCGTTGCCACCGAAGTCGGCACACATATCACCGATAGCCCATCGGCCACAGCCGCGCCAACCAGATCGACAAATTTGGCCGCTGTCGATCCCGTGCCAAGTCCAAGCTTCATGCCATCTAGCACATAGTCCATAGCCTTTTGCGCGGCTTTTTCTTTCATCTCGTCGCTATTCATTGCGCTGCTCCTGCTTTCTCTTGTCCTGCGTTCTGCCCTGTCCTCAATTTTGTCAGCGCAATATGAAACAAATAAACCAAAAAGAAAAGCGACTATCTCTGATGGAAATAACCGAAAAACTGTGTTAGGTATAACTGTAGTAACAATTATTTTAACTTTTTAGTAATAAGTATGAGGACGAACTTTATGAGAGCCATTCTAGTCATTAGCATATTGTGCTTTTCGTTGGGATCTCAGGTCACTTCCAGCCTGGCTAAATCAGCATCTTTTGCTGGTTCATGGCATGGCGGCGGCGTTGTCAAACCCCATAACCAGGCCACGGAAAAAACCAGATGCCGCGCCACGGTTCGCCAAGCCTCTGCCAGCAGCTTTACAGCACGCTATAGCTGCTCCTCTTCGATTGGCGTTGCCACACAGAACGTGAGAGTTCGAAAAGTAGGAACCAATGTTTATTCTGGCTCCTTTTACAACTCACAACACAATGTGAGAGGTGTCGTCAACATAACGGTTCGCGGCAACAGCCATAGCGTTTCCCTGCGCAGCGCCAAAGGCACTGGCTATATCAAGATGCGCAAGCGCTGAGCAACTGACAATCTCCCGAATTCAGGGGCTGTTGAGCATTTTACCAGAATGCAAAATGATTGACAGATGGTTGTCCCCATCGCCTCCCGGGTGAAGAACCCCGGCAATTCAATTCTCGTGCAACCTCGCTACGGCGACGGGGCCAGCCCCGAACCCTGCTGGAGGGTCCCCCTCCAGACCTCCCGTTTTTCTACTTGAAAATCAAAAGAGGGTGGGTCCGGGAGGTCTCCTCCCGGGCGGGTTTGGGCGGCTGCCCAATTGCGCAGCAAATTTTTGAGAATTGAATGGCCTTGGGAAGCAGATTGCGCTCACTCTAGTAAAACAGGCTGGAGACGGATTGCTCGCGGGCGGTACGCTTGATGGCCTTGCCGAGTAGTTCGTCGATGGAGATGACGCGGATATTTTCGGCGGCAATGACTGCATCCGTTGGCAAAATACTATCAGTGATGACCAGCTCTTTCAATTCCGAGCTGGCAATTCTGGCAACAGCGGCTCCCGACAAAACACCATGCGTAATGTAAGCCTTGACCTCTTTCGCCCCCTCTTTGAGCAGGGCCTTGGCGGCATTAATCAAGGTGCCACCACTATCGGCGATATCATCAACCAGAAAACACGAGCGCCCCTTGACGTCGCCAATAATATTCATGACTTCAGAGGCCCCTGGCTTCTCGCGCCGCTTGTCAACAATGGCGAGGGGCGCACCAATGCGCTTGGCCAGCGCCCGCGCCCGCGCCTCGCCACCAACATCGGGCGACACAACGGTAATCCTGGCCGTATCCCCCTGCTCTTTCATATCCTTGACAAGCACGGGAGCGGCGAACAGGTTATCAACGGGCATATCAAAAAAGCCCTGGATCTGCAGCGCATGTAAATCAAGGGTCAACACACGGTCGGCCCCAGCCCTAGTGATCATATTGGCCACCAGCTTGGCGGTAATCGGCGTGCGCGGCCCAGGTTTGCGATCTTGCCGCGCATAGCCGAAATAGGGCAGCACGGCTGTTATGCGTGTCGCTGAAGCCCGACGCACCGCATCAATCATGATCAGTAGTTCCATGAGATTGTCATTGGCAGGAAATGAAGTGGGCTGAATGATAAAGACATCAGAGCCGCGCACATTATCGCGTATCTCGACAAAAATTTCATTATCGGCAAAGCGCTTGACTTCCACCTTGGACAAAGGGGTGTCAATATATTCGCTAATGCGTTCTGCCAGCGGTCGATTGGCGTTACCTGCCATCAGTTGCATTCTGCTCTCCCCTGTGATCATGAGGATCGTACCCTTTTGTGCATGACCGAACCCGTTTGCAAAATTGACAGTTAGCGTGGGTGTAGCAATATGAAGGGGATGTGTAAACAGCCAAGCAAATTTAAAATAAGTCTATAACCAGCGGTTACAAGCGATTTGGCTACTGACGGGTGAACCTCTTTGATCGGACAACGGGTTTTCGAGTCTATTGTAAAAGAGATTGGCCCTAGAACAGGTCGACAATTCTATGGCCGACCATGCCTCTTCCCACTCGCCAGAGCTACAAACCTGACAAGATGATAACTGGCACCCGCTTATCCTGAAAGCGCCAGATATCGGCAAAACAAACATCACCCTTGAAAGGGGACTTCTAGCGACTGGAGACGCGCAGTGCGGTTTTTGGCAACAGCTTGGTGATGCCATCTGCGGCGGCACCGGCAGCTGCATCGGCGATCGGTCCCCAGCTGCCATTAAGCGAGCCTTTGGGGATTTCGTTCTTTTGGGTCACAGTGCCAAGACGCTTGCCTTTTGGATCATAGACCCGCCAGTCAATACGGATTTTCTGTTTGCCAGCCCCTGCATTGGCCAGCTGCACAACGCCGCGCACCTGATAAACGCTATCCGTGCGCTTACTGGTCAATCTGATGCCTTTTTTATAGAGGCGGTCTTTAATGGCTTTCGTCAAGGATGTTTTGCCATCCCCTGGCGCACCAGATACTGGCATCACCATGGCCATGATCACACGTTTGCCTGCGCCCCTCGAAGCCGTTGTGCGCGAAGTACGAGAGTTCACTGGTATATGATTGGCCCGTTTGCTACGGAGCCTTCTGGTGCTTGCTGTCCTGACAGCCCCACCATTTTTATTGCCAAGCCAACCCGCCAACTGCTCGGCAGTATCTACGGCAATCGCGTTGACAATTCTGTCATTGACGCCCGCCCATGGATTTTTTGATCTTCCCCCTGCGACAGTCTTTTCACCGGTAATACGGTGCTTGCGATGCCCCGCTTTGTTGCGCAGGTCCCAGATATAGGCAAGCTTTGCGCCGCTGCCTTCAGAAGACGAAACGACATAGCCGCGCATATTATAGCCGGTTTTACCCCTGACAACCTTGATATTGCGTTTTTTCAGTTCGCTGGCAATTCTGGCGTTCAGCTTTTTGGCAATGGCCGCAGGCGGACCAACCACAGGAGCCATGGTCATTCTAACCGGCTTGGCCGATCGGGTGATCATGGTATTTTTGATACGAACCTTTGCTGGCGGCACATAGTCGAGCCCTGGTGAGGACGATGTCAGCGAGTTTGAGGCAGTGGAGCCAATACTTGGCACACTTGAAGTACAGGCCGCAAGGCTTGCGCCTGCAAAACCCAGCAGGACAATCTTGCGCACCACGCGCACTATCAACTCACCTGATTTTTTGGTGTTGATCAAAAGCCCGGTACTCCCCCTGTGCTATCTGAAAATCGACATTAATCTATATGTCGAATCAATTTTATAATAGCTGATTTTACAAAAAGATCAAAGCAAACATTGTTTATGCATGCGTTATTCCTGCAAGAAACCAGCCGGTTTCAGCTATATAGGCTCACAGAAACAGTTAACATTGAACTAACCAAGGGCCATTTTAAAACGGCGCGCAGCCTGAAACGCTTTACTGACTGATACAAAGCCGGAGGTTTAAATATTGCAGTACTCTCCGGCAAAGCTGTTAGGATATAGTTCACCCTATTACTATGGCGGAAATCTGACGCCCATAATCCAATTGTTTGTTCTTTTGCGAACGTCTGAAGCTGAAATACTGACTTTCTCGCGTAAATGTGCAGTGCTTTATGATTGCGGCGTGGATCAAACCAGCTCTTTCGAGGCGGTGCTGCGCATAGGCTTGCAGGTCAAAATGAACCTTTTTGGCCCCGGCAGGCTTCACAAAAAAACGCTCATTGCCGGGATGATCAGCGAGGAAATGGTCACGAAACTCGTCACCGACTTCATAAATTTCCGGTGAAATTGCCGGGCCGACCGTGGCAAAAATATCCTCTTTGCGCGCGCCGATGGAGCACATTTTTTCAACCACATCATCAAGTACACCGCCGACCGCACCGCGCCAGCCCGCATGAGCTGCACCAATCACGCCAGCGCGGGGATCGCAAAACAGCACCGGCGCACAATCCGCTGTCAAAATGCCAATGGCCAGTCCCGGCGTTTTCGTCACCAGAGCATCAAGCTTTGGGCGTTCGACAGCGCCCTGCCTTCCCCCTTCACACCAGGGCTCATCGACAATCAGTGCGCTGGCGCTATGAATCTGCCATGGCGAAATCAGCTGGCTGGACGCAACGCCTAGGTCCCCCGCCACCCGCGCACGGTTCTCACGCACATCATCGGCCTCATCTTTAGAGCCCAGCCCGCAATTCAGGCTTTCATAGATGCCACTAGAGACACCGCCTCTTGAACCAAAAAAGCCATGTTTTATACCTCCATGACCGCAAAGATTATCGGCAAGTGTCTTCATAAGCCCTCTCTTTTTGTCGGTTCGACCTTCTCAAAACCGGGCAATGCTGGCTGATCTGCTCCGGCCAGTCCCGCCACTTTGAACAGCTCTCCCATCTTGTCACGATCAACAAGGCGCTGAAATCCACTGAGAAACTGTTGCGCCGAAATCATATTTTCCTGGGCCTGCATCAGTTGCGCTGCCCGCTCGCGCACCCCCAGAGCAATCAGGAAATCGCGCTGCGTTGCCGCTCCAAAAACGGTCAGGCCCTGCTTTTCCGCTGTTCGTAAAAGCTGCGAAAAATCCACATGGGCCGTCACATCGGCCAGCCCGGGATCTTTCAAAGGGTCGGTAAACTTGTGATCGCTGATCGCCTGAAACGTGTCGCCAAGTGCCGGTTGGCCATAACCATAATCAATCAGCCCCCCGGCAAAGGGATGCGTTTTGGCGCGCGCCGCCATTTGCCCGATAACCGCACTCATGGCCGGACAAAACTCGATAAAGTCGCCCTCAACGCCCTGTTCGTGAATAGGCGGCAAAATATTGGTATTTTCAAGGGGCTGCTCCGCCAACCCAAAAGCAAAACCGCCCTCCCCATCCAGCCCCACCTGGCGCTCAAACCATTGGCCGCCCTGCATCTGAAACTGGCGAATGGGCAGCGCATCCATAAACTCGTTGGCAATCAGAAAGGTCGGGCCGTCCGGTACGCTGGATAAGTCATCATGCCAGAACAGTGCCGGAATTTCACGTTCCTGATCCTTGGCCTGCCCTTCAATATGTTCTTTTTGCGCGGTACGAAGCGCCGTGCTGGTCTCGACAAAATGCACATCGATGCTACGCACACATTCAGGCACCAACGAGACGGCACGCAAGGCATCCGACATCAAAGCACCGCGCCCCGGCCCCAACTCTATCAGCTTGCAGTTTTTGGGCTGGCCCAGCTCGGCCCACACATGCACACACCATAACCCCAGCAATTCACCAAAAACCTGGCATATATCAGGGGCCGTTATGAAATCACCGCCCACGCCAAAAGGTTCACGCACCAGATAATAGCCATATTCGGGATCGGCCAGACAGGCTTGCATATAATCATGCAGGCTGAGCGGGCCATCAGCCCTGATTTGCGCGCGCAGTTTCATCGCCAGCAGGTTTTTTGTTGCCAAGGCCTCTTCCTCTTCAACCGCTTCACCTGCGAAAAGTTTTCCCAAAAACTCTTCGACAGTCGGCTCTTCTATAGAGGGCTCCTCATGCTCTTTCGTCTTTTCAGGGTCGCCGCTCATGCTGCTGTTCGCCCCGCTTCACTCTTCGTAGAACGGGCGCGGTAAATCAGCCAACCGCCAAGCAGCACCATCGGCACTGAATAGATCATGCCTGGTGTAAACGGTCCGATCATCAGACCGGAACCCTCTTCAAACTGGCGGAAATTTTCAACAATAATGCGCGCCAGACCATATCCGGCAATCGCTGCTCCGGTGACAAGGCCCGGCTTCAGGAGCGCCAGCTTTTTATGGGTCAAAAAGCGCAAGACAAGCAGCAGCACCAACCCTTCAAGCGCCGCTTCATAAAGCTGGCTCGGGTGGCGCGCCACACCGCCCGCTTCAGGGTCAGGAAACACCATCGCCCATGGCACATCTGAAACGCGCCCCCATAATTCGCCATTGATGAAATTGGCGATGCGCCCCAGTAAAAAGCCCAGCGGCGCAACAGCGGACGCCACGTCCATCACCGACAATACCGGCAGATTATGACGGCGCGCATAGAGCCAGATGGCCAGCAGACTGCCCAGCATCCCCCCATGAAAACTCATGCCGCCATTCCAGGTGGCAATGATTTCGCCCGGATTTTCCATAAAATAAGCCGGTTTATAGAACAGTACATAGCCCAGCCGCCCGCCCAACACGACGCCCAGCACCACCCAGATCAACAGATCGTCAAAATGATCCGCCGTGAGTGGTGATTTCCCGCCCCACAGACGCTGCTTCTGGGCCAGATGACGACAATAAAACCAGCCAAACAACAGGCTGAACATATAGGAGAGGCCATACCATTTGACCGATATCGGCCCCAGATTGAGCGCTACGGGGTCAAACGCAGGCAGGAGGATGGCAAAACTCATTATAGGTGTCCAATCTGATATTTCTTTTTCGCAGCCCAGTTTCTTCTAACAGTCCGGTTTCTTTTTAACAGCCCAATTGCTTTTAACAGTCCGCTTTCTTTCAACAATCCAAGGAACACCCGAATCAATTTCTGGATTTCCCTAATAGCAAAGGCTCGACGAAAGCCTATACTAAACAGGCTGAAAGTGTAAACTAGGCATAAATTTTAGAGACAAAGGAAATAGATCACCATGATTTCTCGACAGCTTATGGCGCTGGCCTGCCTCGTGCTTTGGCCAACTCTGGCTTCTGCCTGGACCCTGAAAGACGTTGGCACCTTCAAATTTGAGCCTCTGGCCAACAATGTCTATGTCATGCACGGGCCAAAAGAAGAGCCCAATGTCAAGAATATTGGCTTCATGAATAATCCTGCCTTTATCATCTCTGCCAACGGGCTGATTATTGTCGACCCCGGCAGCACCTTGCAAGTCGGCGAGCATGTGCTCGCTGAAATCCGCAAAATCAGCAAAAAGCCGGTTCTGGCCGTCTTTAACACTCATATTCACGGCGATCACTGGCTCGGCAATCAGGCCATTAAAAACGCCTTCCCCGATGTCAAAATCTATGGCCACCCCAAAATGATTGAACAAGCCAATGGGGGCAATGGCGCCAATTGGGTCGATCTCATGAGCCAGCTCACAAATGGCCTTTCCAAAGGCACAAAAGTCGTGGCTCCAACCTTGGCGGTCGACAATGGCGCGCTGATCAAGATTGAGGACCAGAGCTTTCGCATCCACCATCTGTCGAACGCTCATACGGACACCGATATTATGATTGAGCATGTGGACAGCAAGACGCTGTTTCTGGGCGATAACAGTTTTGTGCAGCGCATGGGGCGCTTTGACGACAGCGCCAATATGCACGGCAATATAAAAGCCCTGCAACATGCGGTGGCCCTCAAGCTCGATCATTATGTGCCAGGCCATGGCCAAAGCGGCAGCGCTGACATTGCCGTGCAGCCCTTCTTGACCTATCTCGAAAAAATGCGTGTGAGCGTCACCAAAGGCTATCGCGCCGAAAAACCTGACTACAAGATACGCAACGACATTATTGGCGAATTTGCCGCCTACAAAGACTGGGCCGGCTTTGACAGCAATTTTGGCAAGCATGTCAACAAGATCTATCTTGAAATTGAAGAGCTGGAATTCTAGGCTGCCCATTCTTACATAACTGATGCTACGCAAAAGAAGAAAAAGAAGGCCTCCGGCGGTTCGCTACGCGCGCAAGCGGCAAAGGGTCTAGACCCTTGTGCAATCCCAATTGTTGGGTTTTTAGGGACTAGTCCCGAAATGCCCGCTGCATAAGCGTCGCCGAGGGCTCTTTTTCAAGACCAGCCCAAAAGTTGGGTGCGTAACATCAGTTACATAAGAAGAACAGGCGCAACATATATTAAAGGAGGCTTCTTTATGCCCCAGACCACAGGCCGCGTTTTTGATGAAATCGCTCGACTGATGACCGATGCGGCGGGTGCCTTGCAGGGCGCGCGCGGCGAAGTTGACAATGTCATGCGCTCAAAAGCCGAGAAAATATTACGTGATCTTGATATCGTACAGCGCGAAGAATTTGAGGCCGTCAAAATCATGGCGACAAAAGCCCGCGAAGAAAATGATGAGCTGCGCGCGCAAATCAAAGCGTTGCACGATCAGATCACGTCAATGAAATAATCCACATCCACCGCACAAAATGGTTAATACCCACCGGTTGTCACCAGCCCTGTGGGCAACTATGTGCCCTGTAAGCCACCCTTGCAGGTAAAGGTGGACAAGTCCAAAACGCCGCTTGCCTCAAACTCGACGCATCAGATAGCGTTTGATGAACGAATGGCCTCACATAGTATTTATCGACGGAAAACAGTTCGATTAAAAGCTTCAACTTAACACGTACTTCCCCACCGCGTGTCGAAGTTTTTAACCGAAGAGGAACTCTATGTGGTTACAGGCTCGCGAAACTATATCTTCGTGCGTTAGCGAATTTCTGTACCCGAAAATTTGATAGTGGAGCAGAAAAACGCATGGCCACAATAGCCCCAAATTTCGAGCGCATCAGCCATCCCATCGACCTCATTGAGAGCCTCGCTCTTCAAAATGGCTGGCCCTATGAACGCACCTGCGACGACGAGCTGACGCTGAGCGTCGATGGCTCCTGGTGCGATTACCAGCTATCGATCAACTGGCGCGATGATATTGAAAGCCTGCACCTGGCCTGTGCCTTTGACCTTAAAATTCCGGACGCCCGTATTAATGAAATCTATCGGCTGATCGCCAAGATCAACGAACAATTATGGGTGGGACATTTTGATCTATGGTCAGATGATGGCCTGCTGATGTATCGCCACGCCCTGCTGCTGAACGGTGCCGAGCCCAATGTTGAACAATGCGAAGCCCTGATGACCTCAGCCCTTGAAAGCTGCGAATTTTACTATCAGGCGTTTCAGTTTGTCATCTGGGCCGGAACCGACGCCACCGACGCGCTGGCCACAACCATGTTCGAAACCAAGGGGCAGGCCTAGCGCAGATTGCGCCTGCCAAAAGGCCAGCAGCAAACAAAATTCCCCGTTCTTGTTCTGTCATGATATAGATGAAAATTGTCCTCCGGCCTGCGCCGGAAGGACATCCTCTATAGACTGATTTATGGACAAAAACGGGGTAAAACATCATGACAATCAATATTGGCGGCCCCTTGCTGCTGGTCGGCGCTGGCAAAATGGGCTGCGCCATGGCCTCGGGCTGGCTTGATCAGGGCCTGTCGCCAGACAGCCTGTTCATTCAGGACCCTGGCCCCTGCGACGACGCACAAAAACTGGTCGCCCAATATGACATCAGTTGCTCGGACAATCCCACCCTGCCCGAAAAACCCCTGATCATCGTCCTGGCGATCAAGCCGCAAATGATGCAGGAGGTCCTGCCCGCGCTTGTCGAAAAAGCCGGAGAACACACTCTGTTCCTGTCCATCGCCGCTGGCCAAAGCCTGGCCACACTGGCGAAATATCTCGGCGAACATCAACCCATTGTGCGTGCCATGCCCAATACTCCCGCCTCAATTGGCCAGGGCATGAGCGTTGGCTGTGCCAATCCCCAGGTCACCCCCGCCCAGATCGAGCACTGCATCACGCTCCTGTCGGCCATCGGTGAAATCGCCTGGATCGAAGACGAAACGCAAATGGATGCCGTCACCGCTGTTTCAGGCTCCGGCCCCGCCTATCTGTTTGCCCTCACCGAATGTCTGGCGCTGGCCGGGATCCACGAAGGGCTCGACCCCAAACTGGCCTGGCAACTGGCCAAAACCACCATGCAAGGCGCTGCCGCCCTGATGGCCCATTCGTCTGACAACCCGGTCATCCTGCGCAAAAACGTCACCTCCCCCGGCGGCACGACGCAAGCGGCTCTCAAAGTTCTGATGGGCAAGAAAGGCCTGCCCAAACTGATGGACAAAGCGATTAAAGCCGGAGCCGAGCGCTCAAAAGAACTCGCAGGGTAAACTGGTCTCCCCTCCTGCGAGGCTGCAAAAGACGCAGCACGTCTGGCCCTCGCCGCGCAGGCGTGATGCGCGGCGAGCGCCAAGGGATGCTCCCTTGGAACCCGACTTTAGAGCGTTCAACACAAACCCGAACAGATTGGGGTTTGGGGACCAGTCCTCCTGGACTGTCTGTCAAGACGCCCGACCGGCAAAGCCATTCAATTCTCAGAAATTTGCTGCGCAATTGGGCAGCCGCCCAAACCCGCCCGGGAGGAGACCTCCCGGACCCACCCTCTTTTGATTTTCAAGTAGAAAAACGGGAGGTCTGGAGGGTGACCCGTTTGCGGGGTTCGGGGCTGGCCCCGTCGCGTA
>JAKIUO010000244.1 GCA_021647535.1 Hyphomicrobiaceae bacterium
ATTACGCTTATCGCGTCGTCTATATCCGCTTCATAGGCACCCACAAGCAGTATGATGACATTGATACTCAGACAATTTGAGGAATAAAAGACATGAATATTGTACCGATCAAGACCGAGCAGGATTATGATAAGACTCTGAAAGAAATTGAGGCTCTGATGAACGCCGAGCGCGATACACCCGAGGGCGATAGGCTCGACATTCTGGTCACATTGGTGGAGGCTTGGGAAACCAAGCATTATCCTATGGACCTGCCGGATCCGGTTGAGGCCATCAAATATCATATGGAGCAGGCTGGTCTTGCCCCGCGTGACCTCATCCCCTATATCGGCCACCGCAACCGGGTCTATGAAATCCTCAATCGCAAGCGCCCGCTGACGCTCAGAATGATCTGGAAGCTGCACAAGGGCCTGGGTATTCCCGCGCAATCCCTGATCAAGCAGGAAGAAGAGCAAGCAGCCTAGAGACTCTATTTGTCCTGGTGAACATCAAATGAGCCATTTGCAAAAAACGATCGCCTGGAAAAAATCACGCTCTGGAGCATGGGCGGGACGCGGCTTTCACTATCAGCATCTGATTTCGACGCTGATAGCCTTGCGGCAATGGGCGGGTTTGGCGCCTACAGGATTTATCGTGCCTGAAGGTCTGGAAGATTGTGTCGTTGAGCTTGCCAGTCACGATATCTGGCTTCAGATCAAGTCGCGCAAGGAAGGTGCATTCAGCAACGCCGAAGTTCAGAAAATTCTCGCTTGCGTGGATGACAAGGCCGAAACTGTCAAAAGCAAGGAACCTCCTCGCACCGCAGTCGTTCTGGAACAGCCGCGTCCTGATGAAAGTGAATCTGGCCTTGACCAGCTTTTCGAAAAGGGATCCCACAAACTATTTACCTGCAAAGCACCAAATGAAGAGATTGTCAGCCTGATTACGAGCCAGCTGGATACGGCAGAAATTATAGCTGAGGGCATCGCAAGTGATTTGTACAAGCTGATTGCCGAAGTCTCTCAAGAAAACGCATCCTTACCTTTTGAGAAAAGGCGGCGGATATCAACGACCGAAGTAGAAAGGCGCATTTTTGAGCGTCTTGAGGCAGAAGGCCCGTCCGCAATAGATAAAGCACTTACTTCCGGCGGGCTGGAGCCTGTTGATTTTATTACCCCCGTCAATGAGCCAAGCTTTTACCAAGGGGTGAAAGTTAGGCCGGGTCACGTTGCTGCTGGTCTTGTGCTGGATCGTCTTGATGAATTGAATGATGTTGTCAGTGCCCTTAAGCGACAAAGGCAAGTTCTCATTTCTGGTCCGTCAGGCGCAGGGAAATCTGCGCTGATGTGGCTATCGGCAAATGCGCTCGCGGGTGAATTCAGATGGTACCAGATTACTGGAAAGGCTTCTGTGGATGATGCCGATGCCATTCTAAAGTTTGTTCGTGCACGTCGTCCAACCGACAATTCTCCAATTGCCTTGGTCTTTGATGAAGTCGCTTCATCAAACAGCGATTTGTGGGACATTCTGGTCCGCGAGTTGAGGGGATTGCCATCCATCTATTTTCTTGGTTCCGTGCGTCAGGAAGATATTCATCTCATTGCCAATCAGTCTGATACCGCTTTTATTGAAACAAAAAAACGCCCTCTCAAAATGAGAGGGCGTTCTGTTTTCCGTATTCCGCTTCCCACAAATGAGAGCCACTTGTCAGCTCGAAACACGACAGCAAATTGCATCCACGCGCAATCTGCGCTAAATTATTAGTATGATCTGGAACCCCGGTAAGCACTTTTGCGAGAATAATATCTGCAATATCCATTTGGGCTGATCTTGCCGGCAACCGTTGAACATTTGTCGGTGCCATCAAAGCGCTTGCAACCTTTACAGCTTTTACCCTTTTGTGGCGCACTCTTGTATTTTGCCGACATTTTTGAAACTTTGGCCGCTGCATTGCGCGTACCGGCCACCATCAAGGCGGCCCCGCCTGCGATTGTCAACGCGGCCCGGCCAAAAAATCCGCGCCTTGTCAAATCGCTTTTCGCAACTTTCTTTTCTTGCATATTGATCACTCCTTTATATGCCCTTCTACTCATCAATTGATGCACCAAGAAATTTGCCACACCCATCCCTGTGCATTAAATATCATTGTGCACCGCACATGCAAAACACAACTCTGTGAAGAATAGCCGGTGACGATGGACATTTGGATCGCTGACGGGTGAACTCTGCGATTAGAATTGACCCCGCCAGCCTCTCGACACCAGCAAAGCACCGCCGATGACAAAAATTTCGGGCAACGGTAATTCCAACCAATAAGGAAGCGTTGCAAGGCCAAGTAGGGCTCCAGCCCAACATGCGCGCTCCAGCCAACTGATGACGCTCCAGCTGAACGGGCTACCTACCTCGTCGTCGCTCGCGCCTTCAGGTGCCCTGGCCTTCCTCAGCTGCAGGCCCCGTATGGAGGCGAAAATGGCCACGCCGAACAAGGTGTGCGTAATGGCACAGAAGTGGTCTGGAGAATCTGGACAGTGGCTATAAGTGGATTTTTGGCCTGTAACGCGGCATGATTGCTGTGCAACAGGAGAGCCTATATGACGAGACGGCCACGACGCAATCACACAGCTGCTTTCAAATCGAAAGTGGCCGTTGAAGCGCTCAAGGGGGAGAAAACCTTGATCGAGCTGGCGCAGCACTTTGATGTGCATGCCAACCAGATCAAGCTCTGGCGTGATGAACTTCTTGCTGGCGCGGCAGGGGTTTTCAATAAAGCGAACAAGGGCGCAAAGGCGGAACCAGCCATCGACGTCAAAACCCTGCACGCCAAGATCGGCGAACTGACATTGGAAAATGATCCCCGATCGAGCCGAGGACAAGCTTTTTAGAAACGGCGCTCACCAAGGCGGGATTGCTGAGCGCAAAAAATGATCAACCGTGACCACAAACTGCCGCTCAATCGTCAGGCCAAAGCGCTTGGCATCAGCCATGGCAGCCTTTATGACAAGCCTCGCCCGGTGTCAGATACTGACCTGAAACTGATGCGCCGCATCGACGAGCTGCACCTCGATCACCCCTTTGCGGGCAGCCGTATGCTGCGCGATCTGCTGCTTGGCGAAGACTTCAAGGTGGGGCGTTTACACACCCGAACGCTGATGAAACGCATGGGGATTGAGGCGATTTATCGTCGCCCCAACACTTCAAAACCACAGCCGGGGCACAAAATACACCCCTATCTCTTGCGTAAACTGGCCGTGACCAAGCCTAATCAGGTGTGGGCGACCGATATCACATATGTGCCGATGCAGCAGGGTTTTGTGTATCTCATTGCCATTGTCGACTGGTTTTCAAGGCGCGTTCTGGCGTGGCGTTTGTCCATCACGCTGGAGGTCGATTTCTGCATCGCGGCGCTCAAAGAAGCGCTGTTTCGCTACGGCAAGCCGGAGGTTTTCAACACCGACCAAGGCAGCCAGTTTACCAGCATCGCTTTCACGGATGTGCTGAAAAATGCCGGCATCAAAATATCGATGGACGGTAAGGGAGCCCGGCGCGACAATAGAATTTATGAACGATTTCGCCAGACAAGACAACAAATCAAATGCCTTCCCCCCTGAAGCACATGAAGAAGATTATGTACATAGGCAGAAATATGTTGAAATTGGTAAAAATGATGACCAATCAGAGTATGATTTTTTTGAGCTAGTAAATAGATTAGAAGAATGCATTTATTGCAAAGGTATAGATAATGATGACGGGTGGCAAGCAGATGAGGATAATTGGGAAGAATGGGCGAAAAATACAGAAGAACTAGCCCGAATAATTCATCAGACGGCTTGATCTGGTTGGCGGGTGTGGATCAAGCTGTTGTAATGTCGTATGGTTTTTGTGCTTCAACAAAGTCAGACGCAACCAACGAGACCACACACCACCATG
>JAKIUO010000245.1 GCA_021647535.1 Hyphomicrobiaceae bacterium
CACCAGCGCACACCCTTGAAAGGCAAGATGTCGAAGAATTTAAGGATGAGCCGTTCAAGAAAAAGATACAGACAAAACCGGTCACAGCCTTCGTCCCTCGACCTGCGGCAGCCCCTATCAGGCCAACTGCACAATCCCCAAATCTGTCTTCGGACAAAACGCCATGGGAAGGTGTGGAATGGCCAAAAGAATGGCAGAAAAAGGATGATTGACCCAGGCATATTGGTGAGGATCGGAAGGGGCGGGTATCAGAAATTCTGCTTCACCCGTTCAGCCTTTAAATCGAACAGGTGTTTCTCAAATTCCAATAGCACTTTATCTCGTTGCCAGTAAGCTTGTGCCCGTTGGCGTGCCGCCCTGCCAAGCTGAGCTCGCAGCTTGTCGTCCTTCATCAGCTGCCGCACGGCACCGGACAAGGCTGATCCAGTCAGCTCTTTTACGATGAGGCCACGCCCCTCGACTTCTAGCGCCAGACTGGAGCCTGGCACGGCAACCGTTATCACCGGTCGCCCAGAGGCGAGCTGACCGGTTAGTTTGGAGGGCAACACCAGATCGGTTGCGTCTGTCAATTGCGGCAGCAGATGAACATCGGCACAGTTCAAAAGCACATTGAGCTTTTCGAGTGGTTGCAGCGGCAGAAATTTGACGTTTGGCAGATCACGGGTTGCTTGTTGCAAAGGTTCTTTTGTTGGGCCATCGCCAGCTATTACAAGTAAAAACTGCGGATCTTCCTTCATCTTGCGCGCCAGTTCGGCAAGCACATCAATACCCTGCTTGCGCCCTAGATTACCAGAATAAAGCGCGATAAAGCTCCCTTCTGGCAGAGAAAAATCAGCTCTGGCTGTGGCCGGGTCGGTAAGTGGATGGATGAGGTCGGTATCAACCCAGTTAATGAAATCAACCAGCTTGTCCTCTGGTACGCCTTTGGCAATAACCGCCTTTTTCATACCGGGTGAGATGGTCGAAATGACATCAAAACGCGACAGCAGTTTGCGTTCAATACCAAGTGCAAATTTTTTGATGCGCTCCCCCTTCAAGAGGCCGGTGGCAAAGGCCGCATCGACTTCAAGGTCTTGAATATGTAACCAGGATTTAGCGCCCGATTTACGAGCCGCACGCAGCGCAAAAGCTGTGCCCGACAGGGCGGGCATGATTTCGAAAATTACATCAGGTCGAAAGCGTTTGGCTTCGCGCACCAGCGCTGGACCGGTCGTCGCCGCGAAGGTTGCCAGATGCACAAGTCGCTTGAGACCAGAGGGCTTTGATGGCACATAGAGGGGGTAGCGCAATACTTCATAGCCATCCATTTCCTCACGCATAAATTTGCGCGGATTGTAAGGTGGCTCGACACGCCACGCCGGATAAAACGGATGCCCCGTCACCACCTTTACCTCGTGCCCCCTCGCCGCCAGCCACGCCGCCATCTCGCCAGCATATTTACCAATACCAATAAGTTCGGGCGCAAACAGGATGGAGTGAATGATGATGCGCAATGGCTCTGGCCTGGCGGAATTATCTGCATGATGGATATCTGTCATGATGGATATTTCTTTATTTTATTGTCGATGACAATTTGAAGCCAGTCAGCTCTTCCAGCTTGGCAAGGCGCTTTTTCTGGTCTTTGCATTTTTTGAGCTCTCGGCCCATCTCCATAACCTTGACCTCAACCAGAACTCTATACCAGAAACCTTGCAAAAAATGATAGGCAAAGCCCTCCTTGCCATCGAGAAATCCAAGGCGGATGATATAGCGATAGAGGAAATAGAAAACAGGGCCGGAAAAGGCTGGCATTTTATTATAAATGCGCTCCTTGATGAAGCGCTTGATGCCGGTCTGGGATTTATCGCCACTATCGATCATATGGTTGTCGATGTCGAATAAATGATATTTGTGGTTGAGCACTTCTATAGCCTCGCGTGTCGCGTATTTATTGTGCTTGTCAGTCCACCAGCCGACATCATGTAGATTGTGATCGGCAAAATCATATTTGAAGCTGATGGCCTGGCCTTCGGTCAGCACCATATGTTCGTCCATCCAGCGTTGCTCCATCCGTGCCTTGCCGTGCCGCCAGAGACGCATCTGTAACAGAGGGTAACGACCGCCATATTTCATCCATTTTCCGAAAACGACATATCTCAGGCGGAGCTTTATACCCGTAATATCTGAGCTCAGGAAAGGAATTTTGTCGGCTATTTCTTCGGCCAGCGCTGCTGTTAAATATTCATCCGCATCCATCCGCAAGACCCACTCCGTGTTAATGGCACAATTGTCCAGGGCCCACTGGAACTGCTTGGCCTGATTGACGAATTCATGTTGGAGCACTGTCACTCCCATTTCCCTGGCGATTTCCAGCGTGCGGTCATTGGAAAAAGAATCGACAATAAAGATTTCAGGATGCAATGCTTCCAGCGAATTGATTGCACGCTTTATATGCTGTTCTTCATTGTAGGTAAGGATTATGACAGTGATGTCTGATAAGCCATTCATAGGAATACAACCATGGTTTAATGCCTAGCGATAGCTATCATGCATTTTGCAAGTGGGGGAATGCGACCAACCTGCTGTAAGTGCATGTCCATTGAGCGAGAGAGGGAAGGCGCCAAATTCATCCAATATCCATGATAGGCTGAGCCTTGGTGGCTAACAATCTTCTTAAGGCGTCTTCTGAATTCGTTTTTTTATCTCTTTTGCAGGATTGCCAACATAAACACTCCAAGGCTTCAGATCTTGAAAGGCGACACCTCTCGCGCCGAGTACTGCTCCAGTTCCAACAGTGACGCCTGGACCAACAAATGCCTCGGCGGCAATCCAGGCGCGCTCGCCTATAGAGATCGGCTTGGTGTATAGCTGAAAATCTTTATCATTAATATCGTGTGTTCCTGTGCATAGGTGTGCACCTTGAGATATAGTCGCATAGCTCATAAGGGTAATGGGTGCCATACAATAGCAGTTTGACTTGGGCCCCAAACAAGCGGCCTCTCTCATAGTCAAATTGTATGGCACCCATATTTTGGCGCTACCGTAAACATTTGCTTTGAAAGAGACATCGGCACCAAATAGGCGCAAGATCAAAAGTCGCCATTTTCTCAATGGGGGTGGCGTCCAGGAGCATAAAACAAACCAAGTTATACCCCATAGGACGCGATAAATTTTATTTCCCAAGGAAAATATTGGGCGACCATGAAAAGCATTGGTTTGTCTTGCATCTTGAATTGACATATTCTTTACACCAATTCTTCTAGAGTTTCCACCAAAGTGGTCGCGGCGTGTTTTATCTTGAAGTACTTTTCGAAACAAGAACGAGCTTTATATTTCATGGCGCATATCTCTTCTTCTGGCAAGCCTAAAAACGTGTCAAGTAGCAGCTTGATGCCGGACAAATCATCATTCTCTACAAGTCCTGCTTTCTCGTCTGCAACCTCACGCCATATATTGACTTTGTTGGTGAGTAGGACGGGAGTGCCGCAGGACAAGGCTTCGGCAACGACAATGCCGAAATTTTCCTGATGAGAGGGCAGGGCAAAAGCATCAGCGGCCCGAAATGCGCCCCATTTGACATCGCCCGAGATCATGCCCGTCCAGTGAATCTTGTCGCTCACTCCGGCCTGCTGGCATAGGGATTCCAGTTGGCTCCTCAATCCGACCTGATCCGGCCCGGCCATCACCAAATGGCAATTCGGATATTTTGCAGATATTTTCGCAAAGGCCTCAATAAGCAGATCGCACCCTTTTTTAGGGTGAATGCGGCTCAGAAATAGCAGAAATTGTTTGCCTTCAAGTTCTGGAACCGTTTCATAGAAGGATTGTTTTTGGCTGTCGGCCTTCCCGGATACTCCAGCTATGCCATAACCCACTACTCGTTCGTTGACTTTATACAGCCAAA
>JAKIUO010000246.1 GCA_021647535.1 Hyphomicrobiaceae bacterium
TGGGGCGCTTGCAACAAAAGGGCGGAAAAACCTGACCTATGAGCGCCAATGACAAAAAACTGCGCCGAGGCTGGACCACGGGAGCCTGCGCCTCTGCGGCTGCCAAAACCGCCTGTGTGGCGCTCAAAACCGGCGTGTTTGCTGATCCCGTAGAGATCACCCTGCCCGGTGGTCAGACACCCGCCTTTGCCCTTGCCCGCCATCATCTGGGGGAAAACTGGGCCAGCGCCTCCATCATTAAAGATGCCGGAGACGACCCTGATGTCACCCATGGCGCCCTCATTAGCGTAAAATTGTCGCCGCGCACCAAAGGGGCTGGCGTGCTGTTTGTGGCGGGCGATGGCGTTGGCACCATCACCCTGCCCGGCCTGCCTTTGCCCCCCGGTGAACCCGCCATTAACCCGGTGCCGCGCCAGATGATCCTTGCAGCGCTCAAAGAGATCACACCGGATCACTGCGATTATGAGGTCGAAATATCTATAGAGAACGGCACAAAGCTGGCCGAAAAAACGCTGAATGGCCGCCTTGGCATCAAGGGAGGGCTGTCCATTCTTGGCACCACCGGCATTGTCATCCCATTTTCCTGCGCCGCCTGGATTGACAGCATCCATCGCGGCCTTGATGTCGCCCGCGCCACCGGTCATGAGCATGTCGCAGGTTCCACCGGCTCGACCTCTGAAAAAGCCGTGCAGAATTTTCATGCTCTGGACCAGCTTGCGCTCATAGAAATGGGTGATTTTGTCGGCGGCCTGCTGAAATATGCGCGCACCCACCCCGTCAAGCGCCTGACCATAGCGGGAGGCGTCGCCAAAATGACCAAGCTGGCACAAGGCATGTTGGACGTGCACTCCAAACGCGGCACGGCTGATTTCGAAATGCTCGCGGCTCTGGCAAGCGCCCATAATGCGACGCCCGATCTTGCTGAAAAAATCCGCGATGCCAACACAGTGGCGCAGGTCTTTGAACTGGCCGCCCGTGAAAATTTTCCCCTGGGCGATCTCATCGCCACACGCGCCTGGCAAACCGCCGCCACCTTGCTTGCCAAAACCGATATGGAACTGGAAATTTTGCTGTTTGACCGCAACGGCATTCTGCACGGGCACCATCCCTTTAAAAAAGCGCAGACAATTCGCCTCTGAAACAAAAACACAGCGCCTTGGAGCAACGATAAACGCGGTTCCTGTCATAGGCTGTCGCGCCCCCGGAACCGGCGCTGATAGTCAGTGCTATAGAGCGCGCTCTCTTGAAACCCCTCGGCCTCCAGTCCCTTGCCGACAAAAATCAGAGCGGTACGCTCAATCGGCTCGGCGGCAACCATTTCTTCAATACTGCCAAGCGTCGCGCGCAAGATACGCTCATCGGCCCAGCTGGCCCGAACGACAATCGCCACTGGACATTCTCGCCCATAAAGCGGGGCGAGTTCTGCCACCACCCGATCCAGCGCATGAATGGCCAGATGGATGCACAGCGTTGCACCAGAGCGTGCAAAATTGGCCAGCGTTTCCCCCGCTGGCATGGCGGACGCGCGTCCGCCCATGCGGGTCAAAACGAGGCTTTGGTTGACCGTTGGCAAGGTCAACTCCTGCCCCAGAGCACTGGCCGCTGCCGCAAAGGCTGGAACGCCGGGCGTCATGGTGTACGAAATATCGAGCACTTTTAACCGCCGGATCTGCTCAGCCACCGCACTCCATACCGAAAGATCACCAGAGTGCAGCCGCGCCACATCCTGCCCCTTTTTATGAGCCGCCACATATTCCGCTTCAATCTCGTCCAGCGACATGGGCGCGGTATTGACAATGCGTGCAGCAGAGGGGCAATAGGCCAGCAATTCTTCCGGCACCAGCGAACCCGCATAAAGACAGACCGGCGCACTGGCAATCAAATCGCGGCCTCTTATGGTCATCAGATCAGCAGCCCCCGGGCCAGCACCGATAAAGTGAACAGTCATCAATCAGGTCTCCGATTTTAATTCAATGGTTCTTTGTGCCAATGCGCAGGTCACAGGACCACATATGATACGCGGCCCCAGCAATTCGCCCTTGCAATCGATTGCGCCAAGAGCTGCCGCTTCACTGGCCGAGGCCAATCCGGTGATCGCCATGGAGCGCTCTGAATGGCTCAAGGTTTTCATCCCGGTCACTAGCAAATCATCCGGCACAACAAGTTCGAGCCGCAGGCCAAATTCCAATGCCGCTGCCTGCAAAACTTCGCTATCCCCCTTGCGATCCAGCGCCGCCAACAAAGACAGTGAAGAGCGCGGCAGATCATGCGTTTGCAAAGCAAGATCGATGGCCTCTATCAGTTCATCCCTTGTCGCCTTTGAGGAAAAACCAAGGCCCGCAATGATCAGGTTTTTAGGGCTCATGGCTTCCTCCAGGCCCATTGGGTGATCGGTAAAGCGGGGCGAAATGTCTGCAGACTGCCAAGCCCCGAGCGCCTTGAAAGAGCAATGCGGGTCAGTGCACCGCCCTGTTTTTCAGCCAGCACGGCGAGCGCCGTTTCCATTTCAATGGTCACGCCATTGGCCACCAGTCGCCCACCAGACGGCAAAGCCTCCATCGCCGCTTCCATGAGGTTCGCGCTGGATCCCCCGCCCCCGACAAAGATCACGTCTGGCGGCGGCAAGCCCTTCAGAGCGCGAGGGGCAGCGCCCTGCACAACTTGCAAAGACGGCACCCCGAATGAGCCAGCATTACGAGCGATCCGCTTTGCACGAGCGGGATCTCGTTCGATGGCAATGGCGCGCAGGGAAGGATGGGCCAGCATCCATTCGATGGCTACCGAACCGGAACCAGAGCCTATATCCCAGAGCAATTGCCCCGCGCGTGGCTGCAAAGCCGAGAGGGTCAGCGCGCGGATTTCACGCTTGCTGATCTGCCCGTCATGCTCGAACCAGCCATCAGGCAGGCCCGACGTGCACGGAATGACCGGTGCCTCGTCACTCGCCGCCACTTCGAGGGCAATAATATTCAGAGCATTGATATTGAGTAAATCAAAACCAGCAACTGTTCGTGTGGAAATTTTCTCATCAGGTCCGCCCAGAGCCTCCAGCACCGTGATCCTTGAAGCTGCAAAACCAAGATCATGCAGATAGGTGCAGATCTGTGCTGGACTGGACGCTTTCGAGGTCAGCGCCATGATGCGACGGCCGGGCTGCAAGAGCGGTCGCAACAGCTCGATGGGCCGCGCATGTAGCGACAAAAGTTCCACCTCTTGCAACGGCCAGCCGAGTTTTGCCGCCGCCAAAGAAAAGGACGAGGGCGCTGGCAGCACCAGCATTTGCGTGGGGTCAATCACCCGTACAAGGCTCGCCCCGACACCAAAAAAGAACGGTTCACCGGAGGCCAGAACGCAAACGCGCGCGCCGCGTAATTTGACAATCGCCGAAAAATCTGGATCAAAGGGGCTTGGCCAGCTCAGTGCCTCGCCCTTGATCCGATCTTTGGCCAGATGCAGATGACGCTTGCCGCCAAACACATGATCAGCATTGGCAATAGCTGCGCGGGACGCTTCACCAAGCCCCGCCAGACCGTCTTCGCCAATACCGACAATGCTCAACCACGGGGCCGTACCGCCCCCCTGTTTATACTCTTTGGGATCAGACATGCGCACCCGACTTCTCATTCTTGGCGGCACTTATGAAGCCCGCTTGCTGGCTGAAAGACTGGCGTCGCGCACCGACCTCGACATCACCCTGTCGCTGGCCGGTCGCACCAAAACCCCGGCAGCTCAGCCCGTCCCTGTGCGCACTGGCGGCTTTGGTGGTGCAAAAGGGCTCGCACCCTATCTGATCACGCAAAACATTTCCATTTTGATTGATGCCACCCACCCGTTTGCGGTGAACATATCCGCAAATGCTGTGGCCGCAATCCGCCAGACCA
>JAKIUO010000247.1 GCA_021647535.1 Hyphomicrobiaceae bacterium
CGTTTTGCCGTCATTTACCGCCCTGAAGCAGAAAGTGGACGCAGCGATACCACTCCTCTTCGAGTAGCTTTCGATGGCATCTATAATGTCGGATTCGTGTAATTTCATGAAAAGAAGGTATGGTACATATGCCATTGTGTCAAATTGTTTTACACATTTGCGTGATGCGAATTCAAGATTTTCACCACTATTCATCACATATCCTGAAAAAATAACGTGCACTCTTTTAAGAAATGGGCATACTCCCATGCATGACAAAAAACTGGAAAAAGCGCCTCAAGGAAACGATAGAGAACAACCCCAACCTGACCATGAAGGGGGTTTCTCTTGCGGCCGGACTTAGCGAAACCGTGGTTCGTGATATTCTCGTCAGGGACAGGAGCCCACAGGTTGAGAACTTTCTGTCAATCGCCAAGGCGGCTGACGTTGATCCATCCTGGCTGCTTTTTGGCGATGAGGCGAAATTTCGCAATATCGATATTATCGGCAAGGTGCTGGAAGATGAGAAATGCGAAATGTTCGGCTGGCCGCAGGAGGGCTCCTGGCCTGACACCCCCTGGCAAGGCGGGGATGTCGTTACATTCAAGATGACCAGCGCCGAACCTGTCGCCGTTCTTGTGCAGACAAATAATCTGGAACCCTCCTATTACAGGGGCGATATTATAGTGGCGTCCATGCTGCGCCAAGGGCATATCGAGCATGCCATCGGTAAAGAGTGCGTGGTATCCACCGGCGATGCCGTCTACATCAAATTTGTCTTCAAATATGGCCACACCGACAAATATACCCTTCGCTCAAGACGCTCGCTGGAGCCGGACATCGAAGGCGTCGACCTGGATTGGGCTGCGCCTGTAAACTGGATCAAGCGCAACGGATAAGCCTGCCCACCCCGTAAAATTGCTCAATGATGCGTGAGAATGCTTCCATAATCCCGCGCACCAAGAATCGGAAGCGCTATGCCGATGGTCAGCATCACCCGATTCGCTTGGATTCCGCTCTAAAACCTACTTCCCTTGATGGAAAAGCACCCACATTAACTATTTTTTTAATGAGGCGGATGGCCCTTGCTTTCCGCGTTAGCGACCAATTGCCTCTCCTCGCCAATCCAGAGAATGACAAAAAACATTTACAACTATGGTTTATTGACCATAGCATGAATGGACAATTTTCACGTTAGAGAAAAAATGGAATTTCTTGATGACACCTGAACTCTCATCTCGGCATACAACGACACCCAACGCCCTTTCACCACATCTTATGACAGCCGATGAGCGGCTTGACGAACTCGCCTCTTTGCTGGCTTTGGGGGTCATCCGCCTGAACTCGCGACAGTCAAGTCATTTACCTGCTGACCAAAGAGAAAGTTCTCTCGACATTGCGACCGACCAGAGCGGTCATGGTTCCGTAGACAACAGTTACGGAGTACAATAATGATCGATAATACGACGCTTGCCAGAGTGGCGGTGCTGAAAACCGCCTCCACACCTGAGCTCAAGAAAATGTGGAGCGATCTGTTCGACACGCAACCGCCACCCTATAATCGCCGCTTCCTTGAAAGCAGGCTGGCTTATCGCATTCAGGAACTGGCCACAGGTGGCATGACCGAGCAGGTCGAGAAGCGCCTTGAAACGGTTTCCAAGCAAAGCGATTATACCGACCCAAAAAAAGCCGCCAACAGAATAACCGACAAACCTGTCGCCGGAACCCGTCTGATCCGTGAGTGGCAAGGCACCGAATATTGCGTCACCGTGCTTGCCGATGGTTTTGAATATCAGGGCCGTCCCTATAAATCACTGTCCGCCATCGCCCGGGCCATCACTGGCACAAGGTGGAACGGCCCGCTGTTTTTCGGCCTGCGCAAGCAAGGAGGCCGAAAATGAACAACAATACTCCAATCCGCAAGCTTCGCTGCGCCATCTATACCCGCAAATCCCACGTGGAAGGTCTTGAACAGGAGTTCAATTCACTCGATGCGCAGCGCGAGGCTTGTGAGGCTTATATCACCAGCCAGAAACAGGAAGGCTGGGTAACTGTGCCGGACCATTATGACGATGGCGGCATTTCCGGTGGCACAATGGAAAGACCGGGACTAAAACGCCTGCTCGGCGATATAGAGGCCGGGCTTGTCGATGTGGTGGTGGTTTATAAAATTGACCGCCTGTCGCGCTCACTACCCGATTTTGCCAAAATGATAGAACTTTTTGAACGCCATGGAGTCACATTTGTTTCCATCACCCAGCAATTCAACACAACGACGAGCATGGGGCGGCTAACACTTAATATCCTACTGTCATTCGCCCAGTTTGAGCGCGAGGTGACGGCCGAGCGTATCCGCGACAAGTTTGCGGCCTCTCGCAAGAAGGGTATGTGGATGGGCGGGCTTCCACCCCTTGGCTATGATGTGAAAAACCGCAAACTGAAGATCAACAAAACCGAAGCCGCTCTGGTACGTCATATCTTCGAACGCTTTGCACAGATCGGCTCAGCAACCGAACTCGTCAGGGAACTGGCCGATGAAGGCCATCACACCAAAAGCTGGACCACCCAAAAGGGGAGGGTGCACGAGGGACGCCCCATCGACAAGGGATTTCTCTACAAGCTACTCAAGAACCCACTCTATATCGGCATGGCCGTTCATAAAGGCAAAAGCTATCCCGGCGAGCACAAACCGATCATCGACCAGCTTCTTTGGAACAAGGTGCAGGCCATCTTTGCAGAAAACTCGCACAGCCGTGGAAATCGCACCAGAGCATCCACTCCGGCTCCGCTCAAGGGCATCATTCGCTGCAAATGCTGCGATTGTGCCATGACACCGAGCCACACACGAAAGAAAAACGGTCGGCTTTACCGCTATTATGTCTGCATGAGCGCCATAAAGAACGGCCACGACACATGCCCGGTCAAAAGCGTTGCCGCCGGTGATGCCGAAGAAGCTGTTATCAATCAGGTCCGCGCCCTCATCCGCTCGCCGGAAATCATCGCCCGCACATGGAAACGGGTCAAAAAACATCAGCCTGACATCAGGGAGAGCGATATTATCGACGCCCTGCTAAAACTCGACCCCGTCTGGAACGAGCTGTTTCCCGGTGAACAGGCCCGCATCCTTGCCCTGCTTGTTGAAAGTGTTGATGTCAGTCTGGATGGCCTTGAAATAAAAACTATCCACCGACAAGAGCATCCTTACCGTACATGTGCCGATGAAATTGCAACGGCGCGGCGGCCGCAAGCTA
Organism: Hyphomicrobiaceae bacterium; assembly: GCA_021647535.1. Classification (GTDB taxonomy): domain Bacteria; phylum Pseudomonadota; class Alphaproteobacteria; order Rhizobiales; family JAKIUO01; genus JAKIUO01. The sequence continues at coordinate 3,231 of JAKIUO010000247.1, forward strand.
ATCATCGCGTCCGATGGCGGTGAATTGCAATATGCTCCCCCTGTTCGCGACAGCACCCTGATCAAAGGCATCGCCCGCGCCCATCGCTGGCAGCGCTTGCTGGAAGAAGGCAAATATCTGTCTATTGCAGAATTGGCCAAGGCCGAGAAAATCAACGATTCCTACCTGTCCCGCGTCCTGCGCCTCGCCCTTCTCGCTCCCGACATTATCGAAACCATCCTCGATGGCCAACACCCCAAGAGTTTGAAACTGACCGACCTGCTGAAACCGTTTCCCATGGAATGGTACAGGCAAAGAGCCAAGTTCGGTTTCAAGACCACAAAAAGAAACGCTCCCTGAAGCTGCCCACGCCCCTACACCCCCACATCAATTTTTACCCAACCAGTCGCAACATAAAGGGGTGCACGTTTCGTGCACCCCTTTATGTTTGCTTGTGTCACCCTATGACAAAATTGACCGGCCTCAACGCTATTCCCGCTTAAAATACGCATCTTTTACGACAAAAAACGCCTTTTAAAGTTCGAACCGGGGTTCGTTCGCTCGATGAGGCAGGCGAAGGGGATCCGAAAACTCGCATTTCTTGATATTCGCAACACATTGAAAACAACGCACATTCAAACACCGGACCAAAAAGCGGG
>JAKIUO010000248.1 GCA_021647535.1 Hyphomicrobiaceae bacterium
TGGTTTATGGGGATGAAAATTTGTCAGATGATGTGCTGGAAGTCGAAAACCCGCTGATCGTTGTCGAAGTCCTGTCGCCGTCCACCGCGTCTTATGATCTGCGTGACAAGCTGCAGGGCTATTTTTCGCGACCGTCCATTGAGCATTACCTCATTATTGACGCCGATAAAAAACTGGTTATGCACCACCGGCGTGGGCAGGGAGACGAAATCATCACCCGGCTTGTGACAAAAGGCTTGATCAGGCTGGAGCTGCCGGGGATTGAGCTGGCCGTTGAGGATGTGTTTGCCTCCTGAACCAGCGCCAAAAATGAATGGGTATGGTTAAAAAACAGCCTGAATTGTGCTGAAAAGCCGCTGTTTTGCGAGGAGAAATCTGATTTTTCCGCCCTGTGCTGTTTCTGCTTTCCCAACCCGCCTTTTTGTTGTTATGAAGAGGTATCTTGTTTCCAGTAATCAGAGTTTTAAAATAAAATCATATGTCAGTCAGTGATATTGAGCGTGGCCTTGTCGCCGGTTATATTTTACGTATTTTAAGGCGTGGTGACCTGCCTTTGCGAGCCACCCGGCATGTTCTTGGCTGGCTGAAAGAGCGTGGCGACAGCCTCAATTTTCAGATGCCAAAGCCCCTCAACAAGGCCATTGGCAACATGTATTCGCCCAAATTTCGCGTAGCTGAGCTTGAGCGCACCTATGGCGAGCACAAGCCTGCCATCATGGCCATGCTGAAAAAAGCGGCTGATGAAACGGCGCTTCCGCAGCCTTTGACCAAAAATGTCAAAATGCTGGTCAAAGCGCTGGATCTGCCGCCCTCAGCGGCGCGGATTGTGACGCTGATCGCCTGTTATACGCGTTTCGAGCAGGTCGAATATCTGTGCGATGCCGCCACCGAAGTGGCGGGGCCGCTGACCCGATCGGCAGCTCTGTTGACCGGCGAAGACAGCCGCACCATTGAGCGTTTGATGTCGCCGCTCGGAGATATTATCGGCACGGGGCTGCTGCAGATCAAGGATCATGGCGAGCAGTTGGCAGGTACGACCGGGCGCTATGCGGTGCCGTGGCGCATTGATCTGTGCCTTGACCAGAATTATCGTGGTTTCAAGGAAATGCGCCAGATGTTGCTGGGAACATCGCTATCCTCAACCCTTGAGGCTTCGGATTATAATCACATCGCCACGGACCGCGATCTCATTGCCGGTGTGCTGAAGGGCGCGGCCAAAGCCAAAGCCAAGGGCGTCAATATCCTTATTTACGGTCCTGCGGGATCTGGCAAAACCGAGCTGACCAAAATGGCTACGCTCAGCGCGGGGCTGTCGCTTTATTCAGCTGGAGAAGCCAGCGCTTCGACGGAAGGCGAAAGCAACCGCTCCGAGCGTTTGTCCGATCTTGTGTTTGCCCTGCGTCTGCTGGCCGGAGCGCGTGGCACCGCTATTCTCTTCGACGAGATGGAAGATGTCGCCTGGCAGCTCATCAAGCGCGGCGGCTCAAAGCTTTATCTCAATCGCATTCTTGAAAACAATCCGGTGCCGGTACTCTGGACCTCTAACCATATTGGCGAGGTTGACCCCGCCGTTTTGCGCCGTATGACCCTGGCTATCGAGCTTAAACAGCCTCCCGCCAGCCAGCGTGCGCACATCCTGCGCCGTTTGGACCAGCGTATCAAGGTCGGGCTCAATGACGAGGATATTGAACAGCTTTCGCGCCAGATAGATGCCACCCCGGCTGTGCTTGAAAACGCCTTGAAGGCCGCTAAATTTTCCGGCGGTGGTCGCGCCGCTGTAGAGCGTGCCGCCAGTGGTATTGTGCGCGCCATTTCCGGTAATCGCACCAAAAAAGCCACTTCATTGCCAGAATTCGATCCGCGCTTGACCAGAGCCAAACCTGATCTTAATGGCCTGACAGATCGCTTGTCGGAAGGCGGCAATCTCAACTTTTCGCTGCTTTTGTCGGGGCCGCCCGGCACGGGTAAATCAGCCTATGGGCGCTATCTGGCCAATCATCTCGGGCTGGAGGTCATCCACAAACGGGCCTCTGATATTCTCGGGGCTTTTGTCGGCGAGAGCGAAAAGCGCATCGCCGACGCGTTCGAGCAATCGCGCGAGCAAAAGGCCATGCTGATTTTTGATGAGGCCGAAACCTTTCTGTTCGACCGCCGCGATGCCGTGCGCTCATGGGAAATTTCGCAGGTCAATGAGATGCTCACCTGGATGGAAGACCATGCTTATCCGGTGGTCTGTACGACCAATCTGATGGACCGCTTTGACCGCGCCTCCATGCGCCGCTTCACCTTTCATGTAAAATATGATTTTCTAGGCAAGGTCGAGCTGCCGCGCGCTTACGAAGTGTTTTTTGGCTTCAAGGCTGTTCCCGGTGAAGGCATGAGCTTCCAAAACCTCACCCCCGGCGATTTTGCGCAGGCCCGCCGTCAGGCCCGTGTGCTTGGCCTTATGGACAAGCCGCTGGAAGTCATCGACCTGCTGGCTGAAATTTCCAAAACCAAACCGGGGAACGCGGCTTCTATCGGCTTTGTGCATTAGGAATGTGCTTGAAAAGGCTTTGGGCGGACAGCGTCGCTGCGCGAATGGGCTGTCGCCCAAACCCACTCGGGGAAAGTTTTCCCCGAACCCCTTCTTTTTTAAATTTAGTTCAAAAAGGGGTGGGCTTGGGAGGTCTCCTCCCAAGCGGGCCAAAAATACATAAAGAGCGTGGCAGCCCGCTTGCGAAGCGAGTTTGCGTGAGAAGGGGCTTACCAGTTCAGAGTTGTGCGGCGTGGTGGCGTAGGTGGTCTTCCATAAAAGTGGAGATAAAATAATAGCTGTGGTCGTAGCCTTTTTGCAGACGCAGATTAAGGGCCTGGCTGCTGCTGGCGCAGGCGCGTTCGAACATTTCGGGTTGCAATTGCGAGCGCAGGAACGGGTCATCACAGCCTTGGTCAATGAGAATTTCGCCACTGCTTTTGTGGCCAGCGCGGATCAGCGCTTCGGCATCATATGGCTGCCAGTCACTTTCATTGTCTCCCAGATATCCGGCAAAGGCTTTTTGCCCCCATGGTACTTTTGAGGGGGCGCAAATAGGGGCGAAGGCCGAAATGCTCTTGAACTGCTCAGGGTGTTTGAGGCCAATGGTCAAAGCGCCATGGCCACCCATCGAATGGCCAAAAATGCCAGAGCGCTCGGGATCAATGGGGAAATATTTAGCGATGAGGGCAGGCAGTTCTTCGACCACATAGCTGTGCATCTTATAGGTGGCGCTCCAGGGTTCGCGCGTTGCGTCCACATAAAATCCAGCCCCGGAACCAAAGTCATAGTCGTCGTCTTCGCCTTCATATTCGGTGCCGCGTGGGCTGGTATCGGGGCAGACAATGACCAGACCAAGTTCAGAGGCAACACGCTGAAATCCCCCCTTACTGGTGACATTATCCTGCGTACAGGTCAGACCCGAGAGGTAAGTAAGCACTGGCAGCTTTGCGCCTTTTTCATGCGGTGGCACAAATACACTCAGTTCCATCTCGCCAGAAACAGCGCTTGATGGATGCGTATAAACCCCTTGCACCCCATCAAAAGCCCTGTGCTTTTCTTTTGTCTTGATGCTCATTTTTTCATCCTGATTGTTGAGGGTATGGTTTGCTGCGCAAGCGGGCTGCCGCCCGCACCCGCTTGGGAGGAGACCTCCCAAACCCACCCTTTTTTATTTTTTAAAAAGAAGGGGGTTTGGGGGAAAACTTTCCCCCGAATGGGCCAGAGAAGTAACATTGGGCGATAGCCCGCTCGTGCAGCGAATTTTTAAAATTCAATGACGGTGCGGATTCTTTTCCCGGCGTGCATCAGATCGAAGGC
>JAKIUO010000249.1 GCA_021647535.1 Hyphomicrobiaceae bacterium
CACAATAAACCAGGCTGTCGGGCGTAAAGCTCTTGCGCTCATTGATGCGCACGCTCAGCCCGTCCACCGCAAAGCGGCAAGGCGAATCGCTTTTTTCCAGCGCATCTTCGAAAAGACGCGTCACGCGGTATTTCACCCTGACATGTAGCACGCGCTCGGGCGACATGCATACAGGTACGCCGTCATGCAGCTCCCACTTCCCTTCAAGGCCTTCGCCCCAGACAAGGAACTCATCCACACTCATCAATTTTTCTGCTGTTTCTGCCATGGCAGTGAGACTAACATAATTTGCAGCCACGGCAAACCGCCTAAACCTCCAGCGTCCAGCCTTTATCCCTGGCCAGCAGCAACATGGCGCGCTCGGCCAAAGCGGTAATGGTCATCAAGGGATTGGCCCCTAACGAACTTGGCATTATGGAGCCATCAACCACATAAAGCCCTTCATGGACGCTGTCCCCTTCGCCGCTAAACAGCTGGCATTTGTGATTAACAACGCCGCTGCCGGCCTCCGCGCCCATCGTGCACCCCCCCAGAGGATGTGCGGTGGCGTGGGTATTTCCCATCATGCTTTCGGCCAGCGGGTTTTTGATATAACGCCCGCCAATAGCCCCCGATATTTTGGTCAGCATGTCATCAACTTTTTTATAAACCGGCTGCTCGCTGGCTCCCGGCCAGTCAATGACGATCTTTTGCTTTTCAAGGCGGATCTTGCCATCAGCGCTATCATGAGAAACGGCAAAATAGGTCTGGGTGCGGGACAGCGGGCCATTATAAACGCCGCGAACAAGCGCCTTTAACGCCCCAGCCAAACGGCCCCCTGGAATGAACATCACCGGCATCAGCGGGCCTAACGCGGAGGGCATCACCCCCTCTTCGACCATCAGCTGGTTTTCCAGAACGTCGGCATCTTTATAGTCGATATGCCCCGACACGGAAGCGCCCACTGGTTCAATATCCACCTTGGCGGGATGGCCAACGCCAATGGCGTTGATCGGAATATCAGCGTCATAACCAAAAGCAATGATGTCACCATTGGCGGTAAATTCTTCACCAATACGCACCGACATTGCAAGGCCCCTTTCTTTGGAGCGCAAAAGAATGGCGGTCGAACCAAGCGTGCCCGCCGCCAGCACAACATTTTGCGCCTCGACCTCATGCAGCTCGTCAAGCGGGCGGCCTTTTTTGTCAAAGCCATGATAAAAAACCCGCCAACCCGTATCGGTTTTTTCGATATGGATGACTTTGGTTTTGGTAAAAATCTGCGCGCCGTTTTTGTGGGCGTCGGCCAGATAAGTCAGATCGACAGTGTTTTTGGCACCAACATTACAGCCCGAACAGCAATCCCCGCATAAGGTGCAACCCGCCTGCTCAACCCCAGCCGGATTGGTCTGGTCCTTGAAACTAATTACAACCGGACTTTTGACCATCTCGCCGCCGGTCGCCTGTGCGCCTTTTTCCAGCGCTTTATATTTGATATAACTGTCTGCCTTGTCATCCTGGATGGGGCGCAGCATATGGCTGGCGCGCGCAAAGCCTTCATCCAGCTCATCCCCTTGCAAAATCTCATCCGGCCATTGCGCTTTTTCAAAAACGCGCGGATCGGGGCGCAAGGCGACAGCGGCGTTAACCAGTGAACCACCCCCCAGCCCGGTGCCGGTCAGCACATGCATATCCTTACCATGGCAAAAATCGAACAACGCCGTTTCCGAGCCCATGGAATGCTTTTTACCATGAATATAAAGCTCGTTTTTCATATCAGGAAAACGCGCCGGAAAATCACCCGGCGCAAATTCGCGCCCACGCTCCAGCACGCAGACTGATTGCCCACAACGCGCCATCCGAGAGGCCGTAACGCCGCCGCCATAGCCCGAACCCACGACCACAAAATCATAGCTCGGCGCGATCTCTTCAAGAGGGCTCGATAAGGGGGTACGCTCGCTCGTCATGGTCAGGCCTCTTTGCAAAAGGGTTGTTTATCGACAAGTTTTAGCGACAAGCCCTTGAGCAGGCAATCATTTTAGCCCCTATGCTTACTCTTGTCGCAGGCGCTTGCCCCCACAACACCGCTGCTAAAGCGACTGCGTCGCTTGTCTTCGCCAGACGGGCAAGCTGCGCGCTTGGCGGAAAGGGGCGAACCCCTTTCATCCCCATTTGATATTGGGGTTTGGGGACTGGTCCCCAAGACCATCTGTCAAGATGCCCGTCCGGCGAGGACAAGCCGCGACAAGCGGCTTCCTCACCCCAACAATTTAACAAGGGTGGTGCCAAGACTTGCCGGACTGTCGGCAATGACAGCACCTGCCGCTTGCAGCGCTTCGATTTTGGCCTCTGCGGTACCCTGCCCCCCGGATATGATGGCCCCGGCATGGCCCATGCGCTTGCCTTTGGGGGCGGTGAGGCCCGCGATAAAGGCCACCACGGGTTTTTTGATGGGGTGATCGATGAGGAACTGCGCCGCTTCTTCTTCTGCCGTGCCACCGATTTCGCCGATCATGACGATGCTTTTGGTTTCCTCATCATTCAGAAACAGCTCCAGACAGTCGATGAAATTCATGCCTTGCACCGGATCGCCGCCAATGCCGATACACGTACTCTGCCCGAGCCCGACATCCGAGGTCTGCTTGACCGCTTCATAGGTCAAAGTGCCTGAGCGCGAGACGATGCCCACCGAGCCGCGTTGATGAATATGGCCCGGCATAATGCCGATCTTGCACTCGTCCGGGGTGATGATACCGGGGCAATTAGGACCTATAAGAACTGATTTGCTGCCACAAAGCGCCCGCTTCACGCGGATCATATCAAGCACCGGAATGCCTTCGGTAATGGTAACAATCAACGGCAATTCGGCGTCAATCGCTTCAAGGATAGCGTCCGCAGCAAAGGGCGGCGGCACGTAGATCGAGGTCGCCGTGGCTCCCGTTTCGCGCACCGCTTCTTTCACGGTATTAAAGACCGGTAGATCGAGATGGGTTGTGCCGCCTTTGCCCGGCGTCACCCCACCAACCATTTTAGTGCCATAGGCAATGGCCTGCTCGCTGTGAAACGTGCCATGTGTGCCAGTAATCCCCTGACACAAAACACGTGTATTTTTATCGACAAGCACAGACATGCGGGCCCCCTCTCATTTGGTTTTGAAAGCACCCTACACAGCCCGCCCCATAAGGTCCAGAGCCCAATCAAGCCCCCTGTCGATCCTTACAAAAAATGCTCTGGTCTTTCCCCTTGTTAACCAGTGCAACACCAACCAGAAGAGGACCATCATGACACTCTTGCAAACCATTATCGAACTCACCTTCACAAGCATTGTTCTGGTCATCGCTGGCCTCGCCCTTGCCGCCTATACGATCGCGTTTTATGCCGTTATGATTGCGCTGGATGGCTGCGAAATCTGCAAATGGGTACGCAATCGAGGGGCACAAAGCCTTTTGGACTAAAAATCTCAGGGACATGCATTATCGCGCACAAAACGCGCTTTGACCCAGCCGCTTGTTGTACGGTCACCATTATAGTGGGTCACCGGACACCAGCGGCTGCTCCATTTTATAGACAAAGGGATACATTTCCCGTTGAGCGCAAGAATACCGTGAGATCTTGGAGAAAGGCGATCAACAATATAATAATTGTTGCGAACGCGATAATTGACCAAAGCCGGTTGTCCGTTAGAGGCGATAACAAATAAGGGAGGTGCTTCTCCCTGGCTCAGACCAGAGGGAAACTGGATATAGACTTTCTTGCCATCATCAAAAACTCGAATTGGTTTCCATGGAGCTGATCCAGAAATATGATAACGGAATTGCAGGTCTTCAAGTTTTAATCCCACATCAACT
>JAKIUO010000250.1 GCA_021647535.1 Hyphomicrobiaceae bacterium
CCGCTTCGTCCGCTGAGGCCGCCGCGTCGCCGGCCTGCCGGTAGAGTGCCACAAGCGCCGCCTTGTCGCCCGCCGCGTGGGCCGCCAAAAGCTGCGTATCAAGTGTGCTCATTCTGCGGCTTGGGACATCGCGCGCCGGGTTTCGATCCGCTCGGCCACCCATGTGTGAAACAGATGTGTCGGCCCGTCCATCACCGGCGAAAACCGCCCGCCGTCAAAGTCGGGCGCGTGGCGGCCGCGCTGCATGCCTTCGACGACGAACACATCCTCGACAAAGACCTCGCGCCACTGGGTGGCATTTTGGGCGCGCAATTCGGGGTTGGTCTGGTCAGAGGCGTAATAGATATGAACCTCTTCGCGGGTTTTGCCCGGTCCGTCAGGCAACAGAAGGATCACAAAGGCATGGTCACGGTGCACCCCCAACAGCACATTGGGGTAGACGGCAATATATTCCGCGCCCGTGTCCCATTTCCGGTCCAGACCGGCGAAATCCGCGAACACCGCGCCGTTCTTGCCCTTTAGCTGGCGGTAAACCACCGTGCCCTGACCGGAAAACTGGCCGGGCTGTTCGATATGATAATGATCCTCCAGCCGGGAATAGGCGTTCAGGCCGGGGTGCACCCAAGGCAGGTGATAGCTTTCGCAGTAGTTTTCCACCGCCAGCTTCCAGTTACAGTCAAGCGTCAGCTCAAACCGGCTGTCAGCGCCGCCGTGGAACAGCGGCTGGTCAAACATCGCCCATCGGTCGATCACATCGGCCATGGCGTCCTCAAAGGCGGGTGCGTCGCCGGAAATGTTGACCCAGACCACGTCCCGCCAGATATGGCTGCGAATTTCCACCAATCCCAGCAGGGCGCGGTCAATGCCATCATGGGTGTTGTGGCCAGGTCCGCCCACATGCGGGGTGCTGACCAGCTTGCCATCACGGCCATAAGCGGCGAACGGCCCGGCGGGCAGGGTTTTGGGATTGACGTAAAGCGCGCCCATTCCCGGCAAAAAGCTTGGCAGTTTGACGAGCTTGCTGACCTGTTGGTAATTGCCTTTTGGCGGCTCGGTAGGGCTGGCCATTTCAGCCAATGCAGATCCGGCAAAGCCTGTCATCAGGGCGAGCGCGATCATTGAGGTCTTTAACATGAGACGTTCCTTTTCGTTACTGTGTTGTTTTTCAAGAGAGGCGTTGGTCAGAGGGGGCCGCGTTTTTTGAGCTTCCCTTTGTCTGTCCTGTTTTCTGCGCCTGTATCCCATATACGATTGGCGGCGGTAAGAGGTTCCCGGTCATTTCGGGTTATTCGGGCTATATTGAGGAGCGTTCTGGCACAGATTGTTTCAGTTGGGGCGAACCGCTCTTGTTTTTTCTATTCCGTCGACCTAGATCAGAGAGGGCTGTAAAAAAATCGGGGGTCTGCATGAACGAAGCGCTGAAGAAGTTTTTAAGTCTTGAATCGGCTAGTGGCATATTTCTGGTGATCGCCATGATATTGGCACTGATCGCCGAAAACTCTTTTTTGCAAGCTTCTTATGATGCCTTGCTGCAAACACGGGTTGAAGTGCGCATCGGCAAGCTGCATCTGGCCAAGCCTTTGCTCTTGTGGGTGAATGATGCCTTGATGGCCGTGTTTTTTCTATTGGTCGGGCTGGAACTGAAACGCGAGATGCTGATTGGTCAGCTGTCATCTCCGGCACAGATTTTTTTGCCAGCGATTGCGGCCATTGGCGGCATTGTCGCGCCCGCATTGATTTATGTCTATTTTAATCAAGATGATGCGATGGCGCTGAAAGGCTGGGCTATTCCGGCAGCGACTGATATTGCCTTTGCTCTTGGGGTGTTGGCCTTGCTCGGCTCGCGGGTGCCCCCGGCTCTCAAACTGTTTTTGCTGGCCCTGGCCATTATTGACGATATTGGCGCGATCATTATCATCGCTATTTTCTATTCGGGGGATCTGTCTATCGATTCACTGATCGTGGCAGGTGCCGCCCTTGTCGCCCTGGCCTTTCTCAATTGGCGCAACAGCATGTCCATTGCGCTTTATCTGACTGTTGGACTGGTGCTGTGGGTGGCGGTCCTGAAATCGGGCGTACATGCGACGCTGGCCGGTATTATTCTGGCTTTTTTCATTCCGTTGCGGGGGCATGAAGATCCAGAACAGTCTCCTCTGGCGCGGCTTGAGCATGATTTGCACCCCAGTGTGGCCTTTATCATTTTGCCGGTTTTTGCTTTTGCCAATGCCGGTATTTCCCTGCAGGGTCTGTCGTTCTCAACATTACTCGAACCCGTGCCACTCGGTATTGCTTTGGGATTGATTGTTGGCAAGCAGATCGGTATTTTCGGGATGGTCTGGCTGGCGGTCAAGAGTGGTCTGGCCCGCTTGCCTGAGGGGATGGGCTGGCTGCATCTTTATGGGGTGAGTGTTTTGTGTGGCATTGGTTTTACCATGAGCCTGTTCATCAGCTCGCTGGCCTTTGAGCAAGGCGCAATCGCTTATGCCACCAATGATCGGCTAGGCATTCTCGTGGGGTCGCTGGTGTCGGCTCTGGCTGGATATTTCTTGTTGCGTTCAGCAACCCGCAACGAATAAAGGTTTTGGTACTAAAATCAAAGGGGGAGTATCTATTGGATCTGTCGCACCGATTGGTTTTGAACCACTGGATGTGAATGATTTTGCTGCTTTCTGGCGTGCTCCACGGCAATTTGCCTGGTTTTTTGTTTCGCCGGACAATAAGCCGGGATCGGGACTGGAAATCATCATGATGGTTTTGCAGGTCATGCCAGCCGAGGTCGAACTGGCGCTCGCGCTCTTGCAGGACAAAACTCTCAAAGAACATGCCGAAGCAAAGGGCATCACAAAGAATACGGTACGCGTGCAAATGCAATCTCTGCTCAACAAAACCGGTTGTCGCCGTCAGGCAGAGCTGGTTGGCAAGCTCAATCGCCTGTTTGCCCAGATCAATCTGTAAGGGAAGGGGGGCGGTCAATGGCCTTGCGTCAATGGGGCTAGCCCCGGCAAAAACCTTACGGCGTGCGCTCCGTAATGCAAATGGCGCTGGGGACGGGCACCAATCGGGCCGGGAAATTGGCTTGTTGTTTTTTCAGCAGGCCGCGATAGACCTGTTTGCGGGCCAGGACAATATGCACACCGGCAAAAGCGGGCCAGGCGCGCGCGCCAAAACGCTCAAAGGGAATGGCAAAGCGGACCATCAAAGAGCGGTGTGAGGGCGGTATGAACAAGGCCGGGTGCCATTTTTCGGGGATAAAGCCGGTCTCAAAGAGCAGTTTTTCGAGCTGGGTGCGTGAATAGGGGCGGCCATGGCCAAAGGGGGTATTTTCGCGGTTGGCCCAGGGGCCACGCCGGTTGGGCACAATGAGCAGCAATTCGCCTTCGGGCTTTAATATGCGCCAAGCTTCTTGCAGCATGTCCTCGCCATGTTCACTCATTTCAAGGGCATGTACTGCGAGTACCCGTTCCACGGAACTGTCGGCCAGCGGCAGGTTGAGTTCGTCCACAAGGGCCGCTTTGTAGGGGCCTTCATGGGGCCACAGGGTAACGCCTTGATGGGCGGGCATGAGTGCGGCGACAGGGGTGCGCTGGTGATAGGTCAAGAGATAAGGCGGGGCATAACCAAGGCCGACCATCTGCTGGCCATGGACCTCGGGCCATAGTTTGCGGATCTGCCGGCGGATCAGACGGCGTGCTACAATGCCCAGCGGCGTTTCGTAAAAGTCGCGTAATTCGGTCACATATAAATGCATGGAGCCAGCCATTCGTGCTTTATTCCCTATCTCGTCGGGACAG
>JAKIUO010000016.1 GCA_021647535.1 Hyphomicrobiaceae bacterium
ATGTCAAGGATGTGACCGTTGGCGAAGAGGCTTGCCGTGTCCGCAGCGGGGCCGAGATCCGAAAATCCGGACAAGAACCAAAACCAGCAAGAGAAGCCTTCGCAGAACGAAAATGGTCGGCCATAAAACTCATTACCGAGCTATGAATTGAATTGCCCTGGGAGGTTACCTTCCAAGCGGGTTTGGGCGGCAGCCCGATTGCGAAGCAAGTTTGTCCGTAACCTAGCGCCTATGGCCCCGGACCCCGTTGGAGGAGCCCCTCCAAACCTCCCGTTTTTCTATCATCAAATTCAAAAAAGTAAGGGGTTTGGGGAACTCGTTCCTCAAGCGGGCCAGAAAGCCAATAATCGGCAGCAGCCCGTTTGCGAAGCAAAGCTTTGAGACTTGAATGGCCTGCTTGGTACGGGGTTCAGCCCTGTCGCGAAGCGAGGCGGGCTTGATCAGCTTGTGCCTTTTTGAGAATGACGAAACCTTTGGGGGAGTTTCGGGGTGCGGCTGCCGGTGCTGGCAAAGGGGCCGGGATCATCTGGCAGGCGAGGCGGGATGTAGATGTCTGGTGCCTTTGATTTTGTGTTTTTTTTATCTGCGTCCTTTTTTGCCGTTTTGGGCTCGATCACAGGTGGTGTCTCGTCGGGTGTTTCAAATTTGACCGGTTTATCTACGGCGTCAACCTCAATGACTTCGACCAGATTATCTTCGATTTGCGCCTTCGTTTTTGGGCTGGTCAGCGGTTCAATGGCTTTTTCGGCAGGGGGTACAACCTTATCAGCTTCGATAGGGTCAGCCTCCACAGATTTGACCGTGAGGCTTTCGGCTTCCTTCTGCGTTGCGGCAGCCGAAGCGAGAGCAGCGCTGGCAATCGCGGTGCTTTTTTCCTCAGGCTGATTTTCTTCCGCTATTTCAGTGACCTTCTCTTCAACCTTCAAAGGAATAAATTCCTCAAAGGGAAGCTCGTCATCTCTTTGTTCGAGCTGTTCGACAGGTATTTTCCAATCAAAAGCGTCGAGACGACCCGTAATAGGAGAAATGGGCGCCCATTGTTTGGAGACGTAGCCATCGGCGGTCCAGGCGGGATCTCGTGGGGCGCGCACGGCGCGGGCCAACCATTCGCGCACACGGCCCTTATCGCCAAATTCGCCGCCTTCAATGCGCGCCATAAGAGTGCAGACCCGCTCAGACGGGTGCTCATCAAGCAGGCTTTTGAGGGCCAGGCGGGCTTCATCCCAGTCATGACTTTCAATGGCCGCTTCGGCAACCGCAATGGCCCCTTCCATATTATAGGGGGTGCGCTGGGCCAGCTGCTGGACCCGTGTCAGGCGGTCGCGCGGACTGTCGCCGGGGCGGGCATGGGCATAGGTCAGGGCAAGATCGGGATGAGGCGATGTTTCCCAAGTGCGCATGATGATTTTCGAGGCTTTGCCGACATTTCCCTGTGCGGCCAGAATACGGCTGGCGACATCAGCGGCGGGCACCAGGTCGGGGGCCAGCCGATGGGCTTCAAGGGCTTGCGACAGGGCCAGGTCCATTTCGTTCTGTTCGTTTTCAACGGCCTGTGCGGTGAGCAGGACGGCGCGCTGGCGGGTGGCGGTTTTCTTGTCGACCTTTTTGTGCTTGCGTGCCAGCTCAAGGGTTTTGAGGGCATCGGCCCATTGCCCAGAGCGCGACTGGATTTCCAGCAGAGCCTCGGTGGACCAAGTGAGGCGCGGGTTGCGCTGCACAGCCTTATCGGCGAACTGGCGGGCCGCTTCGATCTCTTTTTCGCGGCGCGCTTCAAGGTAAAGTCCGCGCAGTCCAGCGACCTCGGTTTCCGGGTTTTCAAGCATGGCTTCATAGAGCTGTCTGGCCGCATTGCGATCTCCGGACAATTGCGCGGCCTGCGCCTTCAGTAAAGTGGTGAGGCCGTCAGATTGCAGTTTCTTGCCGGCTTTTGCGGCCAGCTTGCGAGCCAGTGCGGCGTCTCCGGCGGAAACGGCAATGAGGCCGCGCGACACGGCATCAAGGCCTTTTTCACGGTTACGCAGCTTGACATGGCGCGACACCCGACCCGGCGCGATCAGCACATTCTTGATCAGCCACCAGATCAGCATCAGGGTGACAAGAGTGACGAGGAAGCCAATAATCAGGGTCATCAGATCCATGTGATAGATCTGCCCCTGCCAGGTGATATCAACCTGTCCGGGACGATCAGCCAGCCAGGCAAAACCAAGGGCAAGTCCGGTTACGGCAGCGAAAAAGAGAAGGATGCGCCACATAGAATTTATCCTTTACTGGAAACCGCGCCGCCAAGGGCATTGCGGATTTTGTCTTCAAGGGCGCGCAGTACACGACTGCCGGCAAAGCGCGAACCTGCCTGTTTGAGCCAGGGCTGCATGACCTTTTTGGCCGGGCCTTGCAAGGCTTTGCTTTCTTCCAGCACCCCTCCCAGATCATTGCGCCCCAGCCTATATTCAATGCGCGACAGAATGGCGCCGGTGCCCTCGCCTTTGACGAGGCCGGTGGGGCGGACCTGTACAAGACTTTTGGCATTGGCCATCATCTGGTCGACAAAGCTGCCTGAGCTTGCCACATGTTCAGAGGCCAGCGCTTTGGTGGAATAGTCCGAAAAGGTCTTGCGCAATTTGGCCGTGGTGATGAGACCGTGTGGCGCATATTGCGAGAGCACGGTGAGATCCAGGCCTTTTGGCGCATGGGGCACAACACGGGCCAGTTCGGCCTCATAGGGTGTGCCTTCATTGACGGCGCGTTTCAGTTCGCCAAGCGACAGGGCAAGAGCAATATCGCGCCCTTCGGCTTTGGAACTGGCTTCGCGGTGCATGACGCCATCAATTTTAGCGGTGAGCGCGGCCAGCGAAGACATCACCGGGCTGATCTGGGCCGAAACATCTGGCGGACGATTGGCGTTGGCGACCATTTGCGCATTGGCGTTTTTGATCCTGGCCAGATCGTCAGATATTTTTGCGGTGGTGCTGACGAAATCAGCCTGTTTGCTACGCAGTCCAGACAGATCCTCGCGAAAAGTGTTTTGCTCTTCGCGCACTTTGATGAGCTCGGTTTTGAGGGCAAGGGCCTGCTTGTTGGATTTTTTCAGCTGTTTGCTGACAGAGGTCAGACGGGCCAGCTTGCCGCCTTTGCCGCTACGTGCGGCCTGTTCCAGCTCGTTGAAGGTGGCTTCCAGTTTTGTCACCTTGTCGGCCAGTGTCGGTGCGCCCTCACGGCCATAGCCAAGGCTGCTTTCTGTCTGCGAAAGGCGGGTGGCAAGATCGCTAAGACGCGCCGTCAGGCCATTTGGATCATTGGGCGATATTGCACGCTCCATCTGTCCGACTTTAGCAGACAGGCTACTGATTTTTTGTTTGAACTCTTTGCCGCCAGAAAGTTCAAAACCGGCGGGCATCATATTATTGTTGTTGGCGTAAGACAGACCAAAAATCCCGAGCCCGGCACCAATGACCGAGGCGAAGAGATGAGACATAAAACCGCCACCGCTTTTTTGCACGGGGGGCGCAGGCGTTGGGCTGTTCGATGCGGCGTCCTTATTGGCACGGCTGCCCGAGGCTGCGGTTTTGCCAGCACTTTTGTTTTGGCCGGTATCTGTTGTCCTGGATGCCGGGCTTTTGGAAGCGGTGGCTTTGCATGTGGGCGATTTTTCAGAGCCTGTTTGGGGGGGCGTGCTCTTGGCATTGCTCACCGATTTTTGCGCACTGCCCTCATTGCTTTTGGCTTTGTTTTGAGCCGATTGATCACTGTCCTTGCCAGAGCTGCTTTTCTTGACTTCTTTGGCTTTTAGATCAAGCGTCGCTGTTGGGCGCTTGCGCCGTGAACGGGGGGGAGTTTTCTTCATATTTCACCAGGTTCGAACTGCTAATTACTTTATCTCATTTTCTCTATAGACCATATAGGCTGAACGGGACAACCGCAATCTTGTTAATTTCCCACGTCTATCCAAGGGTTAGCTGTTCGATCTGAGCAAGCAGCTGGTTCATGTCTGGATGCGGCGCGATGAGTGTTTTTTGCCAGGGCAGGTCTTTCGTAGCGGTGGCCACATTGGCGGACAGGCACAGGCAGGCGACGGTGCTTAGTTTTTGTGCCAGCCCGTTTTTTTTCACCAGATCGCCAAATAGGCGGGCAGAGCGCGGCGATAGCAGCAAAACGCCATCAATCGTATGCGCTTCAAGGCCTTTTTTGACGGCGGGAGCCAATTGGTTGGTCTGCACGGTTTCATAAATAACCTGTTCGGTGAGCAAAAAACCCTGCTGGCGCAGGACAGGGGCCAGATCAAAGGCTTTTTTTGCGCCAACAGGATAATAAAAGGGCAGATTGTTTTGCGGATCAAAATGCGGATTGAACCCCTTGATGAAATCGGGCAGGGCGCTGGCGCGGCCATTGCCGTAAATGATCGTTTTAAAGCCCAGGTCAAGGGCCTGTCGTCCTGTCGCCTTCCCCACGGCAAACAGTGTCCGGTCTTGCCAGACACTGGGGGAAAGTGGATCAATACCGGCTTTTTGGGCCAGACAGCGCAGGGCGTTACGGCTGGTGATGATGAGCCCTTTTAGGGTAGCCGGGTCAGGCAGCGCGATATCGGGCTGGCAAACCACTTCCATGACGGGGGAAAGCAGCGCTTCATGGCCCAGCTCCTCCAGCTTTTTGGCGGTTGTTTCGCCATCAGGGCGCGGCCTAGTGATGACAAAGCGCATGGGGCGGGGGCCTTCTCCAACTTATGAACCTGTATTGAGAAAATCCGCCCCAACCTTGTCGAGCAGCTCATCGGCGGCATCTATCGCCAGTTTTTCAGCGTCCGTAATGGGACCAAGACGCGTGGTTTCATGCGCCTCTGCGCCATCTGGCGACAGGATCATGCCGCGAAAGCTGATATCATCGCCGGCAATGACGGCGAGGCCAGCGATTGGTGTACGACAATTGCCATCAAGGCGCCCGAGAAAAACCCGTTCCATCTGCACACAGTCAAAGGTTTTTTGATGATTGAGCGGCGCAATGAGCGCGGCCATTTGCGTATCCGCTTTACGGATCTGCAAACCAATAGCGCCCTGCGAGACGGCGGGTAGCATTTCGTCGATCTCGACCAGCGAGGTGATCTTGTCTTCATAGCCAAGGCGGCGCAAACCGGCATTGGCGAGGAACGTCGCGTCGGCCACGCCTTCTTCAAGCTTGTGCAAACGGGTCTGCACATTGCCGCGAAATTCAATGACCCGCAAATCGGGGCGGATATGGCGGATCTGCGACTGGCGGCGCAGGCTGGAGGTGCCAACCACCGCACCATGGGGCAGATCGGCAATGGTTTTGGCTTTAAAGCTCAAAAAAGCGTCGCGGACATCGGCGCGCGACAACAGGCAGGGGATGGCGAGGCCGGGCGGCAGATCGGTGGCGACATCTTTCATGCTATGCACGGCAACGTCGATTTCATCGTCGAGCAAAGCCTCTTCGATTTCCTTGGTGAACAGGCCCTTGCCGCCAAAATCGCGCAAGGACTGATCCTGAATCCGGTCGCCCGCCGAGGTTCTTTTGACAATCGCGAAACGGTCTTCGGTCAGACCATGGGCCTCCATCAGCCGCTCTCTTGTCTCATAGGCCTGCGCCAGCGCCAGCGGGCTGGAGCGCGTGCCGATACGAATGGGGCGATCAGTGGGGAAATCTGTAGAAGTCAAGCCTGCATCTCCTGATGAGTTGATCAATTAGCCATTGCCAGCATTTAGCCCAATGTTTAACACAAAGGCAATGAGGATGTAATGGACCGAAAAATGACAGAGCAAAAAACCCTTTGTGTGCTTGGCATTGAAACAAGCGGCGATGAGACAGCGGCCAGCATTGTGCTGGGCGAGACGGATGGGCGGGCAAAAATCCTCTCTAATGTCGTGCGCTCGCAGATTGACGAGCATAAAGCTTTTGGCGGCGTAGTGCCAGAGATTGCAGCAAGGGCGCATATTGAGCTGCTCGACAAGCTCATTGCGCAGGCCATGAATGAGGCGGGGGGGGGTGAAGCGGGGCTGCGCTTTCGGGAACTGGACGGCGTGGCGGTTACGGCAGGGCCGGGGCTGATTGGCGGGCTGATGGTCGGGCTGATGACGGCCAAGGCGGTCTGTTACGCCAGCGATTTTCCGCTGCTCGGCATCAATCATCTGGAAGGCCATGCGCTGACGCCGGGGCTGACCGACAATGTGTTGCCGCCTTATCTGTTGCTACTGGTGTCGGGGGGGCATACGCAGGTGCAGATCGTCAAGCAGGTCGGGCAATATCAGCGGCTTGGCACAACGGTTGATGATGCGCTCGGGGAAGCCTTTGACAAGGTCGCCAAGCTCATGGGGCTGGATTATCCCGGTGGGCCGCAAGTGGCGAAATGGGCGCAAAAGGGCAATGATCGGCGCTTTGACTTTCCCCGTCCCATGCAGGGTCGGGCCGAACCAAACTTTTCTTTTTCAGGCCTTAAAACGGCGGTGCGCCAGCAGGCCATCAAGCTGGCTCCGTTGTCAGACACGGATATTGCCGATCTGTGCGCCTCTTTCGAACGGGCCGCCAGCGAAGCGGTGGTCGATCGGGTCGGGCGGGCCATGGAGCGATATATAGAGGTGATGGGAGCAGATGCGCCGCTTCGTCTGGTTGTGGCAGGCGGGGTAGCGGCCAATCTGCGTTTGCGCGGCGCACTGGCGGCGTTGGCCGATGACAGGAATTTCACGTTGGATGTGCCGCCGGTCGAGCTGTGTACGGATAATGCCGCAATGATCGCCTGGGCCGGGCTGGAGCACCTATTGCGCGGGGCGAGTGATCCGCTTGACCTGCCCGCAAAGGCGCGCTGGCCACTGGATGAAACGGCGGCAAAAATAAAAGGGGTGAAGTTGTGTTGAGGGCTCTCTCTTGCTTCGCAATTGGGCTGCCGCCCATTGTTCATTTTCTGGCCCGCTTGGAAGGAGACCTCCCAAACCCATCCTTTTTTATTTTTAAATTCAAAAAGTAAGGGGTTTGGGGAACTCGTTCCCCGAATGGGTGTGGGCGATAGCCCGCTTGCGAAGCAAAATCGGCCTCACGGAAATTTTGAAGGGGAATAAAAATGAAATATCAAAAAATCGGCGTGGTCGGGGCCGGGGCGTGGGGAACGGCGTTGGCGCAAACTCTGGCGATGGCGGGCCGTGATGTCACTTTGTGGGCGCATGAGCCAGAGGCCGTTGCGGCCATTTTGAACGACCACGAAAATCGCACTTACCTGCCTGGCGTCAAGCTTGATGCGCGCATAAAAGCAACAACAGAACTGGCGCAAATTGCTCAAAATGAGGCTTTGCTGATGGTGATTCCGGCGCAATTTATGGGAGATACGGCGCGCGAGCTGGCGCGCCATTTAACGCCGGGGACCCCGGCGGTCATCTGCTCGAAGGGCATCGAGATCGAAAGCGGAAAACTGCTGACGCAAGTGCTGGCGGATGCTTTGCCAACGGCGAGGCTGGCGGCGGTTTCGGGGCCAAGTTTTGCTATTGAGGTGGCCAATGGATTGCCCGCCGCCGTGACGCTGGCTTGTGAAGACAAGGAGCTGGCGCAGGAGCTTGCCAAAGCCATAACGCATCGCAACCTGCGGGTCTATCTGTCGGATGATTTAATCGGTGTCGAGGTCGGCGGGGCCATCAAGAATGTGCTGGCGATTGCGGCGGGTATTGTCGAGGGCAAGCGCCTTGGCAAGAGCGCTCATGCGGCGCTGATCACGCGAGGCTTTGCTGAAATGATGCGCTTTGGCCGGGCGCTTGGGGCGCGCCGTGAAACGCTGGAGGGCTTGTCGGGACTGGGTGATCTGGTGCTGACCTGTTCCTCGCCGACCTCGCGCAATATGTCGTTTGGTCATGCGCTTGGCGAAGGGCAAAGCGTGCTGGAATATGAAGCCAGCCGCAACAGCGTCACCGAAGGCAAATATACGGCTATTCCGGTGGTGCGTATGGCTCGGGAACACGGCATCGAAATGCCGATCTGTGAAGCGGTGCGCAACATTATCTGGGGCGGCACCGATGGTGAACAGTTCCCCGCGCTGAGTGTCGATGACGCCATTGAAGGCCTGTTGTCGCGACCTATGAAAGTGGAAGAAGAATAGAGCAAGAATAAAAACAAACGTTTCATCCCGAAAAACAATTGACAAAGTGTCGCGCCTGTTTTACTTAACAACTCCTCAGCCCAAAAGAATATTCCCTTGGCTGTGTGTAGCCATTGAAAAACTGAATTGAGATCCTCAACAAGATGAAAAATTCAAGCCTCAAAAATCCAGCGCAACCAGCGCACAGACTTGATCAAAGATCGGCTGTTGCGGCGGAATTGCGTATTAAAAATCTGGAGGGTTTTGCCACCTTGAGCTGATGAGACAATCAGCCAGCAGCAAGATATGCCCTCCTGAAGTATGCCTTCACGGAGGGTTTTTTTATGGGCAACCTCTCTTGCTCAAACTCTTCGTGAAACCGGCAGGGACGTCCGCTTTAAAGGGCGGGCGTCCTGTAGGACCCTAAAATTTACGAAGAGAATGATTATGACCGACCAACCTTATATACTTTTTGAAAGCGGCCGCGCCCCGGTGAAAGCCTGGGTGAAAGGCGTACCGATTGATGATGGCGCACGACGTCAGCTCGAAAACACGGCACGTTTGCCGTTTATCCATTCTCATGTGGCCGCCATGCCCGATGTGCATTTTGGCATGGGCGCGACAGTTGGGTCTGTCATCGCCACCAAAGGCGCGATTGTGCCAGCTGCCGTTGGCGTTGACATTGGCTGTGGCATGATGGCGGTGCGCACGACGCTGACCGCGCGTCAGTTGCCGGATAATCTGGGGGCTTTACGCTCAAACATGGAAGCCTCTGTGCCCCATGGTGGGGTCGGCGCGAAGAGCGGCTGGCGCGATAATATCCCGCAGATCGTTTCGACCCGTTTTGAAAATACGGGGCTAGCGGCGGGGCTTGCGCAGGTGCAGGCCAAACACAAAGGCATTCACAACAAGCATTTTGTCACCCAGCTCGGTACGCTTGGCGGCGGCAATCATTTTATTGAGCTGTGCCTTGATGAAGAGGATCGCGTTTGGGTGATGTTGCATTCCGGTTCGCGCGGCATCGGCAATGCCATTGGCCGCTATTTTATCGAGCGGGCGCGTGAACAATTATCGGGCCGCGAAACCGGGCGCAACCTTGCGGACCGCAACCTTGCCTGGTTTGAAGAGGGCGAACAGGATTTCAAGGATTATGTGGAAGCGGTGGGCTGGGCGCAGGACTATGCGCGCATCAATCGTGAAATCATGATGGAGCGTATTCTGGGTGTCATGCGCAAGCAGCTGAAAAAGTTCAAGACCGAGAAAATGGCCATCAACTGTCACCATAATTATGTGGAGAAGGAACACCATTTCGGTGCCGATGTCTGGATCACCCGCAAAGGAGCCGTGCGCGCAGGTACGGGCGAACTCGGCATTATTCCAGGCTCAATGGGTGCAAAATCCTTTATCGTGCGCGGCAAAGGCAGTGCCGACAGTTTTTGTTCCTGTTCCCACGGTGCGGGGCGTATTATGTCACGTACACAGGCTAAAAAACAGTTCAGTATGAAAGATCACCGCGAGGCGACAAAGGGGGTCGAGTGCCGCAAGGACAAAGGTGTCATCGACGAAACGCCGGGAGCCTATAAGGACATCGATCAGGTCATGAAAGCACAGGAGGATCTGGTGGAGATTGTCCATACGCTGAAACAGGTGGTGTGTATCAAGGGATAATTTATGCCCTTGCGGATCATCCGATTCGATAAAATAAAAGCCAGACCTTTTGTCATTCTTGCTGTTGATAAGGTCGAAAAATCAGAACGAAACAACCTGCAATTGCGCGCATTCCCTGCTGAAAGCAACTATTGAGGGATGTTGGATAAGGTTGTGTGGTTATTAATTCCACATAAGTCATTGAAAATATGTTTATAAAGCAGATGTCAGATGTGAGGTAACTCATTATTAACTGGCGCAAATTAGCTTTCGGGAAACATTCTTGGAAGTTTTGGTGAAGATTGAACTTAAAATTGATTTACGAATAAAAAAACGATTTTGAGCGGACCGACTTTTATCAAAACTCAATTGTACCGTTAATGAATTAGCAAAAAGATATTTGGAGAGGGGAGCTTTTGCTCGGGCTCTCAATTTTATTTTAGGAAGGACGTCTGTTATGCGACAGTTCGCGTTTATATTGTCAGCTGGGGTTTTGTTGTCGGCCTGTTCGGTGGGCGGCTCGGAAAACTTTTTAGCGACCGTTGGTAAGCCGACAGATCAAAGAATTGCGCAAAGTGGCGAGGAAATTGCCAGCATTTATAATGAGCGTGGCAACCAGATGAGCGTGTACACATTTGTCGGCATGACAAATGATCGCAAGGTGGTTGTGCACAAAAAATCTGGAGATCGCAGCCTTTGGGGTAAGTCAAAAGACAAGACACAGAAGATAATCTTGTCACTACATCAGTCGTTGCGCTTTGCAAACGGTTCGAGAATTGTCTTTCTGGAAGTCGAACCTGGCAAGTTGACCTATCGTCGTATCAGTCTGTAGATGTCAGGTCCCATATGTTTGTAGTGTCCCATCCCATATGATCATATTCCTGTTAGGAGTTATCCTTTATTTCGAGCGAGAGAGGTTTTGCAGGGCGGTGAGGTCTTTGTTGGCGCGGTGGTAGCCGGTTTGCTGGATGAGGCGCTGGGCTTTGTCGATATTGCTGGCGGCGATTTTTATATTATTGGGGCCCGCCAATGGCGAGGGCGAGGCGGGCGCTTTCCAGCCAGGCATCGGTGAGAAACAGTTTCAGGCCGGCGCGCGTGACAATGGAGAACAGCTCATTGAGCAGCGGCACGGCGAGAGCATATTCCCCGGCGCGCCGATGCAGCCCGGCCAGCGCCAGCAGCCTGCGCGGGCGATCAAGTGTGAGCAACAGATGGCAATAGTGAGCGCCTTGCGCAGAAGATAGTTTTGGCATGGAGGGTTGGTTTTCGGCCTGTATTTTTTCGGCTTTAGCAAACAGCGCCTCGGCCTCTTGCAGCCTGCCTGCTTGATGCAGCGCCTCGGCGTGGGTGCCAAGGGTCATCATCTGCTTTTGCCATTTGGTGGCGCTGTCTTCCTGCCGCTCGGCAAAAGCGACAGATTGGACGGCGGCTTTACGGGCGGCGGGGACCTGCCCGAGGACCAGCTGCACCTCGCTGACATTGATGGCGGCAATGGCGGCGTTTTTCCAATTTTGTGCTTCTTCGGCTAAGTGCTGGCCTTCTTCAAAGGGGGGCAGGCTTGCACCCAGTCGCCCCAGCGCCCGCAGGGCAAATGCGGCATCAGCAAACAGGAGCGGCTTATCTGCTTCAGCAAGCTCATCAGCATGTGATAGCGCGAGAACGGCATGGGGAGTTCACGGGCGGGCAGATCGTCAATCAGCAGCGGCAGATATTTATGCTGGTCAGTGGCGCGTGCGGCTTCATCTTCCACCCAGACCGATTGTTTCGAGTTGTGCGACCACAGCACAATCACCCGTCTGGCTTCATCAAGCGCCGCCTTTATTTCCTGTGAGAACGGCTTGCCAACGCCTTCCGTATCCAGCCGAGGGTCCATCCAGACATCAAGTCCATGACTTTCGCTGAGTAATGTAAAAAGAGCTTCGGCTTTGGCGGTGTCTTTATGGGAATAGCTGATGAATATATCGCTCACAGGCGTACTCCGTAAAAAAAGATAGAAAGGATGCTTCTTTACTCAAAGCACTCACAAAGGCCCTGAATGTCAACTCAAAAAACGGCGTTTTCAAGTTGTTCGTCAGGGGAGTGCAGATCAGCTGCGCATCACCATGGGCTGCATGAGTAGCCAGAGGTGCCAGATCGTAATGCCGATGGCAAAGGTGAGGATTGGCAGCTGAGGCAGGCGGGCTTTAAGGCCGCTTTGATGATCGCCGAACATTTTTTTGCTGCGCGCCCGGATAACCAGCACAGCCACCAGAAATCCCAGTGCCAGCAACAAGGCCTGAAGAGTGGCCAGCGTTGTCGGGGTCAGCGCCATATCGTTCATGCGGGCATGTCTGGTGATGATTGACAAAGGCTGCGCGCCATAGCCCAGAGGGTTGGCAAACACTTCGCCCGCGCCAATGCCCTCGCGCAGTAAATGCGACAGATTGTGCGCCAGATGATAGAAAAAGGCCAGCGGCAAAGCGACAAAGGCAAAGCTGGCGAACAGCTTGTGAAACGAGGGGTCGCTGTCTCTCGCGCTTAAAAAATGCGTCAGCCAGATCACGCTGCTATAGAGCGCAACGGGCAGCACAATGGCGGCGACCATAGCAATGGAAAAGCTCATGAGAAGCTGACCGCTATCGCCGATCATACGGGCTAGGCCGCGCATCCAGTCCTCGAAAAATTCCATCATGGTGAGGCCGTGAAAACCGGTGAGCGCCAGCAGGATGACCATAAACCAGGCTTCGTCCCAATGGGGGCGCGCCGTATTGATGACTTCATGGCTTGGCGGGCGTAAACGCCAGCCGATATTTTCGTGCGGGCAAGAGCGGGCGCAATTTCCGCAAGAGGTACAAAATGTGTTTTGCGTCATGCGCCCCATGACCTGATGGGTCGGGCAGGGGTCAACCTCATTGCTGCCGTGATAGCATTCCAGCGTCTTGCAGGTGGCGCAGGTCGGTGGGTCTTTGGGGCGCAGCTCGACCGGGGCAAGCTGGGCATAAAAGCCAATAGTGCGGCCAACCGGGCAGGCGAAACGGCAAAAGGCTTTGCGCTCGAAAATCGCCATGGAAAGGCTGGCCAGCACCAGCATGGTGAGCGCCAGAACGGCGGTGGCATAGGGCGCTGAGGTGAGGCCAACGCCGAGCTCCAGCCAGGTCAGCGCCACAAAGGCAAACACGGCAGGCCAGACATTGCGCAAGGCTTTGGGTACTTTTAACCCGAGCGAAGTTTCTTCGTCGGCGCGCTTCCACAGGCGGCGGCGCACCAGCCAGTTAGACAGCGCATCCCACGGGCAAATGGCGCACCAGGCGCTGCCGAGAAAAAACACCGAGACAATGACGCCGGACCACCACAGGTTCCAGGTGAGCACAGTGGCCAGATTGCGCTCGGGCAAGGGCGTCCCGGCCAGCCCGGACCAGATGACCATCAAAAACAGGATGACGGAGATGAATTTAAACACGCTGAGCAGTACAGCGGATTTGGCCAGACGCTCAAACAAAGGGCCAACAAACGGGGTGGAGCTCAACGACCAGTGGACGGAAGCAGCGGCGCGGGCAGGCGCAGCGGCAAACATCCCCCAAACAGCAATCAGCGCAACAGCCACCGCGACAGACAGGCCCCAGGCCTCATGCAGGCCGGGATGCACCAGCGTGCCCTCTGGCGTTATGCGGCACATATTCTGCGCAATGATCTGATCCCAGTCGAGGGTCATGGCATGTCTCCAATCTCCTGCTTGTACCACCAATCTGCCGAAAAAAAACAGAGAAATCAATGAGGCATTTTGAATGCGTTTCACGCAGCGGCCTTGTTGGGGGTGGTGATGGAGAGGCTGAGGCTGGCTTTGCTGTCGCAAAAAGGGCTGCCGCCCTTAGACCCGCTTGGGGAACGAGTTCCCCAAACCCCTTACTTTTTGAATTTGATGATAGAAAAATGGGAGGTCTGGAGGGGCTCCTCCAACAGGGTTCGGGGCTGGCCCTTTGGCTGGATCCCTCATTTCAGAAGTCCGCTGATATGGATGATTTTAAAGGGCGCTTGGTATGAGTTGAATATGGGGTGCAGGGGCTCGCCCCTGCTGCCAGCCGCATAGGCTGCCTGTCTGGCGAAGACGAAGCCGCATCGCGGCTTGCAAAGCGGTGCGCATTCATTCTGCCCTTACGATCACTCTTCGACAATATGCCCGACAAAGGGCAGCTCGCGGAAGCGTTGGGCGAGATCCATGCCGTAGCCAACGACAAACAGATCGGGGCATTTGAAGCCGTAATAGTCAGCTTCAAGTTTGATATGTTCAGCACGCAGCACTTCCTTGTCGAGAAAAACGCAGATTTTAACGCTGGCGGCCCCACGATTTTTCATCAGGTCGAGGGCAAATTGCAAGGTGCGCCCGCTTTCGAGAATATCATCAAGCAACAAGACATCGCGCCCGGTTACATCGCTTTCGATGTCGCGTAAAATATCGACCTTGCCGCTGGAGATGGTGCCGTCGTGATAGCTGGCCAGATAGAGGAAATCGACTTGGGGTGACAGGCCATTCAGGTGCAGTTCGCGAATGAGGTCGGCGGCAAAGATAAAGCTGCCCTTGAGCACCGGAATAACCAGCAGGTCGCGCTTGTGCCGGGCGGCAATTTCGCGCGCCAGAACCTTGTTGCGTTCGCCGATTTGTGCGGCACTGAACAGGGGGTCAATCCTGGGGTTTGCGGGGGGCATCGCCATAGTTATTTCTCCCGGCCTGTTCGGGGCAGGCCTTTTACCAGAGGGCAGGCTAGCGTTTTCTTCAGGGTTTGGCAAAGCGTATTTTGACTCTGTGCACGCGGTCTGCTGGAGCCGGGATCTGGGCGCGAAAGTGTGTTTTGGAAAAAGCGCCAAGGCTTTTTATTTTAGGTCTTTCGGTCCATTGGAAAAATTCGCGTCCGTTGCTATCCAGCATAGCGAAAATGATTTCGGGGACAGGGCGTGTGTCCTTCGTGATATTGTTGATCTCGCCGCGTACCACCAGACGCATACGCCCCCCTTCATTCATCCATTGATGGGAGAGGCCGAAAAATTCGAGGCCGCGCACATTGACGGGCAGGCCGATTGTTTCATACAGGCCAGCCATGCCGGGGAGAGCCCGAACGATGGGAACGCGGAAAAACGTCGCACCAAGGGTCATGAAAACGACACTGGCGGCCAGCGCTCCCCATCCTATCATCAGGCGCGGTGACAAGGCGGATGAGGGCGGCTCAGGCGTGTTTGGTTGCTCGGGTGTTGGTTGAGCAGAAGCGATCGCGGTTGGCTCAGCGGCAGGCGTGGCAGGCACGGGCTGCGCTTTAACATCGGCGAAAATATCTTCGTCAGCTGGCTCTTCGACAGGTTCGAAATCAATTTCGGCCTTTGCAGGCTCGACATCAAAGTCAACTTGTGGGGGTTCGGGCGCTGTCTCGTTACTGACCTCTGCTTCTGCTTTGGTCTCGTCGCTGACCTTTGCCTCGGTTTCTATTTCTGTCTCGTCGCTGGTTTCGGCCCAACCGATTTCGTCTTCTTTTTCGTCTTCTTTTTCTGCTGGTTCGTTTGCAGCGGCGGCTTCCATAGGTTCGGCGGCGGCTTCATCATCTTGCTGCTGCTCTTCCTCTGTTTTGGCCAGACGGGCTCCAAAAGAGGAAAAAAAGTCTTTTTCATTGTCGCTGAGAAGCTCAGATAAATTATCTGCTTCTGCTTCTGCTTCTGCTTCTGCTTCTGCTTCTGCTTCTGCTTCTGCTTCTGGAGCGGTGTCGGGGGTAAAGGCTACGTCCTGCGCAGGCTCAGTTGCCTTCTTTTCAATGGGAGAAAAGCCAATATCGAGGTCAGCAATGGCCGCGTCATCCTCGAATGGTTGGCTTTCAACGGCCTGATCAGAGGGGGGGGCTGTGGAGACATCAGAGGCAAAGCCAATATCAAGATCGTCTTCCATTCCGTCTTCCACTTCGTTTGGCATTTCTGCTTCAGGAACTGGTTCGGATTGGCTTATCTGCTCAGGCTCAGGCTCAGGCTGTGCCGATATTTCTATATCGGAGGCAGGGACGCTTTGATCGTCAGGCGTTTGTTCTTGCGCCATTTGCACCTCAGCATTCGTTGCGGGCGAGGCAAAGAGGTTGGCTGTCGTCTCGACAGGCGCGGCTTTCTCCATTGACGGGGGTGTGCCGGTTTGTTCTGATTTCAGCACAGCTTCGGGCTCTGGTAAAGGTTCGGGCTTTGGCACAGATTCGGATAGGGGGACAGCTGTGAAAATTTCCGAGCATTTGGCGCATTGAACCTGCGCCCCGCTTGTGGCGATCTCCTCTGATACATCATAAGTTGTATCACAATTCGTACATTTTATTTTCACGCCCGATGGTCCCCACGCCCTGTACACAACCCGAAATATTGCTCCAGACTGGCCCGCAAAAAGCCCTGTCCTGCCCTTGTACAAGCCTTGTTTTTGACATGCTGATGGGCCAAAAATACTTGTAGGCTGGTTCGATGGTCAACATTCAGTTTTGCAAACACAAAACCATAGTATAGGTGATTCGCAAGAGCTTTTGAACTGATCAAGGAATGACTGGCAAATATGATGTTTGTTGTATTTTATTTGGTTAAGCTCTTTAATATACCTATTTTGCCATAAAAGAGAGTTAATGGCGACCAACCAAGCAAAGGGGCTGCTGACGTGATCCGTTTTGAGAATGTTTCCATGTTGTATAGCAGAGGCCCGGAAGTCCTGAAGAATGTCAATTTTCACCTGCCACCAGGCTCGTTCCATTTCCTGACCGGGGCGTCAGGAGCGGGAAAAACCACCTTGTTGCGGCTTTTGTTCATGTCTCTTTTCCCCACGAATGGGGATATTTTTCTATTTCAGAAAAACCTGTCGCAGGTGCCAGCTGAACAGCGCGCAGGATTGCGCCGCCGTATTGGCATCGTTTTTCAGGATTTTCGTCTGCTTGATCACATGACAACCTGGGAAAATGTGGCGCTGCCCTTGCGGGTGATGGGGCGGCGCGAGAGTGAATATAAGGAAGATGTCACCGAATTGCTGAAATGGGTGGGGCTTGGCAACCGTATTCATGCTTATCCGCATATTCTTTCCGGCGGTGAAAAACAGCGTGCCGCCATTGCGCGTGCGGTGATCGGCAAACCAGAGCTTTTGCTGGCGGATGAACCGACCGGTAATGTCGACCCGCGCATGGCCCGGCGTCTGTTGCGTCTGTTTATTGAATTGAATCATCTCGGCACTTCTGTGGTCATCGCCACCCATGATCATGACCTGGTCAAACAGTATAATGCCCCCCGCCTTGTGCTGGCTGATGGCACCTTGCAGGTGAGGTCATAGATGCGCCAGTTCCTGAAAACATTTGCCCTTGGTGTGGGGGAAGCCTTTTGGCCAAGGCGCGATAAATCAGGCACGACGCAGATTGTCCCGCAAAGCTCGGTTTCCGGACGGGCCTTGACGGCGGTGATTTCCATTATGTCCTTTCTGGCCTGCCTGACGGCGGGCATGGTCTATATGGTCAACCAGTCAGCCAATGCCTGGTATAATGATATTGCCAGTGAGGTCACGGTGCAGGTGTCGCCGATTGATGGAGAAGATACCGAACAAAGATTGCGGGCGGTGACGCGGATTTTGAAACGGCAGGTGGGGATCGTGCGCGTGCAGCCCTATAGTCTGGCCGAAAGTGCTGCTTTGCTGGAACCATGGCTTGGCGCTGGCGATACCTTGTCAGCATTGCCGGTGCCGCGTTTGATCGCCATTGAGATTGACCGTAATTCGCCGCCCGACCTGTCAGCGATCCGGCAAAAGCTGGCGGCGCGTTTCAAGGGTGTGCTGCTCGATGATCACCGCCGCTGGCAGGCGCAGATCCAGTCACTGACGCGCTCGGTGGCGCTGGCTGGACTTGGTATCTTGCTGCTGGTGGCCACCGCGACCGTTGCCGTTATTGTTTCGGCGGCCAGAAGCGCCATGGCCTCCAATCATGAAATTGTTGAAGTACTGCATTTTGTCGGGGCGCACCGTAAATTTATTGCCAGCGAGTTTGAACGCCATTTTCTGGCACTGGGAATAAGGTCCGGTCTGCTTGGGGCGCTTGGGGCCGGTTTCATGTTCTTTTTTGCCCCTATCGCCATTCAGCTGCTGGGCGGTGGCTCAGTGACGGCCTCTGAAATCAAGCAGCTTGTAGGGTCTGCCGAGCTGGATTTTACCGGATACAGCCTGCTGGGTCTGATTGTCATTGCGGTTGCCGCCATTTGTATGTTCACTTCAAGCTACTGGGTTGATCGTATTCTTAATACTGAAGGAACCATAGCCAATCCCAACACTTCCCCTGATGGGGGCTTTAGCCTATCATCACGCAAGGCGAAGAGTGATTCGTTATCAAACAGTGTTTCGCGTGATTTTGTGGTAAAGGGGATCGGAGTGGTGTTTAAGGCTGCTGTTATAGCCTCACTTGTTTTTGGACTGGGATTTGTGCTGTTTTCGAGCACAATCAATGTTTCAAGCACAGCTCAAGTGACACAAGCGGATGGCATTGTTGTGCTGACAGGTGGTAAATCGCGCATTAATGAGGGGGTGCGTCTGTTGGCCGCTGGCAAGGCCAAAAGCCTGCTGATCTCCGGGGTTCATGCCCAGACTTCCATTCGCCAGCTTTCAAAACTGGTGCCAGGAGCCAGGCCTTTGTTTAACTGCTGCATAGATCTGGGCCGGGCCGCTCATGATACGATTGGCAATGCCCATGAAACCAGGTCCTGGGCCAGGCAAAAGGGCTATCATTCCTTGATTATCGTCACAAGTGCCTATCATATGCCACGTTCAATGGCCGAGTTTCGAAGTATCATGCCTCATATCAAGCTTGTTCCCTTTGCCATTGAAAGCCCCAATGTGAAAATTGACAGTTGGTGGTCTGATACAGGTACCGCCAGACTTTTATTCTCGGAATATATGAAATATCTGCCAGCCCTCACCAAGCTTGGTTTTTCAAAGGTCACTAATTTGTTTGCGCGATAGATAAAAACTGTTTACTCGAAAGCCATGCGTAGCCTTTTATATAATATCGCCTTTTATCTCACTGTGCCGCTCTGGCTGATTGTCGGGTCGCCGCTTCTGCTGGCCCCGCGCAAAACGGTTGTCCGCACGATCTATGGCGGCGTATCGGCAGCGCTGGTCTGGTGGCTCAAGGTCATTGTTGGTTTGAAGACGGAGGCGCGCGGACTGGAAAATCTGCGCAAGGGGCCATTATTGGTCGCCGTC
Organism: Hyphomicrobiaceae bacterium; assembly: GCA_021647535.1. Taxonomy (GTDB): domain Bacteria; phylum Pseudomonadota; class Alphaproteobacteria; order Rhizobiales; family JAKIUO01; genus JAKIUO01. The sequence continues at coordinate 18,921 of JAKIUO010000016.1, forward strand.
AAGCATCAATCGACCTGGGATGTGTTTGCCCTGACGAATTATTTCGATGATCCGGCGGTTATTCTTAAATCTGAACTGATGCGCATCCCGTTGCTGGGCTGGTTTGCCACAAAAATGGATATGATCCCGGTGAAGCGCGGCAAAGGGCGGATCGCCATCAAACAGTTGGTTGAAAGTGCGCGCAAGTCGGTGGAGCAGGGGCGCGAGATTTTTATATTTCCCGAAGGCAATCGCCGCGAGCCGGGGGCGGAACCTCGTTACAAGCGTGGCATTGTCGCCATGTATAAAGACCTTGATCTGCCGGTGCTGCCGGTGGCGCTTAATTCCGGGCTCTATTGGCGCCGACGCGAATTCACCAGACGGCCGGGCACGGTTCTCGTGGAGTTTTTGCCGGTGATTGAACCAGGCCTTAGCGATGATGAGTTCATGAAACGCCTGCAGGGGGCCATTGAACCGGCCAGTCATCGTTTGATCAAAGAAGCGCTGGCGGGGCCAAATCCACCACCAGCGCCAGAAGGGTATAGGGCATGATTGTCAACGGAAAGGCTTATCGCTCCATCTGGTTCGATAAAGGCGCTGCTTGCGTCAAAATCATTGACCAGCGCTGGTTGCCCCATGATTTTCCCATCGTCGAATTGCGCAACCGCGAAGCTTTTATCGCCGCCATCAGAGATATGTGGGTGCGCGGTGCGCCGCTGATTGGTGCGACCGCCGCTTATGGAGTGGCGACGCAAATGGTCATTGACCCTTCAGACAATTCCTTGCAGGAAACCTGCAATCTGTTGCTGGCGACAAGGCCGACGGCCATTAATCTGCGTTGGGCGCTTGATGAGATGAAGGATTTGCTGGAGCCTTTGTCAGAACGGGAACGCGCCGCCATTGCCTTTGAACGGGCCACGCAGATTTGCAACGAGGATGTCGAGTGCAATCGAAAAATAGGCGTCTATGGGCTTGAGCTCATCCGCGAGCTCTCCATTGACAAACCATTGGGCGCGCCGGTCAATATTCTCACCCATTGCAATGCTGGCTGGTTGGCTACCGTTGACTGGGGCACAGCGACCTCGCCGATTTATCATGCTCACAAGGAAAATATTCCTGTGCATGTCTATGTTGATGAAACCAGGCCCCGCAATCAGGGGGCGCACCTCACCGCCTTTGAGCTTGGTCAAGAGGGCATCAATCATCAGCTTATCGTCGATAATGCCGGTGGTCACCTCATGCAGCACGCCAAGGTCGATATGGTCATCACCGGCACAGACCGCACCGCCGCTAATGGCGATGTCTGCAACAAAATCGGCACCTATCTAAAGGCGCTGGCGGCGCGCGATAACGGCATTCCCTTCTATGTGGCGCTGCCCTCCAGCACCATAGACTGGACCATTGATAACGGTATCAGCGACATTCCCATAGAGGAGCGTGACGCCATCGAAGTCAGCAAAATCTGGGGCAAGCTTGACGATGGCACCATCGCGCGCGTGCAAATCAGCCCCGACGACACCCCCGTCGCCAACCCGGCCTTCGACGTCACCCCCGCCCACCTCGTCACCGGCCTTATAACAGAGCGCGGCGTTTGTGAAGCCTCGCGAGAAGGCCTGCTGGAGCTGTTCCCCGAGCGACGCAAGGCTTCTTCAGAGGAAGAATAAGCGCTGCTGTTGCTGTGCAAGCGGGGCCAGCAGTTTAATGCTTGCACTATCGCTTCGCTGTTTGAGTGCTCGACCCCGTTGGGAGAAGGCCTCCCAAACCCACCCATTTTTGCTCTAAAAAATTAAAAATGAGGGGGATCGGGGGGAACTTCCCCCGAATGGGTTTGGGCGATAGCCCATTCGCGCAGCGAGGCGGCGCTTAACTTAGTGCCATATCTGCCGCATAGAATGGATAAGAGAAACAAAGACATGCACATCAAGAGAGCAGATTTATGCGATCACCAGTCTAGCTGATGACAGGCTTGATCCCGAGCTGCTTTTGCAACTGGCAAGAGAAGCCTTCGCAGAACGAAAATGGTCGGCCATAAAACTCATTACCGAGCCATGAATTGCCCTGCTGTTTTGGAGCGCGCAGTCCATTGGCCGTCAGGTTGATGATATATCCTGCTCGGGTGTGGAACTGATTTTGTGAACAGCGAGATCTGCTCCCATAAATTCCTCTTCATCTGTGAGGCGAATACCGACAAGGCGCTTGAGTTCGCCGTAAACAAGCAGGCCAACCGCTGCGCCAAACCCGGCTCCCATTAGGGAGCCGACGAGCTGCGCACCAAAGCTGACATCGCCAAGTCCACCAAAGGTTTTCAGGCCAAATATGCCAGCAGCAATGCCGCCCCATAATCCGCACATGCCATGTAAGGCCCAGACGCCAAGGACATCATCAAGGCGCCAGTCATTATGACATTTTTCGAACAGATAGACGAACAGGCCGCCCGCCACAATGCCAACTACCATTGAACCAATGGGGTGCATGATGTCGGATCCGGCGCATACGGCGACGAGGCCAGCCAGTGCACCATTGTGGATAAAGCCAGGATCATTGCGGCCAATGACCAGTGCCGAGAGGATGCCACCGACCATGGCCATCAGCGAATTGATGGCGACGAGGCCAGAAATATCTTTCACTGAACCAGCGGTCATGACGTTAAAGCCGAACCAGCCAATGCAAAGAAGCCATGAGCCAAGGGCCAGCCAGGGCAGGGAAGAGGGCGGGATGGGGATGACCTTGCCGTTCTTTTTGTTGTAGTGATCGCGGCGTGGGCCGAGCGCCCAGACCGCCGCAAGAGCAATCCAGCCGCCAAAGGAATGGACGACGATGGAACCGGCAAAATCGCGGAAACCATGGCCAAATGTCGCTTTCATCCAGTCCTGAAGTCCATAATTGCCATTCCAGACAACGCCTTCAATGATCGGATAGGCGAGCCCGACAATGATCGCTGTGGCGGCGACCTGGGGCCAGAATTTGGCGCGTTCGGCAATGCCACCTGATATGATGGCGGGAATGGCGGCCGCAAAAGTTGCCAAGAAAAAGAATTTGACCAACCCAAGGCCCTGCGGCGCAAAATCTTTGCCCGTTCCAGACAGAGATGCGGCATCGGAAAAGAAATTAACGCCATAGGCAATGGAATAGCCAATGAAGAAATAAACCACTGTTGATACGGCAAAATCGACAAGAATTTTTACGAGTGCGTTGACCTGGTTTTTGTGGCGCACGGTGCCAACTTCAAGAAAAGCAAAACCTGCGTGCATGGCAAAAACAAGTATGGCCCCCATTAAGACAAAAAAGACATCGACGCCAACCAATGACGCGGAACCGGTTTCCATAATCTGTAATCTCCCCCTCTAAGCTAAAAGAATTTTTTTGATGTTTTAGGGGATTTTGCACGAGTATAGAAGAGGTTTTATTGGAGTTTTGTTGCAAAAACCCAAAATCGCTCTTGTCAGGAGGCTAAAAAAGACAAAGGGTGATATCCTTTTTTGTTGGATACCACCCTTTATTCTGCGTGGGGGGGGCGTTCGTTTAGTAGGTCATCAGTGCCAAAAAATAGGCGGCTGTAAAAGTCGCAAAAAGCGTGGAGACTGACCAAAAAACTAACCAGTTATCCGATTTCACCGTAACTCTCCTTCTCTTCCCTGTACTCGCAATATTACGAGGTGGTCTACAAAGTGGGTATGCCGAGATACGCGTAACAACAAGGATAAGCAGAACTGAAAATATATAGTTCCTTGCCGACATCCTGTGTTGTTACGATATGTCACACACAAAAAAAGATCAATAGTTTACTTTCAGTAAACTTCGATATTTATTAGTTGAATTATTTGTGAATATTGCAATATCTCGATATTTCATGTTCTTGCTGCCGGATTAGAGTAGATCTCAAATAATGTTTTTTTTTTGTTATTCGAGAGGTCAAAGCGGGGCTCGGCGGGAGGCGGGTCAAAAAAGTGGCCCGATCGACAAAAAGTCGACCGGGCCTGGTTGATGGGAACGCCTGCTGTGAGTACATTCATTCCCAAAGGGTTCTGAGGTTCTGATGGGCAGATTAGAACTTCTGGCTGCCGCTACCAAATTCAGGATAGGCTTCAAGGCCAACTTCAGCTTTGTCGAGACCCATGGCTTCTTCTTCTAGTGTTGGGCGAAGGCCTATGGTGACTTTGAGCAGCATCCAGACAATGGTGCTGGTGACAATCGTGAAGCCTGCATAAGCACCGACGCCAATGGCCTGGGCGAGGAAACTGGCATCGCCATTTGTCAAAGGAACCGCCATGGTGCCCCAGATCCCGGCAATCAGATGGACAGGGATCGCGCCGACGACATCATCAATTTTGAGACGATCAAGCAAGGGCACAACAAACACCACAATCAGACCACCAACGCCACCAATGAGGATCGCCATGATCGGACTTGGGGTCAAAGGTTCAGCCGTGATGGCCACGAGGCCAGCCAATGCACCGTTCAAGACCATGGTCAGATCGACCTTGCCATAAATGGCCTGATTGAGCAGCAAGGCGACGATGACACCGGCAGCTGCAGCCAGATTGGTATTGGCAAAGATGCGCGAGATCGACGAGGCGTCAGCGTAAGAGCCAAGAGCCAGCT
>JAKIUO010000017.1 GCA_021647535.1 Hyphomicrobiaceae bacterium
CGCGGACGGGGTTTTATCATTGTCGCCATTGTCGCGCACCGGTTGGATGCCCTTGAGCAAATCGGCGATTTCCTTGCCGCTCAAGGTTTCATATTCCAGCAGGCCATTCGCAATGGCGTGCAACTGATCCGTATTGGTCTCCAGAATTTTCTTGGCAGTAGCAAGGCCTTCATCGACCAGAACATGGATCTCTTCATCGACCAGCTTTTGCGTATCATTGGACAGGCTTTGCTTGCGCGAGACCGAATGCCCCAGGAACACTTCTTCTTCATTGTCGCCATAAGCCAGGGGGCCCAGCTTGTCGGACATGCCAAATTGCGTGACCATCGCCCGGGCAACACCGGTTGCCATCTTGATATCCTGCGATGCGCCCGACGTTACCTTGTCATAACCAAAGATCAGCTCCTCAGCCACACGCCCGCCCATGGCGACCGCCAGATCTGCCTTGAGCCGGGCGCGGGTATAGGAAAGAGTGTCGCGTTCAGGTAGGCGCATGACCATGCCGAGCGAACGCCCGCGCGGAATAATCGTGGCCTTATGCACCGGATCCGATGCCGGCTGGTGCATGGTTACAAGCGCATGGCCACCTTCATGATAGGCCGTCAGTTTCTTTTCTTCATCCGACATCACCATGGAACGCCGCTCGGCCCCCATCATGACTTTATCCTTGGCATCCTCAAATTCTTGATGCGTCACCATGCGCTTGGAGCGCCGGGCCGCCAGCAAAGCCGCTTCATTGACAAGGTTCGCCAGATCCGCACCAGAAAATCCGGGCGTACCACGGGCAATCGTTCGCAGCTCAACATCGGGCGCAACAGGCACCTTGCGAATATGCACCTTGAGTATTTTTTCACGGCCAATAATATCAGGAAGCGGCACCACGACCTGCCGGTCGAAACGACCAGGGCGCAGCAAAGCCGGATCAAGCACATCAGGCCTGTTGGTCGCCGCAATGATGATAATGCTCTCATTGGGCTCAAAACCATCCATCTCCACCAGTAACTGGTTCAAAGTCTGCTCACGCTCATCATTGCCGCCACCAAGTCCGGCACCACGATGACGTCCAACCGCATCAATCTCATCGATAAAGATGATACAAGGCGCGTTTTTCTTGGCCTGCTCGAACATATCGCGCACTCTTGAAGCACCAACACCCACGAACATTTCAACGAAATCTGAACCCGATATGGTAAAGAACGGCACATTGGCCTCACCCGCGACCGCTTTGGCGATCAGTGTTTTACCCGTACCAGGAGAGCCAACAAGCAGCAATCCACGCGGAATTTTACCGCCCAAACGCTGATAACGCCCAGGGTCTCTCAAAAAGTCAACAACTTCTTCGAGCTCTTCCTTGGCTTCATCAACACCAGCCACATCTTCAAAGGTCACACGACCACTATGCTCTGTCAGCAGCTTCGCCTTGGATTTGCCAAAGCCCATGGCACGTCCTGAACCGGACTGCATCTGGCGCATAAAAAACACCCAAACAGCAATCAACAGTAACATGGGGAACCACGAAATCAGGATCGAGAACAGCGTATGCCCTTCATCTTCCAGGGGCTTTGCCTTGATATTCACGTTCTTCTCAGCCAGACGCTCCACCAGCTTGGGATCGTCAGGGGCATAAGTCTGGAAAGACCGGTCATTGGAAAAATGCCCGGTAATACGACGCCCGGAAATCGTAACATCACGAATCCCGCCATCATTAACCTTGGCCAGAAACTCCGAATAGTTGATATCGTCCGGGTTGCCGCGCGGCACTGGCCCTTGAAACATATTGAACAGGGCGATCAGCAACAAGCCGATAATGACCCAGATCGCAAAATTGCGGAAGTTCGAATTCATGAAACGTCCCTATCTTTCTTCGTGTTGGCTCGCTCAAACGGGTACAAATATCACAACCGAGCGCACAACTTCTATCTGCATCACCTGCACTTATGCTCATGGACAGCCATATGCAAGACCATTTGCTTAAAAGCGGTGCAAGGATGTTGCCAATTAATTTATCTCACTTAGATCTATACTGCTCCACTTACCCTAGAAACAGCTGAGCCCCGACCTCAATGCAAAGAACCAGATTAGTTTAGAATATGTCTTGATTATAGGCAAATGTCACCAAACTTCTTGCCATGACCCATTAATTCTATGGCATTTTTTGCAGAATAAGGACAAAAATATGCAAATTTGCCCTAAAAAGAACCAGAACAGTCAATCGACCAGCAATCGCCGCATTTGCCAGACATCAAATAACAGCAGTTCGGTTCCCCCCTATGCCCCCTATGATCACAGGACTTCATATGAGTGTGAATGACAAAAAAACAAGGCTATACCTTAACATTCCTGCGACTGACCTTGATGGTTTCGACAGAGATATGAGCGCGGTTGAGCAATTGCCCACCCAACTTGACCTGGCCTGTGTCTCTTTAAAACTGCACGATGATCCAGCGCATGATGGCCCCTTAAAACCTTTTATCGACAAGATACAGCAAAAAGGCGTTGCCGTCGTTCTGGAGCTGCCGCAACTCAGTCCGCTAGACAATGAACTTGGCGATGGTCGTGAGCTGTCTCCTGCCCTGTTGGCAAAAAGCCCCCTGGTTGAGCACCTTGCCAGAATAGATAGTCTGCAAGCCGATGGTCTTCATCTGCCCCCCCCTCTGGCCTCCCCACTTTGGCTTGAAAAGGCTCGAATGACACTTGGCAAAGACGTAATTATTGGTGTTGATTGCGGCCTCTCGCGCCATCTGGCTATGTCGCTTGGCGATGCTGGCGCTGACTATATCGGCTTTTCTATTGCGCAGAGCGAACCCTATGAGCAACTCGTCAATATGGTCGGCTGGTGGCAGGATCTGTTTGAAATCCCCTGCGTTGCGCTCAATCCAGGTGATCGGACTGAACTGGAAACGCTACTGCAAATCCCGACAGATTTCATTGCCCTTGGCGCTGCGCTTTGGCCACGCTTTCGCGATGATCCAGATTTTGCCAAATGGGTGATCGGGCAATGCCCTTTAACGGAACAAACAAGACAGGAGTAAGCCGTGGCGATTTTTCATACCGACCTCCCTCTGACAACGGCCTTGCAACGCTTGCTCATATCTGCGCTCCTTATCGCCTTGCTGCCAATGGCCGCCAAAGCGAAACAACAGCAAAGGCTTGGCGGGGGCACCCTGCCCCCTTCGTCCAACAGCGCTCACTCGAAAAACACAAGCAGTGCCGACCCCGCCTATGCCGCTTTTGAAAAAGGGCGTTATCTTCAGGCGCTTAAACTCGCCAAGGCGCAAGCCGATAAAGGGGAAGTGCAGGCTTTCACTCTGGTGGGGAGAATTTATGCTGGCGGCCTGGGGGTTGCCACAGACCTCACAAAAGCGGCGCAATGGTATGCCGGAGGAGCAGAACGCGGCGATAAATACGCTCAATTCGCTCTCGCCATGCAGCTCGCCAGCGGCCAGGGGGTCAAACGCGATATCAAGCAGGCAGCCGATCTTTTTGAAGCCGCTGCAGCACAAGGACATGATTTATCTCAATATAATCTCGGTCTTATCTATGTGTCTGGCAATGGTCGCTCGGCCAATATGAAAAAAGCTGCTGCCTGGTTGAAAAAAGCAGCTCTGCAGAATGAAGTTCATGCCCAATATGACCTTGGTTCGCTTTATCTTGAAGGAGCTGGCGTTGCGCTGGACAAGAAAAAAGCCGCAAAATGGATTGGCCGGGCTGCGGAAGCTGGCCTCAGCACTGCAGAACTCGAATATGGGCTGATGCTCTATCTTGGCAAAGGCATTGCTAAAAACCGGCAAGAAGGTGCCAGATACATGCTGCTGGCGGCCAAAAGAGGTAACCCAGTCGCTCAAAACCGTGTCGCCAACCTATATGCCCATGGCCTTGTCTTCAAAAAAGACCTGGTGGAAGCTGCAAAATGGCACTTGCTAGCCAGAAAACGCGGGGCCTCCGACATACGCCTTGATCTCAAAATCGCTCGTATGCCGAAACCCCAACGCCAGGTCGCACAAACCAAAGCGCAACTCTGGCGCCAGCAAAATCGCCAACCGTAATCATCACGGCGGGCAATCGTTTTGTCGAACATCAAGGCAAGGGCCTACATGACCAGTGCCTTGCGCATGGCCTCACCGCGATAGGACAAGGCCTCGGCAATATGCAACCGTCTGATACCCTCCTCATTATCAAGGTCGGCCAATGTGCGGGCGACTTTCAAAGTCCGGTGATAGCCGCGTGCCGTCAAACGCAGTTTTTCACAGGCATCACGCAACAGGTTAGAAGCCTCCTTTTCCAACTTTGTACATTCCTCCAGAGCCACCCCCGACAGTTCCGTATTGGTGCGAAATTGCACCAGTCCCATCCCCTTAAACCGTTCAACCTGCCGCTCACGAGCCAGAGTAACACGCTCGCGCACAAGCTTGCTGCTCTCGCTCTCTCCAGCTGACATCAAATCCTGTGGGCTCACGGCTGGCACTTCGATCTGCAGGTCGAAACGGTCCAGCAAGGGGCCAGATATGCGCGATTGATAGCGCTCAGCACAATGAGCTCCCCGCGAACAGGCAAAACCTGGCTCAAAAGCGCGACCACATTTGCATGGGTTCATGGCTGCCACCAGCTGGATGCGCGAGGGATAGGAAATACGGTGATTGGCGCGGGCAATAACCACCTGCCCGGTTTCCAGAGGCTGGCGCAGACTATCGAGCACAGCTGACGTGAATTCGGGCAATTCATCCAGGAATAAAACGCCCATATGAGCCAGTGCCACTTCACCCGGGCGGGGCCGCACGCCTCCGCCAACCAGAGCGGCCATTGAAGCAGAATGATGGGGCGCTCGAAAGGGCCGGGCGCGGCCGACTTGCCCCCCGGCAAGTTCTCCAGCCAGCGAACGGATCATACTGACCTCAAGCATTTCAGCCGCGCCAAGGTCGGGCAGGATCGAGGGCAATCTTGCTGCCAACATGCTTTTGCCAGATCCCGGCGGCCCGGTCATCAACAGGTTATGGCCACCAGCTGCCGCCACCTCAAGAGCCCGGCGGGCACTTTCCTGACCACGCACATCACACAGGTCGGGTAAATCGGTGCGCTCAATTGCAGCTTCAGGCTCTGGACGCGAGAGTATTTGCAGACCCTTGAAATGATTCATCAACTCCAGTAAATGGCGAGGTGCCAGCAGATCCATATCTTGTGCCGCCCAAGCCGCTTCGGGACCACAATCATAAGGGCAGATCAATCCAAGATCACGGCTATTGGCACCAATAGCTGCCGGTAAAGCTCCCGGCACCATACTGATGGATCCATCAAGGGCCAGCTCGCCAATCACACAATAAGCTTGCAGCTGATCAAACGGCATCGCCCCCATACAGGCCATCATCGCCAATACGATAGGCAGATCATAATGACTGCCCTCTTTGGGCAGGTCGGCAGGAGCCAGGTTAACCGTGATATGCTTTGCTGGCAGAGCCAGACCCACGGCATGCATAGCGGCCCGCACACGCTCACGGCTTTCCGCGACCGCCTTATCGGGCAGCCCAACAACCATAAAAGCCGGTGCGCCTGGAGAAATTTGCACTTGCACATCAACAGAGCGGGCTTCGATCCCATCAAATGCGACTGTCTTGACCTGCGCAAACATTATTGTTCCCCTGATATTTGATATATGCTCAACACACCATGGATCAAACAGAGAACAAAATCAAGAACATTATGGGAACTTTTATGTTGACATACTGATTTTTACAACTTAGCCTCAATCGCATCCCAGATCAGCGCGGCAATATCGGCACCGCCAAATCGGGCAATTTCACGAATGCCGGTTGGAGACGTCACATTGATTTCTGTCATCTTGTCACCGATCACATCTATGCCCGTAAATAACAGGCCGCGCCTTTTCAGTTCAGAACCAATGGCCGCGCAGATTTCGCGATCCCGCTCCGTCAAGTCGATAAGCTCGGGCCGCCCACCCACATGCATATTGGAACGCGTTTCATCCTTGGCAGGTATACGGTTTAGTGCGCCTACCGGCTCGCCATCAACCAGAATGATGCGCTTGTCGCCAGCCCGTACCAAAGGCAGATATTGCTGCACAATAAAAGGTTCACGAAACACTTCATCGAACATCTCAACCAGAGCGCCAAGATTGGTATCTTCTTTCATCAATCGAAAAACGCCTGCTCCCCCATTTCCATAAAGAGGCTTGATGATGATGTCGTCATATTCTTCTCGAAAGGTCTTCACATCAGCAAGTTGCCTTGTAATCAGCGTTGGTGGCATAAGAGCAGGGTATTCCATCACAAAAAGTTTTTCGGGGGCATTGCGCACATGAAACGGATCATTGACCACCAGTGTTTTGGGATGGATGCGCTCCAGCATATGAGTTGACGTAATATAATGCATATCAAAGGGAGGATCCTGACGCAGTAAAACCACATCGAGCTTAGAAAGATCAAGTACATAGGGGTCGCTCTTCGTAAAATGCGCTCCCTGCCGATCAAAAACTTCAAGATCACTGCCCCGGGCATACAACTGCTTCCCCTTCATAAACATATGATCGGGGTGATAGGTAAAAAGCTCAAACCCTCGGTTTTGCGCCTCCAGCATGAGCGCAAAACTGCTGTCGCCAGCAATATTGATTTTCTCAACGGGGTCCATTTGCACGCCAATATGTTTAACCATGCATTCGCCTTTATGATCTGATTGTCTTAATTGATTTGCGACACGCTGCCTCTATCCACCAATGAGGTCAATAGGAGTTGTGAGAAAAAGCGTCTTTATAGTGTCGTGGCAAGGACCAGGGCATGATGGTAATGATATCAAAACCAATTTCCTTCCTATGTGAAACCCTGTTTCTGGCCAGCCACAGATCGCCAGCCCTTTTGATCCGCAATTGTTGCCGGGGCGTAACCGAAAACAGAATATGTTCGCGGCCTACACCAGACCTGGCTTTGACCTCGACAAAAGCTATTCGTTTTGCATTACTGGCAATCAGGTCAATTTCGCCCACAGTGGTTTTATAACGGGACGCCAGCACCCGATAGCCCTTGGCCATAAGAAACAAAGCTGCAATGCGCTCGGCCTTAATCCCGGCGCGATAAGCTTTCTGGCGTTTTTGTCGCATGATACGCTTTACTAACCACCCTTCTCAAACCTAACAAAAAAAGTCCCCAATCCCAAAGGCCTTTCAGTTTATTAATCATTTATGGCAACCAAATATCAATAGTCTGATGCCTATACTACATAGTTAGCCGTCCATGTCTTTTTATATTCTGTATAGTCAAGGGTCAATAATCCCATGTTAAATGAACTGCATAGGAACAATCCAACGCACAAGCCGCGCTTTGCCCGCCTGCTGCGCTCCCTTCGCAAAAATGAGGATGGTGTGACGGCAGTTGAATTTGGTATCATTGCCTTTCCTTTCCTCATCCTGATCGTCGCGATACTGGAAACAGCTCTTGTTCACATGACGTCGCTTGATCTTGAAAATGCAGTGAAAAGCGCCAGCCGCCAGATCCGCACAGGACAGGCCCAGGTTGCCGCACTCACATCCAACCAGTTCAAGGAACTTGTCTGCACCAAGACCGTGCTGATCAGCAATTGCAAAACAACACCCAATCTGGTGATCGATGTGCGCACCTATGAGGATTTTGACACGATCAACACCGACCCTTCCGAGCTTTATGACGAAGATGGCGAATTCACTGGCGGTGAGAATTTCAGTTTGGGATCGGGTCTCAAGGTTGTCGTTGTGCGCGCCTATTACAAGATGGGCCTGCTGGCGCAAGTCCCGATTGTCGGCCTCGCCAATGCCGGTCCACACCATCGAATGCTGAACGCTATTTCGGTCTTTCGTAATGAGCCGTTTTCATAGAGCCATAAACTCACAAAGCATATTATCCGGGTCAGCCGATCAAAGTTTAAAAGCATACTGCTCAGGGAGTTAAGTCGTGTTAAAGAAAGCCTCAAAGAACATAGCCAAATCTGCATTGGCGCAACTTGTCCATCGCCTCAAGCGCAATGACAAGGGAGTGGCCGCCCTCGAATTTGCCTTGATCGCCCCGTTCATGCTGACCCTTTATATGGGCAGCATCGAGTTGCATCACGCTCTGTCTGCTGACCGCCGCGTCACAGATCTGGCGGGCGCAACAGCCGACCTTGTGGCCCAGTCTTCCGATATATCAGGGAAGATGGATAATATTTTCGATGCCGCCAGCAACTATCTCAAACCCTATGGTGTGGCTGCCCTTCGTATCACTGTTGTCAGCATCTGCCATGACAAGGATAATCTTGGCAAGGTCGACTGGAGCGCCCAATATAATGGTGGCGTTCACGCTTATGCCCATGAAGACCCCATAGATTTACCTCTTGATGATGACGGCAATCCGGTGCTGACCATCAAGGGGACCAGCCTGATCCTGACCGAAGTCACCTATGATTATACCTCACCGCTAGGAAGGTATGTCTACAACACAACTCTTGCGGATCACTATTATCTGCGCCCTCGCCTCAAGGAAACCCCTTCCGTCATCAACACAGATGCAGATGGTGCTCCAGAAGGCTGTGCAGCCGATGAATTCATGTCTGAAAGTTAAGCTTGGCAATATTTTGCATGAACAACAAAAACCACTGGAACCGACATACTCCAGTGGTTTTTCAAATATGGATCTGACGCCTGCCCTATGCACCGATAAAGCCGACCACCTCCTTGACCTTGCGCATGATTGGATCAGCAATTTCACGAGCTCTTTGTGCGCCCTCATTAAGGATCGCGTCTATTTCTCCCGCCTCACCCATCAGCTTTTTCATTTCCGAATTGATCGGGGCCAGCTTCTCAACAGCCAGATCAACCAGCGCTGGTTTGAAGGTCGAGAACTGCGCGCCGCCAAATTCAGCCAACACATCTTGTGTATCCCGGTCTGACAAGGCCGCATAAATACCCACCAGATTGCTAGCTTCTGGACGTCCTTCCAATCCCTTTTTCTCTGAGGGCAACGCATCAGGATCGGTTCGCGCCTTGCGTACTTTTTTAGCAATCTCATCTGGACTATCGGTCAGGGTAATGCGCGACATGACAGAGGGGTCAGACTTGCTCATTTTTTTCGAGCCATCGCGTAAAGACATGACTCTCGTTGCCGGGCCAGCGATCAACGGTTCTGGCAAGGGGAAAAAGCCCTCCTCAAAACCAGCTTTTTCAATGCTTTTGGCAAAATCATTATTGAATTTTTGCGCAATATCGCGGGCCAGCTCAAGATGCTGCTTCTGGTCTTCTCCGACCGGCACATGGGTGGCGCGATAAAGCAGGATATCAGCCGCCATCAGATTGGGGTAGGCAAACAGACCTACCGAGGCATTTTCCTTGTGTTTGCCAGCTTTTTCCTTGAACTGCGTCATGCGATTGAGCCACCCCATACGCGCCACACAATTAAAAATCCAGGCAAGCTCCGCATGACCAGAGACCTGCGACTGATTGAAAATGATCTGCTTTTTAGGGTCAATCCCCGAGGCGATGAACGCTGCGGCCACTTCGCGTATATTATGGGCCAGCACATCTGGGTCCTGCCAGACTGTAATGGCATGTAAATCAACTACGCAATAGAGACAATCATGCTCTTTTTGCAAGTTGACAAAACGCTTGATCGCTCCCAGGTAATTCCCCAGATGTAGGTTTCCTGTGGGTTGTACACCCGAAAACACCCGCTCTTTTCTCTCCATCAGCTCGCTCCTTTTTTGCAAGTTATGGCGCGGGACCCACCGACTGGCAAGTTTCTTTTTCTGTACACCAGACAAGTTTTTTCAGAAAGCTTCAATCAAGTAAAATGAACGCATCAATCTTCCTCTATTCACCAATAGATCCCCAACGCTTGATGAAAGGCCAAAGATTAGCTAAAGTGTCGCAGGTAACAGATTTTTAGTCTTTTGGGAGGGAAGTATGAATAAGTGGGTTCGCAGGTTCTTGGCATTGATTACATTGGTTGGGTCGGTTTATGGCCTAACCGCTTCAATCTTCAGTATTTTTGAGCTGAATGCTACTGGTGGGGGCATTATAGCCATGGTGCTGGCCGCCATTGGCGTCGTGTTTTTCCTTTTTGGCCTTTTGACGGGCTTCTGGCTGCTTGAAGGCACGCCCAAGGCTGTCATGGCAAATTCTTTCTTCTGGCTGCTGCAATTGCCGGCCGTCATCACAGCCTTCTTCACTTACAAGGTCTATGCATTTGGCAGCATGGCCTTTTCAACTGACCCAACGTTTTCCGGCTTTGGCTTCCCCACAAATGGGGCTCCCCTTGGTGCCCCTGAAAGCCGCTTTGATCTCAGCATGGGCTCTGCAGATGATGGCATAAGCATTGGCATCAATCTCTTCGCTCTTTTCATGCTCGTGCTTTTATTGTTTGCACGTGGCAGCAAACGCGGGCCTGGAGCTGCCCAGAAAAGTGGCCTTTTCGGTATAGGCAAAGCCGCTAAACTGGCTGGAGGTGCCGCCGCCGTTGCTGGAGGAGCCGTTGCTGCTAGTGCGAAAAGCGCGACTTCTGCAGCTGGAACTGCCGCAGATCTGGCTGGCTCAGCTGCTTCTGACATCGCTGATGGTGTTGGCGCTGTAGCCGAAGGGGCAATTGATGTCGCCGGCGATGTGGCAGGCGGAGCCGTTGATCTTGCTGGCTCGGCTGTCTCAGGCGTCACTGAGGGTGTTGGTGCTGTCGCCGGAGGCGCAATTGATGTCGCCGGAGATGTGGCCGGTGGAGCCGTTGATCTTGCCGGTTCAGCTGTCTCTGGCGTCGCTGATGGTGTTGGCGCTGTCGCCGGAGGTGCAATTGATGTCGCTGGAAATCTCGGCGGCAACGCGCTTGATCTTGCCAAAGACGCTGTCGAAATAATCAGCGAAACAACAGATGATGCTGCTGAGGATATTGTTATCGAGAGCAAAGATAGCTAGTCAAGGCGGCTGTTTCACAACATCTGCAGACGTTTAAAACGCCAATCCCTATGCTTGCAGCGGGGTTGGCGTCTTGATGCGGGCTCATGAGACCCGGCCGGTGCAGGCCGCTTTGCGGATACCGTATTCCAATGTTGATTTCAAACCCTCTTATCTCAAGGTCGCGGGTTCGATTCCTTCTATCAGCTCCAATGGCCTAACAGCCAATCGTTTCGGGAACGATTTTTCAAATTGGGAAGCTGAAGAAACGGTTCATGCCCTGACCGGGAACCGGCGACAAAGGCGCAAGCCAATGAAACCGCAAACGGGCCGGGCAGATTGTTTTGAACTTTGTGTGATGCCGGATACTGGCACTCTCCCGCTTGAGAGGAGACCTCCCAAACCCACCCTCTTTTAATTTTAAAAAAGAAGGGGGTTTGGGGGAATTCGTTTCCCCAACGGGATACGGGGCTGGCCCCGCTCGCGATAGCGAGGTTTCAACCCATCAATTTGCGCACAATGCCCATACCAAGGCCACCAGCAATACCGCCGCCTGTTCCAGACAACAAACCGCCGATCACCGAACTGACCATACCGCTGTCGCCGATCATGCCACCGACCATCGGCCCCATGGTAGGCCCAAGAAAATAGCTGGCTGCTGCGCCCGCAACTATTCCAACAATCGAGCTGGAACCAGCGCCCATTCCGGCTTTGCGAAACAAGGCACCGCCAATATTACCGCCCAAAAGCCCTCCGGCTCCCCCCGACAAAAGAGGTATAAGTAATTCAAGCATTCGTTTCTCCCTCACATTTATATTTTTTGAGTGCGCACTCCCAGGCACGCACACACCAGAGTAACATAAATGTGAACAGAGAATAAAATTATTCGGAGTACAGATTTAAAAAACGTTCTCCCCCCAAATCCCGGCGCGGAGCTCCCCTGAAACGCTTCTTTTTCCTGTCAGATCCAGCCAGTTTGTGAGGCCTTCGTCGCATCGCCCCCTTGGCACAACAGTCTCAGGCCGTCTTCATCATGCCCTTGAGATCCCATAGCTTGACCATACCATCCATGCTTGTCGACAGTACTTTTGTGTCATTGTCCAACAGTGTGAGACTGGTCACACCGCCTTTGTGCCCGGACAGTTTTTCAATGAGTGCCTGTTTTTTCATATCCCAGACGATGACCATCCCATCGGCACTTCCCGAAAACAGCAGGCGGCCATCTTTAGACAAAGCCAGCGTATTAAACTCGGCTTCGTGCTTGTCCAGTGTCGTCGTGCTGCTATTATCTGCGATGTCCCAAATGCGGATCGTCTTGTCGGCACTGGCTGACACTGCCGTTTTACCGTCGCTGGAAATGATCAGATCATTGACCGTTCCCGAATGGCCCCACCAGGTCCCCGTCACTCGTCCACTCTCCATGTCCCAGCGCTTGATCATGCGATCCTGTGCGCCAGAAAGCAGGATTTTGCCATCGGGATGAACGGCAAAGGAACGCACACCATCGGCATGACCTTCATATGATCGAATGACTGTCCCTTGCTCAAGGTCCCAAAGCTTCATGGTGTCATCATCACTTGCCGACAGCGCGGTTTTGCCCTCTTTCACGAATCTCACCTTCCAGACGTCATCGCTATGACCGGCCAGCACGGTTAAAACTTCCGCCTTTTCCACGTCCCAAAGCTTGATATTATTGCTCCAGGTGCCGCTCAGGGCACGCTTGCCATCGCTGGACAACTGAACTGTTGAGGTGGTGTCTGAATCCGGTTTGAAATCTTTTGCAAGGCTGGCTTTTTTGACATTCCACAATTGCAGAATACGACTATCCCCGCCCACAAGGATCTGCTGCCCATCAGCGCCAAGTGCCAAAGATCGTAACGGTTCGTCGCTGACACTAAAGGACTTTAAAACGCGCCCGCCCATAAGCGAACAGCCGGCCATCGAAACGGACAGTGCAGCAGCACTGCCCCCTAAAAAACTGCGACGTGAAATTTTTGACAAACCCTGCGCCCCATCCACGGCTTCAAGCCCTTTTCTAACCATCAAACCCGGTCCCTTCCTGACTATCTTTACAGGGATCTTCTCCCTTCCGAAAACTTCAATCAATCATATAATGTTAATCCAGATTATCAATGACAATCAGGTCTTAAATTCAGAAACAAAAGCAATTAAATTGCTGACATAGCTGCTAAAAAGGCAAGAATATTTTCGAGGCCACTGCCTCATCAAATAAAAATCGGGGTGCTCGAAAAAAGCACCCCGATTCAATTCGTCTCTATATCCAGTCGGGTATTTAAACTACACGACCACCCAAACTTTGGATGGTCGTGTGTTCAAACTTATTCGTCTGGAACCGCACCACCCAGATCGGGGGCAGAAGCGTGCATCCAGGCGACAGCTGATTCATAATCGCCAAGAATTTTCTTGCCCTTCCAGACATGATCTTTCTTGTTGGCGATCAACGGTACACCACTCTCATTTGCGACATGACAGGCTGCGCATTTGAACGGACCATGCGAACCATCTGGATTAACAGCCGCTGCCTGAGCATAGGATGTTGTATCGTTTCCAGGGGTCACAGGGTACAGACCATGTGTCGACTGATGACAACCCTGACAAGCAAGACCGGCATGGCCTTTGGAATAGCGCATAACAGAATATTTGCCTGGTTGATTGATCGGGAAGGCAACGCCGCCCTGACCTTCAACAAAGGGAGCCGAATGACAATCCGCACAATGGGGAGAACCAGCAGAGAGCCAGTAGTCATGACCATTGGAGGCAGCACTGTAAGGAACAGCAGCCGCACCCGTCGCGCCCTTGGGCAGTTTCAAAGTACTGATATCGACAGCAGGGTTGGCTGACAATGGAATAACGCTGAAGTCGCCGTCGGCATCTTTGCTCCCCATTGGACCTTTACCCTTGATGGCAATCACCGCAATGTCTGGAATTGTGCGCTTCTTGGCCCAAGTCAGCAAAATGCCGGATTTACCAGGTGTGTCATGACCATTTTTGTCAGCAATAACCTTTGGATCCATATATTTGCTTGTCAATTCATCAACACTCACACCAATCGCTTTGGCAATATCACCAAGAGATTTGTTGCGGATCGTTGAACCGGTCTGCAGGAAGGCATTTTTCAGATTATCGCGCTGATAAAGCTCACGAGACAGTTGGTTGTGGCAGTTTGTGCACCACAGGCCCTTGCCGCCTTCGCCCGTACCAATTTTCGAAACATTGGTTTTCAGCCATTGGCCGATCGCATTGAGGTTTTCAGCGGTTTCAACACCATCCGTGTCCTTGCCGGGATTGGAGTGAACGTCACGTCCAACATAACAGCCCTGGCCATCACGGTTATCACCCTTGGCAAAGAAGTTTTTGCCATCAAGTGTGATCGGGAAGTCTTTCATGCTGCCACTCTGGCGATGCGCCGGATGACAAGCCTGACAGGCTCCAGAACGACCCTGACTATCGGGAAGCGGAACAACCCGTTGATGAACACTATGCATGGCCTGTGTCAGCGGTGGAACCGTGACCATTTTGCCTTTGCCGTTTTTCATCTTCTTGGACATCAGAACACCGATGACATTATCAGCATGACATTGCTGACAAAGAACCGGGTCGCGACCAATACGGTTCGCCGTTGCACGAGTTGCAGGATTATAGTTTTTGAGGAAGTCGGTGCCGTTTCTGGCATCATGCAGCTCAAGAACTGAAATCGAAGTCGCTTTCAGGCTGGCAATCCAGTCAGACGCACCGAGCGCTTTCCAGAAGGCTTTTTCTTGCTTGTAGAGATTGTGCTTCTTGCCATTTGCCACTTCATTGGCATGACAGTTGGAGCAGTTTGGCGCATCAATGGGGCTTGTACCCACAAAGCGAACCGGCTTGCCGGTATGTTTGTCGATCACAGGCTTGCCATCTTTGGCGTCTACCATCTCAACGAAGGTTTCTTGATAAGGACGAAGGTCACTTTCAACCAATGCAAGTGGATTTTTGGCAAGCATGGCATCATTGAGCGGTGTCAATGGCAGACCCAAAGCATCCCAGATACCAGGATTGGTCAAAACGATTGGCACATTGTCCAGAACCGGGCTTTTGGTGAACACAGTGGTTCCCTTTTCGCCAGTATAGTGCAGATGACCGTTACTGATGGGACTTGGCACCGCAGCACCGGCCGGTCCATTATCAAGCGGCACCGGGATCTGCAGACCAACGAAAAGCTTTTCGCTGTCCTTGCTGGTCTTTTTCGGATTAGAGCCCTTCAGATCCTTATAGACATAAAGATGTGTCCAATAGGCGTTGGCAACGTTTTCATTCTTGGTATATTTACCATCGCCATTAACGTCGTAAGGCACATTCCAGTAGGCCAGCTTGGAGCCTTCAGAATATGTATTGCCAATAAAGCCGTATTTCAGCTTGAAGCGACGCTTGCCGTCCACTACGGTCGTTGGATCTTTGGCGTCAGCTTCGAGCAGTTCAGGGTATTTCTTGGGACCAGTCGCGGTCTTGATCACCTGACTTTGAACAGAATTGTATGGCGGCAAAACGCAGCAATAGGTAAAATCAAACCCGGTACAATGCATACCCAGTTCGTAGTTGATCGTGATATTATATTCATTCTTTGGCGTATTTTTCCCCGCTGCCTGGGCACTGCCCTGCGGTGAAAAAAGCAACGTGGCTAATGCCAGCGCTCCTCCGGCCAGAGCTGATAGTCGAAACATTCGAACCATGAGCTTCTCCCCTTTTCTTCAATTAAAATAGTGATAGTAGAACATCTACTTAGCGGCACCGGCAAGAACCAAGGCGGATCTGCACAAAAAATTTTCGTCGGGTACCGATGGCTACCATAGTGACTAGGGCGCATCAAATCAAATTCGTAAAAATGAATATTTGTTAAATATTGGCTTTTTCAGACAGCATTCAAGGGGTTTGGGAAAAAATATTTTTTTATTTTGATATATATAGTGGGTGTTTTCAGATTGACGAACAGCAAGGCAAAAAGGCTGACCTTTTCTGCGCTCCTCGGGTAAAGGACACAGGGCAATTCAATTCTCGAAAGCTTTGCTGCGCAAGCGGGCTGCTGCCCATTATCCGCTTTCTGGCTCGCTTGGGAGGAGGCCTCCCAAGCCCACCCTTTTTTGACTTTAAAATAGAAAAACGGGAGGTTTGGAGGCTGGCCCTCCAGCGGGGTCCAGCGCTCAAATAGCGTAGCGGTAGCGCAAAATATACTAGCGCTGGCCCCGTCGCGAAGCGAGGCTACGTTAGAATTGAGTTGCCCGTAGGCGCAATTTTCTCTAGGGCTTCGTCGGCTTCGCGGTCTTTCTGGTCAATATTTTCCAGACCACCTTGTGCCGTTTTTGCGCTTCGTTCAAAAAGTTCGACAGTTTTTCATTGATATATTCCTGCCGGACACGGTCCTTCATATCGCCAAAGCTACGTATGCTGCCATTTTTCCGCTCAAGAATGGTCACCAGATGATAACCCTTGGTAGTCTTGATGACCGGACTGACCTTTCCATCGGCCAACCCGACAAGCGCCTTTTCGATCTGTGGATTGCCCTTGCCTTCCATGATCCAGCCCATATCGCCATTGCGACCCCGGCCATAAGGATCAATACTGACCTCCCCTGCCAGCACGAACAGGCTTTTGCCCAGCAGAATTTTGCGCCGCAAGCTTTTGGCCTGCACTTCATCGGCAACAACGATCTGGCCGATATGCCATCTCGCCGGAATTTTCGCCAGGGCCGGATTGCTTTTATAGTAAGCTCTGATGACCTTTTCGTTGGGGATCCATTTTTTCTCCAGATGCCTCATCATCAGAGATGGCAGACGGTCTTTACGATAGCGCCCGACGGCACCCGACACGTCGATTTTCTGTTCTTTGGCAGCTCTGGCCATCATCACCAGTTCGGCATGTTCATAAACCCGGTTTTTCAGCCATTCCGTATCTGGCATACCTTCATAATCGCCCACATTAATGATCTCGCCATAGGGAATTTTAAAGCCATCGCCACTGATCAGAATGGTCGGCGCGGTCAGTCCGGCTTTCAAATGCTCAAAATGCAGATTGACCTGATATTTGGCCTGCAATTCCTCGATCTGGGCAAAACGCAAAGTGCGGTATTTCTGGCTGACCAGTGCCGATTTAGCCGCTTTAAAAGCGTCGGCATCCCCTGTGAATTCAGCAAACAGTTTTTTCTTTTCGTCGGGGCTCAGCTTGGCCTTTTCGCGCAGGGCATCGAGATAGCGATTATAAAGCAGACCTCGTTCAAAATTTTCGAGTTCGCTTTTAAATTGCGAGGTTTGGTCGAGCTTGCGCGCCTGCGCCTCCACATCCAGCAATCGCGCCCCCACCAGTTTTTTCAGCAACAGACCACGAATAGATGCCTGTTCATTACGGCCCATGGTGTTGGTCTGCACGGCAAAAGGAGAACTGGCGACGGCCATATTGAGATCACCAGCGGTCACCACCTCATCGTCAATTTGCACCAGCACCTGATTTTGCGCCGCTACTGTGCTGCCGCTTGACAACCCCAGCATCAGCAAACCTGCAAACAATCTTTTCATTTCGATCAACTTAACTCCCGATCTTGCAATCAACATAAATATCACCGGCTCCGCCATTTTATATCTGGCAACCGAGTGTGACTTTTTCATTTTTTTCTCGTCCACAGCTTATCCTTGAGCCGTGCGACAAACCAGCATTTTTTTTAGGCTGTTGGCCTTACCGGTGTTCCGGCTTCCCGGCAATGGTGAAATCGGTTGTGCCGGAAATATGACAGGCGAGCCGTTGCGTACCCTCGGTGAGACGCGAAATTTCCGTGGATAATACCAACCGCCCTTAATATTGACCTTGCCACCCCCATTATAATCGGCCTTGCCCCCCGCCCCTTTTCAAGCCGCATCGATCAATATCGCGTGGCCGCAAACAAAGACCTTAATTCCATGCTGTAGTAAACTGCAACCAATAAGAAGTACAAGCGCCTGTCATGCAAAGTTATGGCGCAGAAGACCCTTGAAGAAGGAGACGGTTTAGAACAGGAAGGATGGGAACAATGGAGCTGTTCACTCGCTATGCGGAGACGTATGACCGCAACAAAATTGAAGAAATGGGCCTGCAGGAATATCTGCTGGGCTGTCGAGACGACAAGATGATGCGCGCCACCGCTGCCGAAAGAATGATCGCGGCCATCGGTGAGCCCGAATTTATAGATACCGCAAAAGACCAGCGCCTTGGTCGTATTTTTCTCAATCGCACATTAAAGAGCTATAAGGGATTTGAAAATCTTTATGGCATGGAAGAAACCATTGAGCGCATTGTCGGCTTCTTTCGCCATGCCAGTCAGGGGCTTGAAGAACGCAAACAGATTTTATATCTGCTCGGTCCTGTTGGTGGCGGCAAATCAACCCTCGCCGAAATCCTCAAAGCGCTGATGGAAACGCAGCCGGTTTATGTTTTGAAGGCGGGCGATGTCATCAGTCCGCTTTTTGAAAGCCCGCTTGGCCTGTTTGACAAGGACACCATGGGCGAATTGCTAGAGCGCAAATATCATGTGCCAAAGCGCCTGCTCACCGGTTTGATGTCACCGTGGGCAGTGAAAAGACTGGATGAGTTCGAGGGCGATATATCAAAGTTTTCCGTCGCCAAACTCTACCCCTCAAAACTGCGGCAGATCTGCGTTGCCAAAACGGAACCCGGCGATGAGAACAATCAGGATATTTCCACTCTGGTCGGCAAGCTCGACATTCGCAAGCTGGAACATCTGAGCCAGAATGATGCTGATGCCTACAGCTATTCGGGAGGACTGAACCGCACCACGCAAGGCCTGCTTGAGTTTGTCGAAATGTTCAAAGCGCCGATCAAGGTGCTGCATCCCCTGCTGACTGCCACGCAAGAAGGCTCTTATGCCGGCACTGAAAATGTCGGGGCGCTGCCTTATCAGGGCATCATCATCGCCCATTCCAACGAGGCCGAGTGGAAGCAGTTCAAGAATAACCGCAATAATGAAGCCTTTCTGGATCGCATCAGCATGGTCAAGGTGCCTTATTGCCTGCGCGCCACCGAAGAGTCGCGGATTTACCAGAAACTCTTGAGTGAAAGCGAGCTGGGAGAGGCGCAATGCGCCCCGCAAACCCTCGATATACTGGCGCGCTTTGGCATTTTAACCCGCCTGCATGAGCAACAGAACTCGTCTCTCTATTCCAAAATGCGCGTCTATGATGGCGAAACCCTGAAGGACACCGACCCCAAGGCGCGCTCGGTGCAGGAATATCGCGACTATGCTGGCGTTGATGAAGGCATGACCGGTATTTCCACCCGCTTTGCCTTCAAGGTACTGGCCGAAACCTTCAATCACGATACGGATGAAATCGCCGCCGACCCGGTTCACCTGTTCTATATTCTTGAACAGGCGGTGAAGCGCGAGCAGTTTAGCGAGGAGCAGGAGGAAACCTATCTCGATTTCCTCAAGAGCGATCTGGCCCCACGCTATGCCCAGTTCATCGGCCATGAAATCCAGAAGGCTTATCTGGAAAGCTATTCCGACTTTGGGCAAAACCTGTTTGATCGTTACATCGCTTACGCCGATGCCTGGATTGAAGATCAGGACTATAAAGACCCCAATACCGGCCAGATGTTTGATCGCGAAATTCTCGAACAGGAACTGGCCAAAATCGAAAAGCCCGCCGGGGTCGCCAACCCGCGTGATTTTCGCAATGAGGTGGTCAAATTCGTGCTACGGACCCGCGCCGAGAACCGAGGCAATAATCCGGACTGGCGCAAATATACCAAGCTGCGCCGGGTTATTGAAAAACGCATGTTCAGCCAGATCGAGGATCTCTTGCCGGTCATCAGCTTTGGGGCCAAGCGCGACAAGCAGACGGAGGCCAAGCACGACGAATTTATCGACCGCATGTATGATCGCGGCTATACGCGCCGTCAGGTTCACCGTCTGGTCGAGTGGTACATGCGCGTCAACAAGTCAGGATAAAACACAGATGGAAAAGCAATAAAAATCCACATCAAAACAAAGGGGGATGATAGTAGCATGGTCCAATTTGTCGATCGCCGGTTAAACCCGAAAGACAAAAACCTCGGAAACAGACGCCGCTTTGTCAAACGCGTGCGCGCCTCGATCAAAAAGGCGGTCGATGAAAGCGTGCGCCATCGCAAACTCAGCGATATGGACAAGGGAAAAAAAGTCTCCATCCCCTCCGATAGCCTCGCCGAACCCAGCTTTCGCACGGCCCGGCAAGGCGGCCAACGCCAGCGCGTCCTGCCCGGCAACAAAACATTCAGCCCCGGCGATCGCATCAATAAACCGCGCGGCGGTCCGGGCGGCGGTCCCTCGGGATCGCCCGATGGTGAGGGGGAAGACGATTTCATGTTCGTGTTGTCGCGAGACGAATTTCTCGATCTGTTTTTCGATGATCTGGAACTGCCGGACCTCATCAAGCTCAGCCTCAAGGAGATCCGCGCCACCGAACCAAAACGCGCCGGGTTTTCGGTGACGGGCGCCCCCTCCAATATCAATATTGAGCGCACCATGCGCAACTCGCTGGGCCGCCGCATCGCCCTTAAACGGCCCAAGACAAAAGAAGTGCTTGAGCTTCAAAAGCAGATTTTTGCGCTCGAAGCCATTCTGTCTCCCACCTCGCAACAGCGCGCCAGGCTGGCCGAGCTGCGGTCCGAATTTGAAAAATCGGGACAACGCCAACGCGCCATCGCCTATATTGATCCCATCGACGTGCGCTATAATTATTTCACGAACCATCCCAAACCTGCCACCAACGCCGTCATGTTCTGCCTGATGGATGTATCGGCCTCGATGGGGGAGCGCGAAAAAGATCTGGCCAAGCGCTTCTTCGTGCTGCTGCATCTGTTTCTCGCCCGGCGTTACGACAAGATTGATCTGGTTTTCATCCGCCACACCCACAACGCCCAGGAAGTTGACGAAGAAACTTTTTTCCACTCGACCGAAACCGGCGGCACCGTCGTCAGCACGGCCCTTGCTCAGATGAAGCGCATTATCGAACAAAGATATCCGCCGATGGAGTGGAATATCTACGCGGCGCAGGCCTCTGATGGCGAGAATTTTAGCAGCGATTCTGACAATTGCACCCACCTGCTTGACGAAGAACTGATGAAACTGTGCCAGTATTTTGCCTATATCGAAATCGTCGATGAGAGAGAAGAACCCCTGCTTGACGAGGCCAGCGGGCTTGAGCTGTGGATGTCCTATCTGCCAGTTGCCGAGCGCTGGTCCAATTTCGCCATGAAACGCATCGTCCGCGCCAAGGATATTTACCCCGTCTTTCGCGATCTGTTCGCCAAAAAGAGCGAGGCCGCAAGCCATGACTGAACAAAAACATAAGACTGGAGCAACATATAAGGCTGACACAACCCACAAGGCCAAGCCGCTTTTTGACGGGGCTGACTGGGACTTTGACACCTTGCACCAGACCTATGACGCCATCGAAAAAATTGCCCTTGAAGATTTGCAACTCACTCTGCACCCCCGCCAGATAGAGATCATTTCAACTGAACAGATGCTCGATGCCTATTCCTCCATCGGTATGCCTTTGATGTATCATCACTGGTCGTTCGGCAAACATTTTTTGCGTGAAGAACGACTCTATCGCCAGGGTGCGCAGGGGTTGGCCTACGAGATCGTTATCAATTCCTCGCCCTGCATCGCCTATTGCCTCGAAGATAACTCGATGGCCATGCAAGCGCTGGTCATCGCCCATGCCGCCTTTGGGCATAACCATTTTTTTAAAAACAATCACCTGTTCCAGCAATGGACCGACCCTGAAGGCATCATTGATTAGCTCGACTATGCGCGAAAATACATCACCCGCTGCGAGGAGCGTTATGGCTTTGAGGAGGTCGAACATATACTGGATGCGGCCCACGCGCTGATGTCATCGGGCATTTTTCGTTATCGCCGCCCGCCCTCCGCCTCGCTGCGGCAAGAAAGCCAACGCTCACAGGAACGCCAGGAACAAGAAGAGCGCAATGTCAACTATCTCTGGGACAGCCTGCAGCCGCGCCAGACCGCAAGGCGCGACGACCGCGATCTGCGTAAACGCAAACAAAAACTCGGCCTGCCGGAAGAAAACCTGCTCTATTTTCTGGAGCGCTACAGCCCGGTTCTCAAATCCGGCCAACGCGAGCTATTGCGTATCGTGCGCAATCTGGCCCAGTATTTTTACCCGCAGCGCCAGACCAAAATGATGAATGAAGGCTGCGCCTGTTTCGTGCATTACCACATCCTCAACTCCTTGCACAAAAAGGGCCTGCTGAATGATGGGGCCATGCTTGAAATCCTGCATAGCCATACCAATGTGATCATGCAACCCGACTATGATGATCCGCGTTTTTCCGGCATTAATCCTTATGCGCTTGGCTTTTCGATGATGCAGGATATCAAGCGCATCTGCCTTGATCCAAGCGATGAAGACCGCGCCTGGTTTCCAGAAATTGCCGGGGCGCAAGACTGGCGCAACGTCTTGAAAGACGCCTGGGCCAATTATCGTGACGAGTCCTTCATCCAGCAATTTCTGAGCCCGACCCTGATGCGTCATTTCAGAATGTTCGCCCTGTCAGATCACGAAAAAGATCGCTTTTACCAAGTCAGTCACATTCACAATCAAAGCGGTTTTGAAGAGATCCGCGAGATGCTGGCACGCAGCTATGATGTCTCGGTTGCTGATCCAGATATCCAGATCACCGATGTTGATCTGCTCGGAGATCGCCGCCTGAAGCTGCAATACACCAAACGAAACGGCATCCCGCTCGATGCCAAAACAAGAGATATGACGCTTTTGCATTTGCAGCGCCTTTGGGGCTATGAAGTGATACTCGACGAAACGAACGCGACCTAACCCCAATTATTCACCCGACTCCGGATGATTTTGTTGGGCGAGCGGGATTGGCCGGGTTTACGGCGGTTGCATGATTTTAACTTTGGGCATGCGTTGAGGGTTGATGTCTGGGGGTTCGAACGGCGGCTTTTGCCGCGCCTTTTACGGGCTTTGTGCCTTTATGCGCTGCATCAAAATGGTGAGCATTTTCTGCTGCGGAAATGCTGTTGGAAAAGACAGCCTGATGCGTGATTTTAGTTCCTCTACCCGCACGGCGATTTTCAAAAACGCGCAGCGGATGGTT
>JAKIUO010000018.1 GCA_021647535.1 Hyphomicrobiaceae bacterium
GAACGACATTGAATTTATAAGCCCGAATCTGGCGAACAGGCGACCTGTAGGCGATGTGACGCGAATCAGTTGTTTCGCATTTAGGCTGAAAAAAGACATTTTGAGCGAATCAGGGTGGGAGGTGATCGCGAAATCAAAAAAATCAGCCTGCTGATTCGTTCTTGCGACACAAACCACTCATAATTCTTTGGCTCATTTTTTAGGCTGACCTTACTACCACCTGAGAAAAGCCTAATGATGCCAATCGACAGGGTAATTATTCGCTATGCGACCAGGTTGTCCCCCAGGGCAATTCAATTCTCGAAAGCTTTGCTTCGCAAGCGGGCTGCTGCCCGCACCCGCTTTGGGAGGAGACCTCCCAAACCCACCCTTTTTTACTTTCAAATAGAAAAACGGGTGGTTTGGAGGGTGTCCCTCCTAGCGGGGGGCAGCGTTCAAATAGCGTAGCGGTAGCGCAAAATATAAAAGGGCTGGCCCCGTCGCGTAGAGAGGTTGCACGAGAATTGAATGGCCCTGCCTCCAGTGCTTGACCTGATCGGGATGTACAAAATCACCTATCAATCGCCAAGGCTATGAAAAAACCAAAAGACTCAATCAGCTCAGCGAAAAATCGCGCATAAAAAAATGCCCTCCTCTTTCGAGGAAGGCATTCTTATTTATTCTATATGGTTTCAGGTTCGCTTAGAACTTGATGCGCATACCAGCTGAGAGCTGCTGAACGTCTCCGTCGGTTCCGGTTGGGTTAGCACCAGCTACGTCTTGGCCATCCCACTGACGATAAGCAACCCAAACTTCAGTTGCAGCTGAGTCGAAGTGCTGAACGATACCCAGACCCCACATGTCAACCTGATCTAAATTTCCAGCAACGGTCTGATCATAGTCATAGTTACCATATTCGCCGTAGATTGATGTATTACCAGGACCAAAGAAGTTCTGGTTGATACCGGCAGCAACATGCCAGAACTGCTTATCTGATGTATCATTGGCAGCTAGAACTGTGCCCGCTACACCACCGCTATTTTCTTTACCGGCAGCAAAGTCAACATTCAATCCGGTTGGCGTATGCATCAAAGCAACTGAACCAGTGACGTTGGAACCATCATTAAAGCCGAGTCCATTGTCATCGTTTGCTGTATAAGCGATACCAGCAGCGATACGGATAGGACCGAATTCATTAGCATAACGAAGAGCTACATCAATGGCATCGACACCACTACTACCAACAGCTGCATTATCCAGATCAGCCCAAGCTGCTGCGAATGTGAAACCAGCAAAAGTTGGTGAGATCCAAGCTACGGCCTGCAAAGCACTATTCTGCTCAAGCTCGAAACCTTTGATGCTAAGTGCATTCCATTTATCACCAGCATTCTCTAGAGCCCCATGGCCACCAAGAGAGATATTAGAGATAGATTTTGAAGGTGCATAAGCTTGACCTACAACGAATGTACCAAGCTGTGAGCTTGACAGATAAGCATAGTCCAGATCTTTATCAATGGTCTGCAAGCCAGCGCCAGCACTTCTACCAGCATCAGTAAGCACTTTACCTACGCGGTCAGAGTTTGTGCGGAAGCGAAGTACATAACCAGCTTTCCAGTTTGCCGACAGTTTGGCACTACCTGAAAACTTGAGACGTCCACCACCAGCGAATGTGCCGGATGAATAGAACTCACTGTCTCCAGTAGTATCTTCGAGCCAACCCATCTGACGGGTGATCCAACCAGAAATTTTCAGTGAAACTTTGCGGTTACCTTTGCGAGCTGTTGTCGCTTCAAGGTCAGCTACGCGTTCTTCGAGGTCTGCGCAGCAATCTCCGCCAAGATCAGCAGCCTGTGCTGGTGAAATGGCCAAACCGCCTACGAACATGCCTGCTGCTGCCAAAATGGCCAGGCTACTTGTTGACTTCAAGAGTCCCCCAATCATACTACTTCTCCACTTATAATCTTAATTTACGCTACTTATCACTGTATTACCGATTTTGACAAAACAGACTAACTAGCACTTACCAACACAACCAGGCTAAGATGACCGACTAACCATATTGGTCATCCAAAAGGGCCTGAACTTTTCGGGGGTGTTACCCCATAAACGAACTTAGAACCATGTGATCCGAGTAATTACCCCCAATAGTAATGCGGAGCTCACCCTTTAAAGTTTCTCACTGACCCTTCCTGTTTGTTCCCCACCAGAATTAGACTATGGACCCATCGCTGTAAATGGGGATTAACAGATCGTTAAAGAATTGTGGCCCTGTTGTGACTTTTGTGCAACGAGAGTCAGGTGAGAACCTGTGAATATCCCCTTAAACGCACTAAATATGGTTGATATCAAGTATGCGGATAGTTTGATGTTCTGAAGTAAGGCGGCCGTATACAGTTCCAATTGGCATAGAAAGGCGGTGCTGGCATGAATGAAGACCCAAATACCACAAACAGGCTTAGCGAGTTGCGCAAAAGAATCAGCTCTTGGCGCAAAGAAAAGCAGAGAATCGTTCTGGTCCCAACAATGGGGGCCTTGCATAACGGACATTTGTCGCTTGTCGACCTGGCTCATGGTCTTGGCGACAAGGTAATCGTCTCCCTGTTTGTCAATCCAAAGCAGTTTGGCGCGAATGAGGACCTTGATCTGTATCCTCGTGACATAGAGGGCGATCTGGCAGCGCTCGCCAGGCACAGTGTTGATCTCGTCTATATGCCAGAGCTGGATCAGATCTATCCGCCCGGGTTTGCCACAACGATCTCGGTCAGTGGCATCTCACAAGGGCTGTGCACCGATACCCGCCCGGATTTTTTTGACGGGGTGGCGACCATCGTCACAAAACTTTTTTTACACTGCCAACCCGATCTGGCGGTTTTTGGCGAAAAAGATTATCAGCAACTCATGGTCGTGCGCCGCCTGGTGCGTGACCTTGACCTGCCGATTGAAGTGGTTGGCGGGCCAATCGTGCGGGCCGATGACGGCCTGGCTTTGTCCTCACGCAATGCCTATCTAAGCAAACGAGAGCGTGCCAGTGCCCCTCTGCTCCATAAAATACTTGCTCAGACCGCGCAAAGGCTGAAGGAGGGCCTTGTTATGCAGAAAGCTTGCAGCCCTGGCGTACATAAACTGGCAAAAGCTGGCTTTGAACTGGACTATTTCGAGCTGCGCGATGCCCTGAACCTCACCCCTTTGCGCCAGCTTGATGAGATGCCAGCGCGTCTTTTGATCGCAGCCCGTCTAGGAGACACCAGACTTATCGACAATATCGCCGTAATGAGGTAGAGCACACACTCTATATATAGGGGACATTTTTTTGCGCCCTTCAGCACTAATAAAGGCGGGAAAAACATGCCAGCATCGGCCCTAATGAATGTCATGACCAAAGCAGCCAGAAAAGCTGGACGAACTCTGTCGCGCGATTTTGGCGAAGTGGAACATTTGCAGGTCGCCACCAAAGGCCCCGCCGACTTTGTTTCCAAAGCCGACCTGCGGGCCGAAAAGATCATTTTTGAAGAACTTTCCCATGCCCGCCCCAACTATTGCTTCTTGCTGGAAGAAGGCGGCATTGTCGAGGGCAGCGACAAAACCCACAGATGGATCATCGACCCGCTGGATGGCACCACTAATTTTTTGCATGGCATCCCGCACTTCGCCATTTCCATTGCTCTGGAACGTGACGGCGAACTGGTGGCAGGCCTCGTCTATAATCCGGTGATGGAAGAATTATTCACCGCCGAAAAAGGCGCCGGAGCCTATCTCAACGACCGCCGCATCAGGGTGGGAGGACGCAACAAGCTCGAAGATGCCGTGGTCGTCACCGGCATCCCCCATCGTGGCAAAAGTGGCAAAGAAGTCTTTATCCAGGAAATGCGTCAGGTCACACGCTCGGTTGTTGGCATCCGGCGCACTGGATCTGCTGCGGTTGACCTATCCTGGGTGGCTGCCGGGCGTTTTGATGGCTATTGGGAACGTGGCATCCAGGCCTGGGACATGGCAGCTGGCATTGTGCTGGTGCGTGAAGCTGGCGGCAGAGTGACAGATGCACAGGGCGGCGATGATATGCTCACCACAGGCAGCGTCGTTGCCGGGAACACCGCGATTTCGACAGAGCTGCAAAAAACAATCATATCATAATATACAGAGCCGTTGCTATAATCTCCCTGGTTTGGACCTCTTGGCAATTTGGCCCTAGCGCCAAAAGCGTTTTTGCAATAGATTTGCATTAGTGCTGCCACAATATCAGTATAAGGTTGAGCGCGCTGCCAAAGGGTGATGGGGTAAACAAAGTTTAACCCATCTCTTTTCAATAATACTGTCCTTGGGGGAGGATAAAAATAGATGATTGATATGCATTATCAAAACTCATTGACCAAACCATCCGTGTTTTTGCGATGGATGATCCTGTTCCTGATGGCCGCCGGTTTCATCGGCCTATTACTCTACACACAGATTTTCAGGGCCTTTATGTCAAACCCTGGACTGAACGGCCTGATCGCCGGTGTCTTGTTTTTTGGTACGATCTACTCGTTTCGCCAGATCATCCGGCTCTATCCAGAAATCAACTGGGTCAATCATTTTCGCCTCTCGGACATCACCAAACCGCAAAAAAAACAGCCCGTGCTGCTTTCACCGATGATCAAACTGCTCGGGGATCGCCCGGGTTCGCTGGCACTGTCCACAAGTTCCATGCGCTCAATTCTTGATTCTGTCGGCTCACGTCTTGATGAAGCGCGTGATACCTCGCGCTATCTGATTGGCCTGCTGGTTTTTCTTGGGCTGCTTGGCACCTTCTGGGGTTTGCTCGAAACCATCAATTCTGTTGGCAAAACCATTGGCTCGCTGCCAACCGGTGGTGATAATCTGGGCGGACTGGAAGATTTGATTTCTGGCCTGAAAGCCCCCATGTCTGGCATGGGCACAGCGTTCAGTTCCTCTTTATTCGGTCTAGCCGGATCGCTCATTCTCGGTTTTCTCGATCTGCAAGCCTCCCATGCACAAAACCGTTTTTATAACGAACTGGAAGACTGGCTGGCCTCCATCACCTCACTTGCCGGAAGTGAAAATGGCGCAAGTACCGATGCCTCGCAAATCGGCTATGTCCTTCAAGAGCTCCAGCGCAGCATCGCTCTTTTGAACCAGCACCTGCAACAAGGGGGCGGGGCGCGCGGGCCAGATGGCAATGTGCGCGAGCTTGCCAGCGGCATTGACGGGCTGGTTAAACAAATGCGGGCCGAACAGATCGTCGTACGTGAATGGATGGATGAGCAGGCCGGGCAACAGTCCGAAATCGCCTCTGCCCTAAAAACCATTAGTGGACAGACCCCTCCAGGACGGAGATAGAAACAATGCCGTATAGCCGTTCAAGCCGCCGCAGCAATAGCAGTGCTGACTACTGGCCCGGTTTTGTCGATGCCATGGCCACTTTGCTGCTGGTCATGACCTTTCTGCTTTCCGTTTTCATGCTGACCAACTTTTATGTCACGCAAGAAGTCAGCGGCAAAGACACCGCCCTGCAACGCCTGAACCGGCAAATCACCGAACTTACTGAATTGCTGGCTCTCGAACAAACCCAGAAACAAAAACTCGAAGGCAGTCTGGCTTCGCTTTCCGCTTCGTTGGCCGCTTCTGATGGCGAAAAATCTCGCTTGCAGGGGCTTATTGGCATTGAAAGCTCAAAGGCGCAAGCCGCCAGCACGCAATTATCTGGTGTCTCGTCGACCCTGAACGATCAAAAAAAGATCAGCTCGGGCGCGCTGGCCCGTGTTGAACTGCTCAATCATCAAATGGCTGCCCTGCGCCGTCAGATCGCCGCACTTAACGCCACCCTTGATGCCGCACAGACAAGAGAAAGCACCAACAAATCCCGCATCGCTGACCTCGGAAAGCGCCTTAATGTCGCGCTGGCCCGCAAAGTTCAGGAACTGTCGCGCTATCGCTCCGAATTTTTTGGCCGTCTGCGTCAGGTCCTGGGGGATCGCGACGATATCCGTGTT
Source organism: Hyphomicrobiaceae bacterium (assembly GCA_021647535.1). Taxonomy (GTDB): domain Bacteria; phylum Pseudomonadota; class Alphaproteobacteria; order Rhizobiales; family JAKIUO01; genus JAKIUO01. The sequence continues at coordinate 5,970 of JAKIUO010000018.1, forward strand.
GTCGGCGACCGCTTCGTCTTTCAGTCCGAAGTGCTTTTTTCTGCCGGTTCCGCCCAGCTCAATCCAGACGCCTCAACGCAGCTCAACAAATTTGCTCAGGCGCTCGTCTCGCTGGAAGGCGAAATTCCCGAAGAGATCAACTGGATCTTGCGCGTCGATGGCCATACGGACGCCAGCCCCATTCAAACACCGCAATTCCCCAGCAACTGGGAACTCTCAACGGCCCGCGCCATCTCCGTGGTGCGCTATTTTACATCGCAAGGCGTCAAACCAACCCGCCTGATGGCCGCCGGCTTCGGAGAATTCAAACCTATTGCGACTGGCGACGACCCAGAAACCAACCGGCGCAACCGGCGTATTGAGCTGAAACTCACCAACCAGTAATCACTGCTGCAAAAGCGACTGGCGTCGCTCGCCCTCGCCGGGCAGGCGTGCTGCGCGCACAGCGCCAAAGGCGAGCCTTTGGAAACCGATTTGGGTTTAGGTGGTGGGGTAGTACGACTGGGATCCATACGCCGCATCGGTGAACATTCAAACGAGAGCTATTGCCTGATTCTCAAGGTCTCAGCGTATAAGCCCTCGCCTCCACAAAAATGACGCTGAATAATCATTTACCCCCAAAATCGAGGTGCAGGGGATCATCCCCTGCTGCCAGCTGCACAAGCTGCCCGCCCGGCGAGGGCAGCGTCGCCAGACGCTTTCTTATGCAGATGCCCCGGCAAATTGCAGATCGGCCAGTTCTTTATAAATACCGCCTTGATCAATCAGTGTTCTGTGTGTGCCTTCTTCGCTGACACGGCCTTTGTCGATGACCAATATGCGGTCTGCTTCCTGCACGGTTGACAGACGATGGGCGATAATCAGCGTGGTACGGCCTTTTTTGAGACGTTCGAGGGCTTTTTGCACTTCGCGTTCGCTGGCGGTATCCAGAGCGCTGGTGGCTTCATCGAGCAAGAGAATGGGCGCGTCGCGCAATATGGCGCGGGCAATGGCGATACGTTGGCGCTGTCCACCGGACAAGGTTGCGCCGTGTTCGCCGAGCACCGTATCATAACCCCGATCAAGCGAGCTGATGAAATCATGAGCGTGTGCAGCTTTGGCGGCGTTAACAACCTCTTCGCGTGATAACCCTTCTGTTCCATAGGAGATATTGGCGGCAACCGTATCGGCGAACAGCCCGATATCTTGCGGCACCAGTGCCAGACGCCCGCGCAAGTCCTCAAGGCTGACCTCATTGACTGGCAGCTCATCGACTTCGACACTTCCCTTATCGGCGTCATAAAAACGCAGGATCATATTGAATATGGTACTTTTGCCTGAACCGGACGAGCCGACAATCGCCACGGTTTCCCCTGGTTCAATCTCGAAACTGACATCATCAAGCGCCACACTGTCGGGGCGTGAGGGATAGGCAAACGACACATGGTCAAATTTGATATGGCCGGATTTTCCAGCCGCAAAGCTCTTTGGCTTTTCGGGATTTTCAACGGCTGATTTCGTCGTCAGCAATTCAGTAAGTCGCTCCGCTGCGCCTGCCGTTTGCTGCACTTCGCCCCAGATCTCGCTTAATCCCCCCAGTGAGCCAGCGGCAAGAGCGGCGTAGAGCACAAATTGGCCAAGCGTTCCTCCGCTCATTGAGCCTGAAAGCACGTCTTGCGCCCCCAGCCACAAAATACCGATGATGCTGGCAAACACCAGAAAAATGGCAAAAGCCGTGAGCCCGGCGCGTGCTTTCATACGCACTCTGGCCGCTTCAAAGCTCTTGTCAACGGCGTTTGAAAATCGTTTCGTCACTGACTTTTCAAAGCTGTTGGCCTGCAAGGTCCGAATGGAGGAAAGATTTTCTGCCGCAACGGCTGACGAAACAGCCAGCGTATCTTGAGCATCACGCGATAGCTTGCGCACGGAACGCCCCAACCCGACAAGCGGAATAACAATAAGGGGAATGGCCAGAATAATCAGAGCCGCCAGTTTGGGACTGGTGATAAACATCATCAATATGGCCCCGACCGTCATAATAAAATTGCGCAAGGCCTGCGAAGCTGATGTACCAACGGCGCTTTTGATCTGTGTCGTATCAGCCGTAAGGCGCGACATCACCTCTCCTGAATGGGTGACATCATAAAAAGCCGGGCTCAGGGTCGCCAGATGGGCAAAAACATCGGTGCGCAGATCTGCAACAATGCGCTCTCCCAGCCAGCTGACAAAATAAAACCGCGCAGCACTGGCCAACGCCAGGATCAGCCCGACCGCAAACATCGCCATAAAATAGGTGTTGACCGTATCCAAATGGCTGTTGGAAAAGCCCACATCAATCATCCGACGCACGCCAATCGGCACGGCCAGCGTCGCCAAAGCGGCAATAATCAGCGCCGCCAATGCGCCGTAAACCATGTTTTTATGGCGCATCAGATAGGGTTGTAGCGATTTAAGAGGTCCAATCGGGCGGCGTTCCCCCCCCTTTTTGCCATTTGTTTTATCGGCACCATTGCGAGCTTTCGCGGCCACACTATATCCTTACTTCATTGCTCAGGGGCAGACCCCAAAATCTGTTCAAGAACGATCAGGTTCAGAAACTAGCATTTTTTCGAGAGAATTCAAACCGGTTGACATCGGTCCAGACTTAAACCGCTGCCCATCATTAATTTTTTTGCAAAAATAGCCTGCCTGCCCCACCGGTGCAAGACAATCATTTTTTGGCATTTTTTTGGCATTTTCTGGCATTTCGCAGCCCTGCGCTAGACAGCAAAGGGCAATGCTGCCATAGTCACGCGGACTAATCTGCGCCCTGTTCAACGACATCAAAACATCTATAATATGGGGCATATCACTGGTAACGCAGAGGATTTGGGGAAATGGGACTTTTTAACGAGATTTTCACCTGGTGGAATGGCAATACGTGGGGAACAAGGTTTTTCACCATGCGTCAAGGCAAGCTGGTGGGTGAAGATGAGTTTGGCAATCGTTATTATCTGCAGCGAAAAGGCGTTGGGCCTCTCGGCATACCGCGCCGCTGGGTGACTTATAATGGTCTGGCTGAAGCCTCTACGGTGCCCGCCGACTGGCATGGCTGGTTGCACTATACAGTCGACACCCTGCCCAATAAGGAAAATTACCAGCCCCGACACTGGCAAAAACGCCATTCGCCCAACTATACCGGCACCCATAAAGCCTATAGACCGGCGGGATCCGTTTTGTCTGGAACGGCTGCTAAAAGCGCCCCACGTGAATATGAGCCTTGGAGACCTGAATAGGGGGAGACCTGAATAGGGGGAGACCTGAATAGGGGGAGACCTGAACTAGGGGAAGACCGGAAGAGGCTGACATTAACCAAAATGGCCATTGGTGTGCATCATACATAGCCCAATTGGTTAGACTAAAAAACTTGCCTACAGGTCTGAGGATTTCGACAATCATAAGCCTTTGCATTGGCAGCGAAATACTGGTAGTAACATCAACAAACCAGAGGGGGAAATGAACCAGTTGGCTCTCCACCTCCTCGCCTTAAAATCAAGCAGGATCGACCCATTATTCCATGAGCAAGCTGATTTTTGTCCTCAATGGCCCCAACCTCAACCTTCTTGGCACCAGAGAACCGGGCATTTACGGCATATTGAAACTCGATGATATCGCCATAAAGCTTTCGCGGCTGGCCAAGGGGTTTGGCCGGGAAATTGACTTTCGTCAAAGCAATAGCGAGGGCGATCTCGTTGACTGGATACATGAGGCTGGCGAAAAAAAAGCGGATATCATTCTCAATGCAGGGGCCTATACCCACACCTCAATCGCCTTGATGGATGCCTTGCTGGCGGTGGATTGTAACTGCATCGAAGTTCACCTTTCAAATATTTTCAAACGCGAAAGCTTTCGTCACAACTCTTTCATATCCAGAGCTTCAACAGGGATCATCAGCGGATTTGGGGCCAAAAGTTACGAATTGGCCCTTCTGGCTCTCGCAGATCAAACGTCCTGAGAGCCCGGCAAACGAATAGGAGCAAGAACAAATAGATGGCAAAAAACAGCCCCTCTAAAAGCGGCCCCTCCAAAACCGGCTCTGCCAAGAGCGACTCTTCCAAGAGCGGTGAGGGACTTGATCACAAGCTTATTCGTGAGCTTGCCGAATTGCTGACCGAAACCGGCCTGAGCGAAATAGAAATCGAAAAGGCCGATATGCGCATTCGTGTGGCGCGTAACTTTACCGCTGGCGGTCAATTACCGGTGGCAAATCTGGCCCCTGCTGTCGCTCCGGCAAAGGTTGCCCCCACAGAAGAGGTCGCGCATCCCGGTGCCGTACCGTCGCCAATGGTTGGAACCGTTTATCTGTCTCCAGAACCTGGCGCGGATCCCTTTATTAAAGTCGGCCAGCAGGTCAGCGAAGGGCAAACCTTGATGATTGTCGAAGCCATGAAAACAATGAACCATATTGCAGCGCCCCGCAGCGGCAAAATCACCTCCATCCTGATTGAAGACCAGCAGCCGGTCGAATTTGGCGAACCTCTTTTGATCATTGAATAGTGCTTGTAATGGCATTTGTCGTAAAGAGCGCCTCCTTCATGAGCGCACCTTAAGGAAGCTTCCAAGGAAACCACATGTTTGACAAGGTACTGATTGCCAATCGCGGTGAAATCGCCCTACGCATCCAACGGGCCTGCAAGGAACTTGGCATCGCAACTGTTGCCGTGCATTCAACGGCTGATGCCGATGCCATGCATGTAAAACTTGCCGATGAAACCGTTTGTATCGGCCCACCTTCTGCCACCGAAAGCTATCTCAATATTCCTTCCTTGCTGGCAGCGTGCGAAATCTCGGGGGCCGACGCCTTGCATCCCGGTTATGGATTCTTGTCCGAAAATGCCCGTTTTGCCGACATTCTGCACGAGCACGGTGTCACCTTCATTGGTCCAAGCGCAGAGCATATCCGCCTTATGGGCGATAAGATCGCCGCCAAAGACACGGTTAAAAAACTTGGTATCCCGGTGGTTCCTGGATCAGATGGGGCCGTGACCTCTGAAAAGCACGCTAAAAAAGTGGCAGCTGAGATCGGCTACCCCGTGCTCATCAAAGCGGCTGCCGGTGGTGGAGGGCGCGGTATGAAGGTGGCGCAAAGCCAAGAGGATCTGGGCCTCGCTTTGTCGACCGCCAAGACCGAATCCAAAGCCGCGTTTGGCGATGACACCATGTATCTGGAAAAATATCTGGGTCGCCCGCGCCATATCGAAGTGCAGGTGATTGGCGATGGCCATGGCAATGCGGTCCATCTTGGCGAGCGCGATTGTTCGCTGCAGCGCCGCCATCAAAAAGTCTGGGAAGAGGCCCCCTCTCCCGCCCTTAATAATGAACAGCGCGAAGAAATCGGCCAGATCGTCTCCACGGCCATTGCCGATCTTCACTATAGCGGCGTTGGCACCGTTGAATTTTTATATGAAAATGGCGAATTTTATTTCATCGAAATGAATACCCGCCTGCAAGTCGAGCATCCCGTCACCGAAATGATCACCGGCCTCGATATTGTCATCGAACAAATCCGCATCGCGTCGGGCGCACCCCTCAGCATTACACAAGATGAAGTCCGCATGAACGGACATGCCATTGAATGCCGCATCAATGCCGAAAATGCTTCGACTTTTATCCCCTCACCTGGAAAAATTACCTATTTTCATCCCCCCGGTGGTCTTGGCGTACGTGTCGATAGCGGGGTCTATGCCGGATATACCATTCCCGCTTATTATGACAGTCTGATCGGCAAGCTCATTGTACACGGTAAAAATCGCAACGAATGCATGATGCGCCTGAAACGTGCGCTTGGCGAATTTGTCATTGACGGCATTGAAACAACCATCCCGCTATTTTCTGCGCTCATAAATGAGCAGGATATCGTCAACGGCCTTTATGATATTCACTGGCTGGAAAAGTACCTCGAAAAACACTGAGCCGCACTTGCTGCGCAAGTGGGCTGCCGCCCATTATCCGCTTTCTGGCCCGCTTGGGAGGAGACCTCCCAAACCTACCCTTTTTTGATTTTCAAAATAAAAGAGAAGGGGGTCGGGGAAAGCTTTCCCCGAATGGGTGTGGGCGATAGCCCATTCGCGAAGCGAGTTTGCACATCAATTGAACGCCCCCGTGATATTCGCGTTTCTTCTTGAAAATGACTTAACAGTTTTCAAGAAGCGCGATAAGGTAAGGCAGGCCGTCGTGGACAAACAGCCAGATCGGGAGCTGCCAATTTATACCTGCAATGAAATAGGCGATCTTACCACCGACATTCTTCTTGATGCCTACAAAAATGGCTCTTTCCCCATGGGCGAGGATGCCAATGATGAAACCTTGTATTGGATTGAGCCGACTGAACGCGGCATCATTCCGCTTGATGGTTTTCATCTTTCAAAAAGTCTGAAGCGGGTCATTTTAAGAGAAACATTTGAAGTGCGGATCAATAGCGATTTTAACGCTGTGATTGAGGGCTGCAGTTCTCCGCGAGCCGGGCGCATCAGTACGTGGATCAACGCACCTATTCGCACACTTTATCGCCAGCTTTTTGAACAGGGAAATTGCCATACGGTTGAAGTCTGGAGGGACAACCAGTTGGCGGGCGGGCTCTATGGCGTCCATATTGGTGGAGCCTTTTTTGGCGAAAGCATGTTTTCGTTTGAACGCGATGCCAGCAAGGTCGCGCTGGCCAACCTTGTCGCCCGTCTCAATCATTGTGGATTTACATTGCTGGACACGCAATTCATCACTGACCATTTACGCAGCCTTGGCGGTGTCGAAATTGGTCAGCTGGTTTATCGCAAACAGCTGCAAGAAGCACTCAAAAAGCCAGCCGATTTTCTCACCGCGCCACTTGATCTATCCCCTCACAAGGTTTTACAGCTGGTCAACCAGACATCAAATACGGGATGTTCGACCCCGTGAATGCCTGGGCTTTCAGCAAACATCCAGCCTGAAAACAGCGTTTCCTTGCTGTCATTGAGTTTGACTTCCTCAATTTCAACAAAGGCTGTGGTGTGCGGGGGCTCGGTTGGTGGCCGTGTGAAACAGGTACGCGCCGTGATCAGCAAAGCACCAAATTCGACCGTTGTGTTCAGCGGCACCTCAAGATGAGATATACGCGCTGAAACCTTGTCGAGTGCGGCAAAAACCGCGACATTGTTTTTTATTTTTTCAGCAGAAACAGGGGAAAAAGACAGGCCAAGATAAGCCGATAGCAGCAGGAGTACACCTGCAAACCAGCGCCCAATATTGCTCTTTAGTCTCATCAAGACCCCCTGTTCATCTAAACTTCCATGTCAGTCCACTGTGAAACTCGCCGATCAGACACTGTTTGCGAAAAACCGTTGTCCAACCAAAGAGGTTCATCCGTCAGCTGCCAAATCTCTTGTAGCCGCTGGCTACACACTAACAATATTTGCAGCCATTTTTGCGAATATCGCTGGCATGATCTTTCAGGATTTTAACCAGGTCACGTGGCGCCCCACCAATATATTTGTCACCCACATAAAAAGCCGGGGTGCCGCGTATGCCCAAACGATCAGCAAGCTGCTTGGTCTCGGCAATAGATGCAGCAACTTCAGAACTCTCCATGTCTTTTTTCAAACGGACCATATCAAGTCCGAGCTGCTCGGCCTTGCGAAAGACAGTATCTTTGGTAATACGGCTGTCGGCTTCAAGCAAAGATTTGTGGAACTGGAAATATTTACCCTGATTGCGGGCCGCCAACGCTGCTTTTGCAGCCACAAGCGAAGCCCCGCCAAAAATTGGATATTCCTTGAACACCACTCTTAATTTGTCGTCCTGTCCCATCACCGTCTCAAGATCCTTGAAGGCCTTGCGGCAATAGGGGCAATTATAATCGAAAAATTCGACAATAGTCACATCCCCTTTGGGGTTGCCAGCTGTAGGGGAAAGTTTGGAGCGAAACAAAGTCTCGGCACTACCTGACAATGCAGAAGTCTTGCGCCGTGCCTGCTCTTCCTTGTCACGCTTTTCAAGAGCAGCAAAAGCTTCTTGCAGTATTTCAGGTTTCGCCAACAAGGTTTTGCGCACCAGTTCGCCAATGGCTTTTTCCTGCGCACTGCTAAAACCGGAAGCAGAGACCATATTGTCAGCAACGGCTTTTGCGGCCCCATTTTTTGCAACTCCAGATATCTTGTCTGTCTGCTGACCAACAATCGCCGGTTTGCTCTCTGCCATTTTGGGTGGCTCATCATCACTGCAAGACACCACAAAAAGACCGGCGAACCCGATCGCCATAAAATGCAATAGTTTTTTCGTACCCATCCGATAGGACTCCCTGTCAATGAAGAAGCGCGAGGTTCAAAACCGGCGCGTAAATTTGTATAGCCTTCTATATATGAAGTGTTCGACTAACCTCAAGTCAAATAAAAGTGCATGATGCCGCTACCTTTGTGGCCGCTGGAATTTCAGGATATCATCCGCAATCAGCCAGCCCGCACTTCCCTGTCTTATTTTCTTTTTAGCCCTTCTGGCCTGCTGTTTGGCCAATTTCAGTCTGCCTTCATAAAAATAGGCCTGTGCAGAGGCCAGTTCGGCTTTGGGAATCTTGCGTTTTCTCGCATAGGCCTGTGCCAGTTGCCGGTAAGCTCCCGCATTATGTTTTTCACGCCCCAACGCCTTACGCAAATGGCGAATGGCTTCACTGACAAGCAGATCATCTCCGCTGGATAACAGCGCTTGCGCCAGCAAAACCCGGATCAACGGCTCTTTTGGCGCGAGACTAACGGCCTTGCGCAACGGCCTGATGGCATTGCTCGGGCGTCCGCCCTCAAACAAGAACTGCCCTTTGATTTCACGCAGGAACGGATCACTTGGCCTCTCCTTGATCAAAGCATTGATGCGTGGCAAAAACGCCTTGAGGCCAGACTGTTTATAATAAGCGATGGCGCGCGCATAGCGCGCTGGCAGGGTTTTATTGCGCCGACCATAAATATTCAAAACGGTGCGTGGCTTGTCCAAAAAAGCAATAAGTTTGGCTTTGACCATATCATGGCGGAACTGCAAGGAGGCTCGATCAAGCTTGCGATAATAGGGCGACCTGGCTGCCAGATCGCGCAATTGCGCAATACGTTGCGGTGCCAGCGGATGGCTTTGCAGATAAGGATTGACCTGGCGCAAAGACCCTCGACTCTGATCCATAAAAAACTCGAAAGTCTGCAACATGCCCTTGGCAGATTGATGGGTTGCGTTCAAAAAGCTGACAGCAGCCCGGTCAGCAGAGCTTTCCTTGATCCGCCGATCCGCCAGGATCTGCTTTTGCAACATCAGATTGCCGCCTTGCATGGCCGCCCCGCCCGCCGATCCATATTGACTACCGGTCGCGGCACCGCCAATCATCGCGGCGATACTGAGGATCTGAAACATCAGACTGGCCGTCTGCGCTTTTTTAAGCTGCGATCGCAAGCTCGCCAGATGCCCGCCAGTTATATGGCCGGTTTCATGGGCGATCACGCCAATCAGCTGATTGGGCGTTTTGGAATTCACAATGGCACCGGTGTGAATAAACATATTCTGACCATCAATAACGAACGCATTGAAACTGCCACTGCCAATAATATGGATTTTAACATTTTGACCATAAAGACCAGCGGCTTTAAAAATCGGTCGCGCATAATCACGGATCAACCGTTCGGTTTCGGCATCACGAATGATCCCTCCCGCCATCGCCGGAGCGGACAAAACAGGCAAAGCAACCAATAAAGCGGCAAGGAACAAACTTAATTTTTTATGAAAGTCCCGTCTGTCAAAAAAGAAGAGCATATTTTCAACAATTTCCTTTTCCCGAGTGTTTTATTGTATATTTTCTGGCAGACAACCAACAATATTCCTGTCCTTAAAGCGCCCCTTTGTTGCACACCATCCTCTCGCCATTTGCAAGGGTCAAAGCGCTCTTCAAACACAGTTTTGGAGCTGTTTTGCCATATAGCCTTTGCTCCTGCACGAAAATATGGCCTCTTATACGCAAATATGGTTCAACTCCATAAAGATCAGCTGATCAAACCCTTCCAATTGGGCCATATCAAGACAAAACCGCGTAGATTGAAGAGACAGGACGAATGAACCGAGCAAAAATAGCCCATCGAGCCAATATCTCCCCCTTTATCGTCATGGATGTCATGCGGGCGGCCAATGAAAAAGAAGCTGCTGGCGAACATATCCTGCATATGGAGGTCGGCCAGCCCGCCACAAAAGCCCCGTCAAAAGTCCTCGCCGCCGCCCACAAGGCGCTTGATGAAGACCGTCTTGGCTATACAGATGCACGCGGCCTGCCTGAGCTGCGCGACCGCATATCAAACCATTACAAAAGCTTTTATGGTCTGGAAGTTCCGGCCTCTCGCATCATTGTCACCACCGGATCCTCAGCCGGATTTGTGCTGGCCTTTCTGGCGCTTTTTGACAAGGGCGCAAAGGTGGCGCTGCCAGTGCCGGGCTATCCCTGCTACCCGCATATATTGCGCGCTCTTGATATTGAACCGCTGCTGGTTCAAACCGGACCGGCAGACCGCTGGAGCCTTGATTGTGATCATCTGGACGGGCTGGAGAGACAGGGGCACAAAATCGATGGCGTATTGGTGGCCTCGCCCGCCAACCCCACCGGAGTGGTGATGAAAGAGCAGCGCCTGTCTGCCTTGGCCAACTGGTGCCGTCATGAAAATATCCCGCTGATCTGCGATGAAATCTATCATGGCCTGACCTATGACAAACCGGCTCAAACGGCGCTGGCTTATAGTGATGAAGTCCTCATCATCAACAGTTTTTCGAAATATTTTTCAATGACCGGCTGGCGCATTGGCTGGATGGTGGTGCCGCAAGATCTGGTGCGCCCCATCGAGCGGCTGCAACAAAATCTTTATATCAATGCCCCCACCCTGTCGCAGCTTGCCGCCATCAAGGCGTTTGACTGCATGGACGAGCTGGAAGGCTATAAACAAGCCTATGAACACAATCGCAATTTTCTGCTCAACGAGCTGCCACGCTGTGGTTTTGATAAAATACTTCCGGCTGATGGGGCTTTTTATCTTTATGCTGATATTAGTGATTTGACAGAGGATAGTCAGGCGTTCACCCGCAAGATCCTCGATGAGACCGGTGTCGCGCTGACACCCGGCGCTGATTTTGATGCAGAACGGGGCCAGTATTTCATGCGCTTTTCCTATGCCCGCTCAATGGAAGACATGCAAGAGGCCGTTAAACGGCTCAAAAACTGGATGAAACAAAAATGAATTTCGCCGCTCCCCTGATCTCCGCCACCCTTGTCAAACGCTATAAGCGCTTTTTGGCCGATGTCATTCTTGAAAACGGCGATGAACTCACCGTTCATTGTGCCAATCCCGGTGCCATGGAGGGGCTAAACACACCCGGTATCAAGGTCTGGCTGTCAAAAAGCGACAACCCCAAACGCAAACTCAGCCATAGCTGGGAACTAGCGCAGGTCGATAGTTTTGGTGAAAAAATCATGGTCGGCATCAACACCATGCACCCCAACAAATTGGCCTTTGAGGCCATCCAGCAAGGGCGCATCCCGGAACTTGCCGGTTATAACGAGATCAAAAAAGAGGTACGCTATGGCGAAAACAGCCGCATCGATCTGCTTTTGTCAAAGACTGGTGCCGATCTTTGTTATGTCGAGGTCAAGAATGTGCATTTGCTGCGCCAGCAAGGCCTTGCCGAATTTCCTGATTCGGTGACCAAACGGGGAGCCAAACACCTTCATGAACTCTCAAACATGGTGCAAGAAGGCCATCGGGCGGTGATGTTCTATATCGTACAACGCGATGATTGCCAAAAATTTACCATTGCAGGTGACAAGGATCCCAACTATGCCAAGGCTTTTGAAAAGGCCCGCCAGACCGGTGTTGAAGCGATCGTCTATGATTGCTCGCTAACCCCGCAAAAAATAGAAATTAATCACAGGCTGGAACTTGCTATACCCATCGCCCGCAAGCCTGGCACACAAGTTTGCGTCAAACCGCTGTAATATCAACGAGGTACACAAGTCTGCAAAAGTCATTGCCAATACCGCTTGGTATATACTCAAAACACTCGCCGATCTGACAAAGTTTGCGAAAAACCGTTGTCCGATCTACGAGGTTCACCCGTCAGCAGCCAAATTGCCATAGCCGCTGGCTATAATTTTATGATTTTCGACACTTGTCCAACGCCTCTGCATGGGATATAAGAGCGGTTTGAAACTCATCAATTTCGCATCAGAAGACCCGTTGGCACCGATCATCGCAAGTCAAGGCCCGGATCTCACAGGATAAACCAATGAAAAAAGAACTACACCCGGAATATCACAAAATCACTGTGGTTATGACCGATGGCGAGACATTTGAAACCTATTCGACCTATGGCAAAGAAGGGGACGAGCTCAAACTCGATATTGACAGCAAGTCTCACCCGGCCTGGACGGGCGGCGGGCAGCACCTGACCGACCGTGGCGGACGTCTGTCGCGCTTCAAAAAGAAATTTGACGGCTTTTTGGGCTAGGCGCTCTGAGGGCTTGCCTTCTTTCGATGATACGAAGGCTTGAATTTAAAAAGGCTGCACAGGAAATTTTTCCTGCGCAGCCTTTTTTCTCTGGTAGGCTCGCGCAACAGCGTTCAGCCCCAAGTTTCGCAATTCTGGCTCCCAAGCTCTGCTTGGGAGGACGCTCTGCATTCTCGAATACAAGCATGGAAAAACCTGAACCGCGACGCAGAGCGTCTTTAACATGCATTCCTAAGCAGAGCTTGGGAACGAGAATAACACATTCAGGTTTCCAAAGGACTGGTCCTTTGGTGGGGTCCCCTCTTCCTGAAAAAATGGGGCAAAGCCCCTCATTATAGCGCTCGCATGATATCGGCTATTCTAAACGGCAATCAGATATATTCGATTTTCAGCACTTCAAAAAAGCGCCCACCACCTGGCGTTGCGACTTCAGCCGAATCACCGACCTTCTTGCCCATAAGCGCGCGCGCCACAGGGGAACTGATGGATATCTTGCCATTTCCGGCGTCTGATTCGAAATCGCCAACCAGCTGATAGCGAATTTCTTCATCCGTATCCTCATCGACAATGGTGACAGTCGCTCCGAACTTGATCGTATCACCCTGCATTTTGGAAATATCAATAATCTGCGCGCGCGAAAGAGAGTTTTCAAGCTCCTTGACCCGGGCCTCTGTCATGCCCTGCTGCTCTTTGGCGGCATGATATTCAGCGTTCTCAGACAGATCGCCATGCGCCCGCGCTTCGGCAATGGCCTTGATAATCCGAGGGCGTTCTACTGATTTCAGGTGTTTGGCTTCTTTTTCAAGCGCCGTGTGACCTTCTGGTGTCATGGGTATTTTTTCTGTCGACATAAACTCTCTCTCCCGAAGTCAGAAATCTCACTTGTTCATTCAATTCGTAAATCAGATAACAGAAAACCTCATCGCTCCTGATCTTTCGATAGAAACGATAGGTAATTTAGCGTGAAGGGGAAACAGTATAGTCCTGAATAGGCACAACGTCCAGACGTTCATCCTTTAAAGCTCGTATGGCTCTAGTCACAGCATCCACCCCGGCGATGGTTGTATAGTAAGGCACGTGATGAAGCAAGGCCGTTCGCCGGATTGAGGCACTTTCAGAATGGGCTTTAGCCCCTTCTGTCGTATTAATGACCATATCGACTTCACCATTCTTGATGGCATCGACAATATTGGGCCGTCCCTCATGAACCTTGTAAACCCTTGTACAGTCAAGCCCATTTTCCATCAAGAAGCGCTGTGTTCCACCGGTTGCGATGACCTCAAAACCCATTTTTTGCAGTTTGCCCACAGAAATCAGAACCCGCTCTTTGTCCACATCGCGCACGGAAACAAAAACCGTTCCCTTCAGGGGCAACTCGCTGCCCGCGCCGAGCTGGCTCTTGGCAAAAGCGATGGCAAAATCGCGATCAATGCCCATGACTTCACCCGTTGAGCGCATTTCTGGCCCCAAAACCGGATCAACACCGGGGAAGCGATTGAACGGAAAGACCGCTTCCTTGACGGCGATATGATCAAATTCTGGCATTTTGAGCGCAAACTCGGCCAGCGGCTTGCCCACCATGACCTGTGTGGCGATGGCCGCCACCGGCAGACCGACAACCTTGGCGACAAATGGCACTGTGCGCGAGGCCCGTGGATTGACTTCGATGAGATAAATATCATCGCCCTTGATGGCAAATTGCACATTCATCAACCCCTTGACACCCAGCGCGCGCGCCAGCGCCCCGGCCTGCTTGCGCAGCTCGACCAGAATGTCTTCCTTCAAAGAATAAGGCGGCAAGGAACAGGCGCTATCGCCCGAATGAATGCCCGCCTCTTCAATATGCTGCATGATCCCGCAGACAAAAATATCATTTTCATCACAAATCGCGTCAACATCAACCTCGATGGCATCACGCAAAAAGCTGTCAATGAGCACCGGACTGTCCCCTGAAACGTCAACGGCTTCAGCAATGTAGCGATCCAGCTGATGCTCGTCATGGACGATCTCCATAGCCCGCCCCCCCAGCACATAAGAGGGACGAATAACCACTGGAAAACCGACCTTTTGGGCAATTTCGCGCGCTTCATCTTCTGTATGGGCAATGCCATTATTGGGCTGCAGCAGGCCCAGCCGCTCCACCAGCTCCTTGAAGCGGTCGCGGTCTTCGGCCAGATCAATCGCATCGGGTTCTGTGCCCAGAATAGGAATATTTTCCCGCTCCAGCGCCCGCGCCAGTTTGAGCGGCGTTTGCCCTCCGAGCTGCACAATAACCCCCTTCAGGTGTCCATTTTGCTGCTCTGTCTGGATGATCTCCAGCACATCCTCCTCGGTCAAAGGTTCAAAATACAGGCGGTCTGATGTGTCGTAATCCGTTGAAACCGTTTCAGGATTGCAATTGACCATGATGGTCTCATAGCCCGCCTCCTTCAGTGAGAAAGCGGCATGACAACAGCAATAGTCAAACTCGATGCCCTGACCAATACGGTTAGGCCCACCGCCCAGTATAATGATCTTTTCGCGATCACTGGGCCGTGCCTCGCAAAGCGCTTCACCGAGAAACGGGCTTTCATAAGTCGAATACATGTAGGCTGTCGGCGAAGCAAATTCTGCGGCGCAACTGTCAATGCGCTTGAACACCGGGCGAATATCAAGACGCAAACGCTGCTCACGCACCCGCAAGGGGTCCATCCCCGCCAGTTTTCCAAGGCGGCGATCAGAAAATCCAGCCGCTTTCAAACTGCGCAACAGCCCGGCCGTCTCTGGCAGCCCGTGCGCCTTGACCTGTTCTTCCAGATCGACCACTTCCTGCAGGCGTTCAATATACCAGCGATCAATGCGGCACAAATCATAAATGCGTTCGTGCGACACCCCATAGCGCAAAGCCTGCGCCACTTTGAGCAAACGATCAGGCGAGGCAACAGAAAGGTTCGAGCGAATGACCGTCTTGTCATCGCCCTGCCCAAGCCCCTCGAACTCGATCTCATCAAGCCCGTCAAGGCCGGTCTCCAGCGAGCGCAGGGCCTTTTGCAGACTTTCCGCGAAGGTCCGGCCAATGGCCATCACTTCGCCCACCGATTTCATCGCCGTGCTCAGAACTTTCGGTGTACCAGGGAATTTTTCAAAGGCAAAACGCGGGATTTTAGTGACGACATAATCAATGGTTGGTTCGAAACTGGCAGGCGTCGCGCCGCCGGTGATCTCGTTTTTCAGCTCATCCAGCGTATATCCCACCGCCAGTTTGGTGGCCACTTTGGCAATGGGGAAGCCCGTCGCCTTGGAGGCCAGCGCCGAAGAGCGCGAGACGCGCGGGTTCATCTCGATGACAATCAAACGGCCATCAACAGGATTAACCGCAAACTGCACATTGGAGCCACCGGTCTCGACACCGATTTCGCGCAATACGGCAATCGAGGCGTTGCGCATGATCTGATATTCTTTGTCGGTCAGCGTCAGGGCCGGCGCCACGGTGATGCTGTCCCCTGTATGCACGCCCATAGGATCGACATTCTCGATGGAACAGACAATGATGCAATTATCATCCTTGTCGCGCACGACTTCCATTTCATATTCTTTCCAACCAATAATGCTCTCTTCGACAAGCACTTCATTGGTCGGCGAGGCGTCTACACCGCTCTCGATGATCTCCAGATATTCTTCACGATTATAAGCCACACCGCCGCCCGTGCCGCCCAGCGTAAAGGAGGGACGGATAATGGCGGGAAGTCCGACATATTCCAGCGCTTCCATGGCCTCGGCCAGGTCGTGAGCCAGCTTCGAGCGCGGTGTCTCCAGACCGATTTTGGTCATGGCCTTGCGAAACAGGTCACGATCCTCGGCCTTGTCGATGACATGCGCCTTGGCCCCAATGAGCTCCACACCATATTTTTCCAGAACCCCGTCGCGCTCCAGCGAAAGCGCCGTATTCAAAGCGGTCTGCCCGCCCATGGTTGGCAACAGAGCGTCAGGGCGCTCTTTTTCGATGACCATCGCGACAATTTCAGGGGTGATCGGTTCGATATAGGTGGCATCGGCCAACACCGGATCGGTCATGATGGTGGCCGGATTGGAATTGACCAGGACGACACGATAGCCGTCCTCTTTCAAGGCGCGGCACGCCTGCGTCCCCGAATAGTCAAATTCGCAGGCCTGACCGATGATAATCGGACCTGCCCCGATAATCAGGATGGTTTTTATATCTGTTCTTTTTGGCATTCGCTTTGATTAAACCAGGCTGGATGAAATGAAAAGAGCTAATGGGGGTTGTCACAGCTTTTTTTGCGGGTGGCAAGCCCCAACATGGTCACCCTTTCATTGACACACCTCCTCAACCGTTCAGCGGTCCCCGCGCCCCGTGATCCGCCGCTCAAGATGGTAAATAGCTGGCAATAAAACAAGATCACCGACCAAGGCGGCAAACAGTGTGACGCCGGACAGCCAACCAAACATG
>JAKIUO010000251.1 GCA_021647535.1 Hyphomicrobiaceae bacterium
TTGTGCCATCTGGCATGTGCGTTGTTGGGTGCGATATTTCGGTTCCTTATGATCGCTTTCGTGACCGTCTGATGTTTCCCATCGAGGAGTTGAATGGCAAGTTGATTGCGTTTGGGGGGCGGGCTTTGAGCGCGGCGCAAAAGGCCAAATATCTCAATTCGCCAGAAACGCCGCTCTTTCACAAGGGGCGGTTGCTCTACAATATCGCCAGAGCCCGGCAAAGTGCCTATGATCGCCAGAGCGTGATTGCGGTTGAGGGTTATATGGACGCCATTGCCTGCGCCAAAGCCGGGTTCGACAATGTCGTTGCACCGCTGGGTACGGCCATGACCGTGCAGCAGATCCAGCTAATGTGGCGGTTGGCGCGCGAGCCGGTGCTTTGTTTTGATGGCGATGAGGCCGGGCGCAAAGCGGCCTGGCGAGCGGTGGATACGGTTCTGCCGGAACTGGCCCCTGGTTTCTCCCTGCGCTTTGCCTTTTTGCCCGAGGGTCAGGACCCCGATGATCTGATTAATAAAGAGGGGGCGGCGGCCTTTGGTCAGGTCGTTAATGTTGCCAGCTCCCTGGTGGATGTGTTGTGGCGCCGCGAATTGCAACAGGCCCCAACGGATACCCCCGAACGCCGCGCCGCTTTTGAAGCGCGTATATATGACAAAATCGGTCAGATTGCCGATGGCGCGGTCAAAGCCCATTATGAAAAAGAGGTGCGCCAGCGTCTGTGGAACCTGTGGAGAGAGCAGGGGCGCGCTTCTCCGGGGCAGCAAGGGGCCAAAAGCCGAACGAGGCGACCTTACAGCCCGACAAAGAGCGGTGGCTGGGGAGGCAAAAAAGGTGGATTTTGGCGAGATGAACCACAGCCTGCCAGCGATAGGTTGCGTCAGAGTACGTTGGTACGTGGTCCAAAGAAAGGCTTGTCACCGGGCGAAGCTTTGGTGCTTGAAGCAGTCCTCAATCACCCTTGGTTGCTTGATGATTATAGCGAGGAATTTGCAGAGCTGACCTTTATGCATAATGACCTTGTCGTGTTTCGTGATGCCATTTTGCAGTTGCAGATCGAATTCAGTGGTCAAAATACCCTTGACAGAAAGCAGTTAGATGTTCATCTGAAAGAGAGTGGATTTGGCGACACCCTTGAAAGAGTGGGTGCCGCCCATATTGACGTTGATAGGTGGGTACGATCTCCCGAACAGTCTCACAAGAAGATTGAAGAGAGCTGGCAGCAGGCGCTTAATCTTTATCAACGCCAAATGTACCTGCAAAATCAATTGGATATAGCTGAGCGAGCTTTTAAAGAAGACGATAGTGAAGAGAATAATAATAAGATCAGAGACTTGAATGCACGCTATCAGGACAATGAAAACATGTTTGCAAGGTCTGATGCTGTTGCAAATAAAGAAGGTCTTAGTGAGTACCTTTCTGTGGTTATGGCGGAACGCGGATTAAAATGAGTTGAGAAAATTTTGCTCCGGCCCTGTTTTTTTTCGTCGGTGCTGCATAAATAACACAAGTGATCCTTCTCTTTGTCACTGGTCCGATCTGGCGGATTGACAGATGACAAAGGGAGCAAGAGAGGCCGCGTCGATAAAACGCGTCCTGGAGCAAGGAAACATATGGCTACGAAAACGGTTAAATCGAAGGCCCGCAAAAAGAAAAAGCCGGAAGAGACGCAAGACGAACCTCTTTTGGACATGAGCGAAAAGGCTGTCAAAGACCTCATAAAAAAGGCCAAAAAGGCTGGCTACGTCACCTATGACGTGCTCAATAAAGTGCTGCCTTCGAACGAAGTTTCTTCTGAAAAAATTGAAGACATCATGTCCATGCTATCTGATATGGGCATCAATGTGGTGGAAGAGGAGGAGGCTGAGGAGCCAGAAACGTCTCCCAAGGTGTCCAAAACCTCCAAGGCCTCCAAGGCCTCCAAGGCCAAAAAAACAGGCAAGAGCCTGGCCACTGCCAGCAAAAAGAAAACGGCAGTTGCCAAAACCAACACAAGAGCTGGCGCAGGTGAGCGCACGGACGATCCTGTGCGCATGTATCTGCGCGAAATGGGTACGGTCGAGCTTTTGTCTCGCGAGGGCGAAATCGCCATTGCCAAGCGCATTGAAGCGGGCCGCGAAGCCATGATTGCTGGCCTGTGCGAAAGTCCACTGACTTTCCAGGCGATTATCATCTGGCGCGATGAACTCATTGAAGGCACGCGTTTGCTGCGCGATATTATTGATCTTGAAGCGACCTATGCTGGCCCGGATGCCAAGCAGGAAGACAAGACGATCAAAAAAGATGAAGACGAAGAAAAAAAAGAGGACGAGAATAAAAAAGACGATGAAACGGCCAAGACGGGTGAAGACGGAGAAGAGACCAAGTCTGAAGACGGCGAAAGCTCTGATGACGAGGACGATGATGATGACGAGTTCGACAATAATGTTTCGCTGACGGTCATGGAAGCCGAATTGAAGCCGCTTGTCCTTGAGACCTTTGATCGCATTGCCAGTGAATATTTGAAATTGCGCGATTTGCAGGACAAGCTGGTCATCAAGAATATGAAAGCGGAGACGCTGTCTGCTGCACAAAAGAAGAAATACAAGCAGCACAAAACCAATATTATCACTGAGGTCAAAGGGCTTGAGCTTAATAATGGCAGCATTGAAACGCTGGTTGAACAACTCTACTCCATTAATAAGCATCTCATTGGTTTTGAAGGGCGTTTGATGCGTCTGGCCGATAGTCATGGGGTGCCGCGCAAGGATTTTCTGGCCGAGCATTATGGTCATGAACTTGATACTGGCTGGTGCGACCGGGTGGCCAAGCTCAAGGTCAAGGGCTGGGCACAATTCATCGATAAAGACCGCGAGCCCATCGAAGAAATTCGCGCCGACATTCACGAGCTGGCTACCGATACCGGTCTGGTCATCAAGGAATTTCGCCGCATCGTCAAGCATGTGCGCAAGGGTGAAAAAGAAGCGGCCATCGCCAAGAAGGAAATGGTCGAGGCCAATCTGCGACTGGTGATCTCCATCGCCAAAAAATATACCAATCGTGGCCTGCAATTCCTTGATCTCATTCAAGAAGGTAATATCGGCCTGATGAAGGCTGTGGATAAATTCGAATATCGGCGCGGCTATAAATTCTCGACCTACGCCACCTGGTGGATCAGACAAGCTATTACACGTTCTATTGCCGATCAGGCCCGCACCATTCGTATTCCGGTGCATATGATCGAGACCATCAACAAGATTGTGCGCACCAGCCGCCAGATGTTGCACGAAATTGGCCGCGAGCCGACGCCCGAAGAGCTCTCTTCAAAGCTTAATATGCCGCTGGAAAAAGTGCGCAAGGTGATGAAAATCGCCAAGGAACCCATATCTCTGGAAACGCCGATTGGTGATGAGGAGGACAGTCAGCTTGGTGATTTCATTGAGGACAAAAACGCCGTTCTGCCCATTGATGCGGCTATTCAGAGCAATCTGCGCGAAACAACAACCCGCGTGCTGGCCTCACTGACGGCCCGTGAAGAGCGTGTTCTGCGTATGCGTTTTGGTATTGGCATGAATACCGACCACACACTGGAAGAAGTCGGCCAGCAGTTTAGCGTGACCCGCGAGCGTATTCGCCAGATCGAAGCCAAGGCCCTGCGCAAATTGAAACATCCCAGCCGGTCGCGCAAATTGCGCAGTTTCCTGGATAATTGATTTTTT
>JAKIUO010000252.1 GCA_021647535.1 Hyphomicrobiaceae bacterium
ACATTCACCTTGAAGCCAGCCTTTTTTGCGGCGCTCTCAATAGCTGTGCAACCGCCAAGCACAATCAGATCGGCCAGCGAGATTTTCTTGCCGTTGGACTGCGCGGCGTTGAAGGCATTTTGCAGTTTTTCCAGAGCGTCGAGCACGTTGGCCAGCTGTTCGGGCTGGTTAACCGGCCAGTCCTTTTGCGGCGACAGACGAAGGCGCGCGCCATTTGCACCTCCGCGCATATCAGAGCCGCGAAAGGTTGAAGCAGATGCCCAGGCCGTTGCAACCAGTTGCGATATGGTCAGGCCAGAGCCGTTGATCTGCTTCTTGAGGGCGGCAATATCATCGGCACCGACCAGCTCGTGATCGACCTCTGGCACGGGGTCCTGCCAGATCAGCTCGATTTTTGGAACCTCAGCGCCGAGATAGCGTGAGCGCGGTCCCATGTCGCGATGGGTGAGCTTGAACCAGGCCTGCGCAAACGCATCGGCAAACGCATCGGGGTTCTCATGGAAGCGCCGTGAAATGGGCTCGTAAATCGGGTCCATGCGCATGGCCATATCGGCGGCGGTCATGATCAGCGGTTGGCGCTTTGAGGCATCATGGGCTTTGGGCGCAGCATCCTTGTCGCCGTCCTTTGGCGTCCATTGATTGGCACCCGCCGGGCTTTTTGAAAGCTCCCACTCATTGCCGAACAAAGCATCGAAATAGCCATTGTCCCATTGGATCGGATTGCTCGTCCAGGCCCCTTCAAGGCCACTGCCAATCTGGTCATCGCCTTTGCCGCTGCCAAATTCCCCTTTCCAGCCAAGGCCTTGCTGTTCGATGCCAGCCGCTTCTGGTTCCGGGCCAACCAAAGCGGCATCGCCTGCGCCATGGCATTTGCCAAAGGTGTGGCCGCCAGCGGTCAGCGCCACGGTTTCTTCGTCATTCATCGCCATGCGGGCAAAGGTTTCGCGTACATCATGACCAGAGGCGAGGGGATCGGGGTTGCCGTTGGGGCCTTCGGGATTGACATAGATCAGGCCCATTTGTACGGCGGCCAGTGGTGTTTCCAGCTGGCGTTCGCCCTCATGACGCTTGTCGCCGAGCCAGTCGGCCTCGGCCCCCCAATAAACATCTTCTTCAGGTTCCCAGATGTCTTCGCGCCCGCCCGCAAAGCCAAGGGTTTTGCCGCCCATTGATTCGATGGCGCAGTTGCCCGCAAGGATCATCAGGTCGGCCCAGGAAATCTGCTTGCCATATTTTTGTTTGAGCGGCCAGAGCAGGCGGCGCGCTTTATCGAGATTAACATTGTCAGGCCAGCTATTGAGCGGGGCAAAGCGCTGATTGCCCGAACCCGCACCGCCACGGCCATCGCTGGTGCGATAAGTGCCCGCACTATGCCAGGCCATTCTGATGAAAAACGGGCCATAATGGCCATAGTCGGCGGGCCACCAGTCCTGACTGTCGGTCATCAGCGCATAAAGGTCTTTTTTGAGCGCCGCCAGATCAAGTTTTTTGAATTCGTCTGCATAGTTGAAGGTCGCGCTCATCGGGCTGACAGCAGGAGCGTTTTGATTGAGAATGTGCAGGTTCAGCTGTTCAGGCCACCAATCTTCATTTGACCTGCTGCCAAGAGTGGTGTTGGCACCGGACATTGGGCATTTGCTTTGCGTTTCCATATCAAAATCATCCTTTATGAGTGAAGCACGTATTATTTATTAGAATAATTCCAAATTAGAATAATTCTAATAAGTGGTCAAGGGCTTTTCAAAAGATATTTCTGCTTTGGTTATCGCTGTGCAGGAGGGGGTAATTTAAGTGCCGCCTCGCTACGCGAATGGGCTATCGCCCAGACCCATTCAGGGGAAGTTTCCCCCGATCCCCCTTCTTTTTGAAATTTAAAAATGGGTGGGTTTGGGAGGTCTCCTCCCAAGCGGGCGCGGGCGGTAGCCCGATTGCGCAGCAAGTTTGACCGTAACTTAGCGCCCATGGTGCAGAACCCCTCATTTTAACGTCGTAATGATTTTCATCGTCACACTGAATGGATGATGTTTTCAATGCCCTTTGGCCAGGACGCCCGCCTTGATGCGTGCCGCTAGTCCGCTGTCTTTGGCGTGTTGCTCAAAGCCCTTGTTGCGCCAGAAAAACGAACCGGGCATGGTGGTCGGGATGACGAGCACATAGAATAAAGCACGGCCAATGATGGCGCTGGTGAGGATGGAAACGCTCAGTGTGAGGGCCAGTAATACTCCGATGCCTCCGGCTGGCAAACCGAGTAGGGCGATCGCCGCGAGGCCCCCCATATTGACGACCAGCAAAATATTGCGGGTCAGATAGGCTTTGCCATAACGGCTGGTTTGTTCGAAGTGCGACGCGGCCCCCTCGCCGCCCTGGCGCTTCATGGTGCGGGCATGAAAAAACAGACCAAGGGCTTCAATTGCCAGACCGAT
This sequence comes from Hyphomicrobiaceae bacterium, assembly GCA_021647535.1. GTDB lineage: Bacteria > Pseudomonadota > Alphaproteobacteria > Rhizobiales > JAKIUO01 > JAKIUO01. Next base: position 2,424 of record JAKIUO010000252.1, read on the forward strand.
CAGTGCCAGCATCGCCAGCGGTATAGCGGCATTTTGCAAAGCGCGCAGACCCAGACCAGCAATGGCTGCGGCTCCAATTAACAAGGTGCCAAGCGCCAAGCCGGAACCAATGAAACTGCTGGCGGTCTGCCAATGGTTCCAGAAGGGACGGGCCGGAATGAGATAGAGCTTGATCATATAATAAAGACCGACAACAGCGCCGATCAAGGTGGGAATGGTCGCCAGATCAGCCAGCCGCCGCGCATTTTCTACATTTATGACGTGCAGCAGATCGGGGCCAAGCAGACCCGCAAAGGCATAGGCCCCCAGCCCCATGAAAAATAAGGTGACCCCGGCGATCTCGCGGCTCACCGGTGACAATCGCCAATTATTGAAGCCGCGATAAAAGCGCATGGGCTTGCCCAGATGCATGTTGAGTGTGAACAGGCCAAAACTCAGCAGGCTCAGCATGGCGATCATGAACGGCCAGAATATTTCGGCATTGCCAATGGGGTTTGAAGGCTCTGCGCCAAACCAGCTGCCATAGATCATGATGAGAAAAGCACCGATTACGGCCTGTGTCGACAGGGTGAAAACAATATGGGCGTTCTCGTGGCTGGTCAGCAGCGCCTTGAGGTTCCATTGCCGCGGCCCGTCCAGCTTGCTTTCATCGGGTGCGGAGATAAAGCCTTCGTCCCCACCACGCACATATTTAACGGGCGCGCTGTCTGGGCGCGTAAAAATGCGCTGCAACGTTCGCGACAATTGAAAGCGAATATTGGGATGAGTGATCTCCGGCGTGGGAAAGCCGGGGATCTGTGTGCTGGCCTGCTCGCGGCCCTCGGGCACATTCTCAATGACGCCAAAATCGAGTGCATTTCCAAGACAGGCGGAGACACAAGCGGGTTTCAAACCGACTTCCAGTCGATCGACGCACATATTGCATTTGGAAACCTCACCCTTCACCGGATCAAGCTGCGGTGCATTATAAGGGCATACCCAGGCGCAATAACCGCAGCCAAAGCAGATGTCCGGGTCCTGCAACACCGCGCCATATTCAGCAAACTTTGTATAGGCGCGGGTCGGGCACCCCTTCAGGCAGACCGGATCGTCGCAATGGTTGCAGGCCATGGAGATGTTGAGGCGCGCATAATCTGGATAGGACCCGCTCTCGACAAAGCCGACAGAGCGAAAGGCGATATGCGAGGGCGTGTCGTTTTTCTCCGAGCAGGCCGCCTCACAGGCGTGGCAGCCGATGCAATTGTCGGCGGTGAAGAAAAACCCATG
>JAKIUO010000253.1 GCA_021647535.1 Hyphomicrobiaceae bacterium
ATACGCTCAATGTGGTTTTGGGAACCCGCTAACAAATGTGGCTCAGTTTGTTGCAAAACATACCTCCAAACGATCCTTCCATAAAAACCGCAAGGCTGCCATATCAAAACCAAGATGAAAAGGTGGGGTGTAGGCACCGCTTACGATCCATCAAGCCAACAGCTGCCGCTTGCGTCCGGTTCTTGCCATCATATATTGCCGCCAGCGCCATCAGCCGACGGCTCTGCCAACCATCACACGCCAATGCTGCCAAACGCCGCAACTCCTCACCACTATAATCATCCCGCAATTTGATCGCCCCTGACATTGCGCCTCTCCCAATCAGTTGAAACATCTATGAGTGAATCACAATTCAGTCCTGATAGGAAGCCATCAACTGTGTGTCAGCACTTTCGCGAGCTGGTATAAACCACAAAATCATAGACGAGGGAAGCCTGAAATCGACTTCGAGTGAACGCAAAATGCTCTAGAACAAAACTGTTACGACCGGATCTTCGGGGCATCCATGTTTTTGCTCATGACAAAGCCCACAAGCATTGCCGATTCTGGTGGAAGTCTGCTTGTAATTGATCCTTATCGCGGTTTTTCGTTCCATTGCGCGTCAAACCCCTTTACAGGCGAAAAATCCATTTATAGAGACTGTGTAGTTTCCCCGAGCTACTTCTGGATGGTTGCTTGAGAAGTGGTTTGAGGTTGAAATCAGCATTGGAGGCCTGCTGTTTGGTCGGTGAAATCTTTTTTTCGAGCAACATACGCCCAACCACATAATCGCGCGGCGCACTGATAGCTTCAATGGCGCGTAGCTGATTGCGCTTGTAATGCCAGAGTGAGAAATGACCGCTTTGCAGATCGCCGCGCACCACATGGCTGTCGCAACCAATGGTCAAACCGGTCATTTGCAACTTGACATCATACTGATCCGACCAGAACCATGGCACCGCTATATAGGATTTGTCCTTGCCGGTGATTTTTGCCGCAACAGAACGCGCCTGATCTCCGGCATTTTGCACTGATTCAAGGCGCACCGGCGCACCGGCAAACGGATGCTCATAGGAGGCACAATCGCCGCAGGCGTAAATGTCGGCATTGGAAGTCTGCCCAAATTCATTGACAATGATGCCATTGGCGCAAGAAAGCCCGGCCTCTTGCGCCAGCTCAAGATTAGGCAAAACACCAATACCAACGACGACCAGATCAGCTTTAAGCAGCAGCCCGTCTGTCGTTTTGACACCGCTCAGCTGCCCTCCTTGCCCGACAATTTCTCCGACCTGTGCACCAGTGATGATTTCAACGCCATGGCTGTGATGCAGATTTGTAAAAAACTGCGAAAGTTCAGGCTCCACGACCCGCGCCATGACCCGTTCCATGGCTTCCAGGACGGTAACTTTCTTGCCCAGCTTGCGAGCCACAGAAGCGAATTCAAGACCGATGAAACCGGCCCCGATAACAATGACACTTTGTGCCGCTTCAAGGCGCTTGCCGATATCAGCAACATCATCAAGGGTACGCAAATAGCAAATGCCATCAAGCGCCGCCCCAGGAAGTTCAAGTTTTCGCACCCGCGCACCGGTGGCCAATATGAGCGCATCATAGGCAAGTGCATGATCACCATCGCATTGTACGGTTTTTTCCTGCTGGTTGATGGATAGCGCCCTTGTCGCTAATTTCAGTGTCACAGGACTTTGCTCGTAAAATTCTCGGGGCCGATACAAGATGCGCTCCCCATCGGTTTTGCCCAGCAGATAATCCTTGGACAGTGGCGGACGCTGATAGGGCAGATGGGACTCTTCACCCACAAGAGTGATCAGACCTTCATAGCCTTCAAGGCGCAGGCTCTCGACACATTGGTAGCCCGCTTGCCCCGCGCCAATAATCACCACACCTGTCATAATTTTTTCCTTTAAGGGCGCCAATACAAAAGGCAATCGGTTCTATTGTCTAAAACTGTCGATCTCGAAACCTGCTTTTTCCAGCCGCTTGTGGATGGTGTGCGCCGTGTCAAGCTCGCTTGTTTGCTTGGAGTATTTTTATCACCCGGTCAGTGGTTTTGCCGGGGATCACGGATCATCACTTCTTGCTGCTGGCGGGAGACAAGCTGGCCCGTTTCATCATATGCCTCGTTGGCATAAAATTCATCAAGCGCGTTAAAAACAAGGGCAGACCGCAATAGAAATGTTCTAGACTTCAGAAAAATGATGTCTACTGTGGAAAGTTGAATTCAGATAACTGGGGAGTTACGATTGAAGCCAAAAGAAGAATGTTCTTTTGGCTCATCAAGATAATTCAACTCAAGAAAACTTCTAAATCATGTCTGCCCTTGCTCGCTAGAAAGTGAGTTAAACGTGGTGTACTTTGGGAAAGAGACCATACCTTTTTGTTGATCCATCCATCCTTGTTATGAGAGCGCCAGCCTTGTATCTTTTAATGACACTCCCGATTTCGTTTTCAGGCATGACTGTAAGTCCTGTGGACAAGGCATCTGCAACTGCAGCACTTTGCGCAACGACAGAGACCGACTTATAATATCGAGAGGAATGGCCTGTCTTTGGATTAAAGATATGGTTGGCGGTGCCCTCATGGCCAAATTCCAGGCCGTAGCCTCCAGAAGTGGCTAGTCCCATATTACTCAACTCGATTTCAGAAGACACTTGTAGTGGCGCATTTGGATTTAAAAGGCCGACAGTCCATGGGGCGTTTTTTTCATTGTGTCCCATCGCAACAATCTCACCAAGATCAATGATGACATCACGAATACCATTCGACTTCAGAATTTGGCTGATTTTATCTGTGATGAAACCTTGGGCAATACCATTCAATGTTATGGCCATGCCGGTTTTTTTGAACCGCACTTCGCTATTTGAAACTTCCAACGCAGATTGGTCAACAAGGCGAAGCGCTTTCGTGATGGTTTCAGGTGCAAGAGGTCCCCTGGATGACTTGTCTTTTTTGAAAAAATGGTCTGCATAAACCGACCAAAGGGGCTGGACGGTAATGTCAAAAGCACCATCTGTATCCTTATGAACCCGATTGGATAAATTAAGAATAGAGACCAGTTCGGCTGCCGGATCTTCAAGATGCCCCATAGAGTTTAGTCTGTTGATTTGCGAATTGTCTTGATGAAGACTAAATATACTCTCCAGGCGTTGCATCTCCTCAACGCATTTGGAGATCAGGTTTTCAGCAGATTTCTTGTCTGGTGAATGCAGCTCAATGGAAGAAAGAGCTCCAAGAACCTCTCCTTCCCACTTGTGCCACACAGGCTTTTGCGCCGTTTTTGCTCTCAACAAAGTACTTGAAGCCACAACGCTTGAGGCCAATCCAAACGCAACAATCCTGATTGCTCTGCGGCGATCTATTTTTTTTTGTAACAAAATGTTTAAAACCTTTCTGACGTGTTCGGTTAAATCATGTTCTTGCTTTTCTGGTACAAAACCTGATCACCAAAGTCTAATTTGAATAGCTTAATTATAAACATCAGCACATTTTATTTGCAATCATCAATTGTTTTTGCTATGTATCCGTTCGCCGTTGGTTTTTCGTCATAGTTTTTGGTTATTCTGTCCTTGCCACTAGCGGAGGGCTGAATTATGGAACACAGGGACTTTTTGGACATGCTGGATGCGGTCGATGGAATGA
>JAKIUO010000019.1 GCA_021647535.1 Hyphomicrobiaceae bacterium
GCCCGACATAGCTGCCAGCACAGTCGAAATGCCCGATGCCGTGCCGATGCGCAATAGTACCAAGATTTTTGGCCAGCCCGCTGCGTGTAAGGGCCAGCCCGACCAGCGCCAGCCCCGAATGTGATGTAAAAATTTCCGTTTTTGACTGGCTGATATGAAACCGCCGCATACTCACCTCCCGGGTGAAATGATGATGTGGCGGATAATAGCAATTTACATGAGTCTTTACAAAGGTATCGGCCTAATCGTTTAAAATTGATCTCACGGATTCATGTTTAGTTGAGAGCTTTCAAAATAGTCAATTGGTGCAGGCCAGATTTACCATTAAAAATAAATATGTGAGATGCATATCCCTCTTCACAACAATGAAACACATCAAATTGAAATTGAAATTGAAAAGTAATTTACAGGTGCGTTGCCTAATTACTGTTACAACTGAAAAACAGGGATGTGATACATTTCCAGGTTGTTTTCGTTGCCTTGGTGATATTCTTGCCGACTTTTTTGGTGAATTTGGTGATTTTTTTACCGGTCTTCTTGAAGGCTTTGCTGGTGTCTTTACCAGCTGATTTAAAGCTTTTTTTCGTGGCTTTTGTCGCCTTCTTGGTGAATTCAACAAGGGTACGGGGTTCGCCCGTAGTTCTTTGGGGCGGCGCAGTTTGGCTGGGCGTGGCAAGGGCCGAATTGACAGGTCGTGGCGGTCCGGGTGTTGTCATTGTGCCTGAAACTTCATATTGAACAAGCACGCCAGAACAGGATTGAGACTGGGTTGTTGCGGCGCAACTGTCATGCCCGTGTTCTCTGGCTATGTTCATGATGCACAAGAGCTGTTTGCCCTGTGCGCTATTGCTGTTGGAGACGACCCGACAAATATAGGTTTCGCCCGGATTGGTGCATTTGATGCAGTAATCTTGCTGATTCTGGGCGCTCACCTGGCCTGAGACAATCGACATCGCTATCAGCATAAGGCCGAATGCAATCTTTTGAGCGCTAGGAAATAGCATGTCGTTCACCCTTTTTTCTTCGGATATAAAGCCCTGTCATGATCATTTTTTGCATGGCGGGGATGCGCACACTAGACAATAGTTTGTTGGCCTCAACAAGGCAATTAAAGCGACAATCTTCGTTAACAGAAACGTCTGGCTGAGCCGCTAAGATCCCATGCAATGGGTCAATATTAAGGGCGGTTGGTATTAATCGTAAAGCTTCAAGGTCTGTCAAAGATCAATTAACAGCCCGCCAGGTGAAGTCATCTGAACGGCCCGGTTTGCTGATCAGGGTCTCGCCTTTGACGAGGACGCGGTAATAAGGGCGCAAGGTGAGGGGCAGGGTGTGGCGACCACCTGCCAGGGTTGGGTCGTTGACACGGGTGATTGAAGAGAGAAGGGTCAGGCCACTGGCCCGGTCCGAGGCAATGACCTCGCCAAATACTGCTGCTGAGCTGGTACTGCGTACAGTGATTTTGCTGGGTATTATGGACTTTTTGCCATTGGCCAGCAGATTGGTCTTGGCCAGTCTGCTAATGCTTTTTTTGTGGTTGATTTCGTACTGTTCTTCCTTGCCGCCTGCAAGGGGGACATTACGCTCGGAGCGTGCAGCAATCAGATCACGGCGGATTTCGCGCTCGACATAATGGGCCAGTTTAAGATAGCCAGTGCGGGTAAAACGGATGCCGTCCTTGTCACGCAGGCGCAGCACACGCCCATCAAGGTCAGGACCATAGGGGGAATAATTACCATACTGATCGACAAAGCCGTTCCAGCTGTCGATAAATTTGATATTATTGAGATGGGCCTTTTCGCGAAACAACTCGTTCAGTATGTTCATATTATCATTGATATTTGGATCGCGCATAATAGGCAGGCCAACCCAGTAGACGGCAGCCTTGATTTTTTTGAGGCGCTTGAGAACGCTATCCACTCTATCTGTGTATATTTTTAGCCATTCAGGAGAAGAAAAGACGTATTTTTTACGGCCTTCACGGATGGAGGCCACAGCATCAATGGCACCAACGGTGATGACGACAATATCAGGCTTCAGAGAGGTCAACAGAGGATTGAATTCGCGTGGGCGTCCTATAAATTTACGCCGTGAAAACCCGGTGCCCCATTTGGCTTTATTGGTCAGTCTGATGGTGCGATCATTCAAAAATGCTTTGGACAGCCCAAACGACAGGCCCTCGCCAATACTGTCTCCCAGTACAAGGACTTTATGGACGCCTCTCTCGGGAAAAGGGGTGATATAACTGGAATATTGCAGGGTGTTTGCGGCACCAATGGCACTTTTGGAAAAGAAAAGGGAACAGAGTGTGAGGGCCATGAAAATCAAAGACAATGCCACAAAAACCCGACCCGTCATTTCGGAGCTGTGAGCCACCTGTCGCCGGAGCGCAATTGTATTTTTGAAGTTCATCGACAATTCAGCCTTGCCTCCGTTCCAGTGTTCTAAGGACAGCCGCAAAAATAACTGAACGATTTGACTTGTATTTTTGTCCGCCAGCTTCGTTCTGCAAAGGATTATGTAGCCAAGCTACACGCCCCTTTGCACGCCTTACTGACAAACAAAACTCCGGCCTCAAATCTATTCACTTATTCCTGCGGATGTCCTAACTTCGACAAATAGTACCCATTTTTCGGCCTAAAATACCAGCTGGTTCTTTGTGGTGTTTTGACTTTTCCAAACATGATCGCAATTTGATAGGACTCATGGTTGGGTCAAAACATTGTTGGGTCAAAACATTAGCTATCATTCCGCAATGTTTTAAGGACACGTGCGCTTGGCCAGCCATCGACCTTGAGGCCACGGGATTTTTGATATTTACGCACGGCGTGCATCGTCGCATTGCCAATCACACCATCTGTGCCACCTGTATCGAATCCCTTGGCGGTTAAAAGACGTTGTAGCTCCAGTCGCTCGTCTCTGGCAAGGGGCTTGTGTTTGGTCGGCCAGGATTGGACAAAGGGACCAGCACCGCGCAAACGGTCTGACAGATGACCAACGGCAAGGGCGTAGGTGGCGGCATTATTATAGCGTAGGATAGAGCGAAAATTATTGAGCACGAGAAAGGCCGGTCCCTTGGCACCCGCAGGAAGATACAAAGCGGCCTTGTCACTCAGCCGGGGAAAGCCCTTGCCATTGATGCGTTTCAGGCCCAGCTTTTTCCAATAGCTCAGGTTTTTTCTTCGTTTGAGCCGCGTGCGAGCGGACTTCATCTTCTTGGGGAGTTTGATTTCATATCCCCAGGCATGGCCAAACCGCCACTTCGATACACGCAGATAGTTGGCAGTCGAAGCGAGGGCATCGGTGGGGCTGTTCCAGATGTCGCGTTTGCCATCGCCGGTAAAATCAACAGCATAGGCTGAATAGGTTGTCGGGATAAACTGGGTATGCCCCATAGCTCCGGCCCAGGAACCTTTCATTTGTGCGGCGCTGATATCGCCCCGCTGCAAAATTTTGAGGGCGCTTAAAAGCTGCTGGCGGCCAAATTTGCGACGTCGGCGGTCACGGTAGGCCAGGGTGGCAAGGGAGCGAATGACGTTCTGGCTGCCTTTATTGAGGCCAAAATTGCTTTCCATGCCCCAGATGGCGACGATGACATAGCGATCCACCTTGAAGCGTTTTTCCAGCCTGTCAAACAGGTCTTTATTTTCGCGTAACATGGCCATGCCGACTTCAATGCGCCGATCAGAGGCGGCACTGGCCAGATAGTCCCAGACCGGGCGGACAAATTCGGGTTGATAATGGGCGGAGCGAATGACTTCGGGGTCGGGGAGTACCCCGCGAAAAGCAGTGTTAAAGGTACGCCGGGAAACGCCCTTGCGCCGTGCCGAGGGCCACAAGCGCTCGACCCATTGCCGAAAGCGCTTGTCTGAGGCTGGCGCCGCCGTGGCAGATTGTGAGCCTGCGGTGATGATACCTACTCCTATAGGAAGAGCAAAACCAAGTGATGCGATCAGCCCAAACAAAGGGAGGGCGACCAGCGGACGCCATAGCCAGCCCGAAAGCCAGCTCATATTCTGGCCGTGTGAATCTGACTTTTCGTTTATACGGGATCTGTCTGTCATCAGGTTTCACCTCCGAATCATAAATGTCATTTTACCATTCGCAGCCTCTCTTTTCCAAATCTAATTTTCCAACTGGACGTTTGGCTCAATTGTTGAAATCAGCTATAGAAGAAGCGTTGCTTATCGGTTTTTGGCATGATGGCAAAGAAATATGGCCTTTGAGGGGAATTTTTAAGGTGAGTGTCCGTATTAAAATAAATTCGGGAGAGGATCGTCCCTTTGCAGTTGAGATAGACAATCTCCCAAAGAAAATTCATGTTGAAAAGCCGGATAAAACCATGAATGCTTTACCCTTGGGGCTGATCAGTCTGGTTGTGCTCTTTATGGTGTTTGACACTGGTACGGCCTTGCTACTGGGCGGAGCACTGGTCATTTTGTCAGCGTTTGCATATTGGCGAGGCAGGCGCCAATATATTTTGGCATTTGAGAAGGATCGGGTTCTGGTATCTGAGCCTGGGTTTTTTCGAGACCATAACTGGCAGGCTTCTTATTCAGAATATAAAGGGATTTACCAGCGCTCACGTACGGACAGATCAGGAAGTAGCAACAGCACTTATCAGATTATTGAATTGAAACATTTCGAACCCGAAAAGACCTTGCCTCTTTATGTGCATAAGACCACAGGAAAGCCTTTAGCCAGTCTGGCAGCCTATGCAAAACTGTTCGGCCTTCCTGTTGTCAAAAGCAAAAATTGATTGAGCGACAGGGCTTTTGAACACAGCCAGAAACCTCAGAAAATCCAAAACCCGAGAAATCCCAAAACCCGAGAAATCCCAAAACCCCAGAAATCCCAAAACCAATGACAGACTGTCATTATCCAGGAGAAAAGATATGGATCGCCGTAAGTTTTTAAAAAATGCAGGTCTGGCGAGCGGGACAGCGGCTGCAACCGTAATTGGTGCGCCGGCGATCGCTGAAGCCAAAACCCGATGGATTGCCGTTTCAGCCTTTGGCAAGGCCGGTTTGTTGGGACAGGCGCTGAGCGATTTTGCCCGATTTGTCGGGACGGCCAGTGGTGGCAAGCTGACCATCAAGGTTTTTCACGCCGGTGAACTGGTCAAGCCTCTGGAAGCCATGGACGCGGTTTTGCAAGGGACCGCGCAAATGGGCTATGGTGCGCCATATTACTGGGCCGGGAAATCTTCAGCGATCTCTTTTGTCGCCGCCATGCCCTATGGTCTTAACGCCCAGGAGCAAAATGCCTGGCTCTATTATGGGGGCGGCATTGAGCAGGCCGACAAAATTTACAACAGTCTTGGCCTCAAATTTTTGCCCTTGGGCAATACCGGCAATCAGATGGGGGGCTGGTATCGCAAGCAGATCAACAGCGTGGCTGATCTGAAAGGTTTGAAATTTCGTATGCCGGGTCTTGGCGGAGAAATATTGAAAACATTTGGCGTCAATGTGGTGCTTTTGCCCGGCAAGGACGTGCTGTCATCCCTGACAACCGGTGCGATTGATGGAACAGAATGGATTGGCCCGGCTGCCGATCTTGGTAAAGGTCTTTTCCGGGTCTGTAATAATTATTATTATCCTGGATGGCATGAACCAGCCACTGTTCTGGATGCGTTTTTTGACAAGAAAGCTTATGAGGCTCTGTCACCCGAGTTGCGCGATATTGTGGTACGCGGTGCAGCTGCCACCAATCTTTTTGTGCTGTCGAAATTCCAGGCTGCCAACAATACGGCCATGCAAAAACTCATTAAGGAACACAAGGTCAGTGTGCGCAAATATTCTGATGAACTGCTTTCCGCTATTGGAAGCAGGGCGGCTGAAGTGTTGCCAGAACTCGCTGCGAAAAGCCCGGAAGGTCGGGAAATATATGAACATATCACTAATTTTCGCCGCACAATGATTGACTGGTCCGGCTATTCCGAGCAGGCCTTTCTTGAAAATCGCGGCAAGGCGAAGTTGTAAGAGGGTGTGGATAAATTAAGAGCGTAATCCCGGTGAGTGATCAAAAGTGCTATATGGATAGCACTGATAAGTGCTTGCGGACAAAGGACATGAGTGCTTTTGGTATCCGATTTGTGGGTAGGGCTCATATTTCTTTTTAAGAAGAGTGAGGTTCGATGATATGAACTGCTTCACTCTAAATTAACCATAAGCTGATCTTGTCCGGCCCTTTTTGGACTTTGGAAAGTTTGTTGTGAGATCATATGGTTAGTAAAAGACAACTCTTTTTGATGAATTTGAAGAAACGGCTGGGCTTGCAGCAATAATCACGGCGTATTGTGAGCTGGCTGTTCGGCAGATATGACACAAATATTTAGATTAATGGCTCTAAGAATAGAAGGTCTTGGACAAATCTATTGAAATTTGGTTAAATCATGGCAGAATTCATTGGGCAGAGGGCTTTGTGGGGTGAAATAAGTGTTTCTGGATGAGTATGGCAAGAATGCCAAAGGCCAGAAAGAGTAGTAAATAAGGAATTGTTAGTGTTATGAGACGGATGCTCCAGGTTTCAATTATAGTCCTCGCGCTAGGGCTGCTGTTTGGTGGAAACAGTCCAGCTGATGCTCAAGGGTATGGGGCAGGTGGTCGGGGGTTTAATACTGCTGAATCCTATTACATTAAAAGCAGTTTGCAGGGGCGTCGGGCAAAGACAGTTCGCAAACAGATCAGGAATAACCCCAATAATTTCGCCAATGCGCGTGGAATAAATAGAATAGGCAAAGCGCGTCGTAAAGCACGTCGCAGAGCACGTCGTTTGCGTAAGCGCAGATTTAAAAAACGCAAAACGGTCTCGAGGGTCAGAAAGAAAATTGCCAGAAAGAAAATTGCCAGAAAGACGAAAAGCAATTTAAACATTTCCGCCAAGGAGCCTGTGCAGATCGTTGTCTCTTTGCCAAGGCAACGCGTAAGTATATACAAGGGTGGCAAGATTATTGCTTCATCGCGTGTATCTTCGGGTAAATTAGGTCATCGCACGCCTCCCGGCATTTTTAGTATTATACAAAAGAACAAGCGTCATTTTTCAAACCTGTATGGTGGGGCTCCAATGCCATTCATGCAGCGCATTACCTGGTCTGGAATAGCTCTGCACGCTGGGAATGTGTCTCGCCCCTATGCGTCGCATGGCTGCATACGCTTGCCCTATGGATTTGCCAAAACCCTGTTTAAGCGCACCAGCATGGGTGCTCATGTCATCGTTGCTTCAACGTCTGCCTCTCCGCAATCGATTGTCCACGATAATCTGTTTCAGCCGCTACATGAAGGCGTTGTTGTTGCCAGCAATGGCCCTACCGGTTCCGTTATGACAGATCAGTCCAGCGTTGGGGATGCTCGTCCAGAGCTTGAGCTGGGAGGATTGCCTGGGTTTGTTAAGCCGGTTGTGCAGGCCCGCCAAAAACTGATGCAAAAAGAAAAAGACCTTGAAAAGTCAATTGCGGCGGTTCCAGCCTTGGCGCAGGCAAGAGAACAGCTTGAAAAAGAGCTTGAAGCCAGGAAGGCGTCATTGAATGTCGCCAAAAAGGTCGCTTTTGCGTCTGGGAAATCTTTGCGGGAACCTCGGGCGGTTGTTTCGAAAATAAAACGCAAAAGATCGCCAAAAACACGGGCTCTTCGTAAGGCGGAAAGTCGAGCCAAATGGGCTTGGAAGATTGTTGATAAACGTCGCGATAATCCAAGATTTGAGGGTAACTGGATGAAAAAAGCCCTGGCCAGGGCCAGAAGCCGTGATGAGATTGTGGCGGTAAAGCAGGCTGCTGTCGATGACATAACAAAAGAACTTGATGTGGCAACGGCGCAATATGATGAGTTACTGTACGTGGACCGCAATGCAAGAGCGACTGTCAAAGCGCGCCAGAGTGAAATTTACAAGACACAGGCTGCTTTGAAAAAGGCGCAAAAGGACTTGCTATCTGGAAAGCAGGCGGTTCTCAATGGGAAAAGGGCCATTAGAAAAGCCAAATCTGCGATAAAGTCAGCAATGGCTCGCGAGAAAATGCCTCTGCGGATACTGGTTACCCCGCGCCGTGGCAGAGAACGCACCATTGATACACAAAAGATTTTGGCCGAGCTTGGTTATGAAGTGGGAGTAGCTGATGGGGCTGTTGGTTCCATGACCAGAACTGCGATCAAGGCGTTCCAGCGGGAGCTGGGCCTCAAGGAAAGCGGTCGCATTTCAGATAGTCTGGTTGAAGAACTCTATAAGCGTGTTGGACGGACACAAGAAGCGAATGCTCATATGTATGTTCGTCAGGGATTTGTTGATTTGTTTGATGCACCAGTCGGAATTTCTGATGCAACCAAACCCATTGGCACCCATGTCTATACAGCGATGTATTTTGACAAGGACAAGGGAGACGTTCCAGCCAGATGGACAGCTCTGACGGTGAGGGATTCTGGTGTAAGGCAGGTCAAAACGAGAAGGGTTCGGGGGAAAAAACGTCGTAAAGCAGCTCGTAAAACAATACGCGTCCCGGTTGTACGCGTGAGTGCCAAAGAGGCGTTGAATCGTATCGTGATCCCTGGAGTTGTGAAGCGGCAGATTTCCACATTGCTGACGCCAGGATCATCATTGGTGATCTCTGACAAGGGAATGAGCCATGAGACAGGCAAGGGCACTGATTTTGTGATCTTGACCAAATAAGGTCTGAGTACCAACCGCCCTTTATCATAACCCATTGATAGCCTGCCTTAATGAGGGGCTCTGCCCCTGCGCCCCGCCAAAGGACCAGTCCTTTGGAAACCTATCTATCTGGAATAATAGATAATAATTATGGTTTCCAAAGGCTCGCCTTTGGTGCCTGCTGCAAAAGCAGCCTGCCCGGCGAGGGCAAGCTGCATGGTCGCTTTTGATGTCGCGCAATAGGTTAATATAGAAGGCGGTTGGTATGAGGGTTGGTCACAGGGGGAATGGCTGATATGTGGCAGATCTCTCCTGAATTTGACAATTAACACATCTTTATTATTGGGCCTGTGATCTCGAGTTTGACCTCTTGGTTGCGGGCCCAATTTGTTGTAGTGGTGAGGGCAGGGAAATATCAATTTATGTATACTGAAAACCCGAAAAGAGGTTGCGAAAAACCGTTGTCCGATCAAAGAGGTTCACCGGTCAGCAACCAAATCGCTTGTAGCCGCTGGCTATATGTTTGAAATATTTAGAGCAGGGGGCTTCATTGCGCATCGGGACAAGGATCGCCTCATTCATTGATCGTGTAAATGAGCTGGTGGGACATGTTGTTTCCTGGTTTGTCATATTCGTAATTCTCAATGTTTTTACCGTTGTCTGCCTGCGCTACGCGTTCGGCATTGGTCATGTCTGGATGCAGGAGCTTTATGTCTGGGTTCATGCCAGCGCCTTTATGTTGGCTTCGGCCTATACCTTGTTGCGCGATGGCCATGTTCGTATTGATGTGATCTATCGTGACGCGAGCGAAAAATACCAGACCACCGTCAATCTTCTGGGCGCTTTGTTTCTTGGCCTGCCCTTTATATGGGTGCTGTTTTTCAAGGCTTTGCCGCTATTCGAGCGCTCATTTGTACGCGGCGAGCGCAGCTCTGAAGCGGGGGGGCTGCCAGCACTCTGGCTTCTCAAGGGCACCATCCTTGTGTTCGCTGTGCTCATTGGGCTGCAGCTTGTTTCGATCATTTTAAAAAATATGAGAGGGCGAGGAGCGCTTGCTGTTCTGGCATTGGCGGTTATGGCTTTGTTGGCCTATGCCAGCCCCTCTTTGGTGCAATCTGTAACGGCGGCTTTTTTCGAAGCGATGGCAAAACATGCCCCTTCCGAGCAAGCCATGGCCGGGCTGATGTTCTTGTGTGTTCTTGGTTTTTTGCTGCTGGGGTTTCCTGTCGCTCTGACGCTTGGCGGAACAGCGCTGCTCTTTGCCTTTATTGGAGCGCAGATAGATTTATTTCCCGAAGTCATGCTGAATGTTTTTCCTTTGCGCATTCTGGGGACCATGAAGTCAGAGACGCTGGTGGCCATTCCGTTGTTCATTTTTATGGGCGTCATGCTGGAAAAATCCGACATCGCCAACAATCTTTTAATGAGTATGGGGCGTCTTTTTGGCAAGATGCATGGGGGGCTTGGCCTGTCTGTGATTTTTGTCGGGGCGCTGTTGGCGGCGGCAACCGGTATTGTCGGGGCGACCGTTGTTACCATGGGGTTGATTTCCCTGCCCGCCATGCTGCGCGCCAATTACAGTCCGCAACTGGCCTCCGGGATCATTTGCGCCTCGGGGACCCTTGGACAGATCATTCCGCCCTCCATTGTTCTTGTTCTGCTTGGTGACATCATGCAAGGGGTCAATGAACAGGCTGCCGAAATGAAAGGGGTTCTGGTGCCAGAACCGGTAACGGCCATTGATCTGTTTGCCGGTGCTTTATTGCCAGGACTTATGCTGGTTTTTCTCTATGCTGGCTGGGTGCTGATCAAGGCTTTTGTGGATGAGGATAGCTGCCCATCGCTTGTCGGCAATGAGGCGTTTTCGAGTGGCCAGGACGAAGTACAGGTTTCAGGTCTGTTGTCCATTATACTCCCACCGGTTTTCTTGATTGTTGCCGTGCTGGGCTCCATTCTCTCTGGCCTGGCAACACCAACTGAATCGGCAGCCGTTGGGGCAGTTGGGGCAACTCTGCTGGCATTTTATGCGAACAGGCTTTCCTATAAGGAGGTGCGTGATGTGTCGCGATCGACCACGACAATCACCTCAATGGTTTTTCTGATCCTGATCGGTGCGTCGATGTTCTCGCTGGTTTTTCGGGGGTTTGGCGGCGATAGTTATGTGGAACAGCTGCTTCATAGCCTGCCGGGCGGGGCTTTTGGCGCCATGCTGATCGTTATGATGGTTCTGTTTTTTCTGGGCTTCTTTCTGGATTTTCTGGAGATCATTTTCGTCGTTGTCCCCATTGTCGGCCCCAGCCTGATTGCCATGGGATATGATCCGCTATGGCTGGGGGTGATGTTCGCCATCAATCTGCAAACAAGTTTTTTAACCCCGCCCTTTGGGTTTTCGCTGTTTTATTTGCGCGGCGTTGCCCCTGACAGTGTGCGCACGCTGGATATTTACAAAGGTGTCATGCCTTTTATACTGATCCAGCTGCTGGCATTGTTACTCCTCGCCTTTTTCCCCGGCATCGTCACCTGGTTACCGCATATGCTGTTTGTGAGATAGCGAGGAGCTAAAGACGGGGGAGTTATCCAGCGGTCATGACAACGCGATAATGCAGTTCACTTGGCGAGGATTTTATGAAGACGACATGCACCCCGGGAGAGACCAGCAAGGTTTGGTCCGGATTGAAAACCAGCTCGGTTGAAGCTGGGGTTTTGTTTTGAAAAAATCCCAGCAACCCGGTGCGTTGGCCACCTGTTCTTGTCGTGCGCAGAACACGGTTAATATGGATGCCACCCTTGCCATCGACGCCTTTGAATACATAAATGATGGTATCTGTATTATTGCTGCCTTTGGCATAGGCAATGGTATCGCCAGCGCGCGAGACGCGATTATTGGACAGATCGCCAATATAGGCCATTTTGGGAGCGGAAGATCCACCGAAAATCGAAGTGCAGCCAGAGAGCACAACGGACATCAGCAGGAGAAATATTGTATGCTTTTTCATTACAAACTCCATCAATTCACAACTAAACCAATTCACAACTAAACATAAGTGTCTGACCGAATATTATTCGTTGATTATATTGAGTTATTTTCTGGTCCAGAATCAAGGATTTGAGCGTAGATAGGGGCTTGCGTCCCTTTCAAGCTGAAATTCGCCGATAATGGGCCTGAAAAATCCAATAGAATCAGTGAAGAATATTAAGTCAGACACTTAGACCACAGAATAGCTGAGGGCTGCCCATGTGCTCATTCTCCATTAAGCAATTAAAAAGGTTGAGGAGTGGTTAACTTTATTCGGCTAAGGCTGAATTGAGCGCAAATATCACGCTGTTTTCGCGAAAGAACCGGTCATGGAGTTTTGGGTCTTTAAAATAACGGCAGACAGATCGCCTGCGAATCAGCTAGGAGACAAATATGCTTCAATTTAACTCACATGCGGTTACCGCGCCTTCTGCTCTCTCTAAAGTTTTGGCGAATTTCAATTTTCGTCAAATAGGGGGGATCGTTTTCTTTTTGACCATTGCTGGCCTTTTTTTGTCGTGGATCGTATCAGACCATCTGTCCGACCTGATGATCAAAAGCATTTTTAGTCTGTTGGTTACCTTTGGCCTTTTGGCTGTGGTCGGGTTTGCCAGTGGCATCTTAAAGATTTCCAGCCCTGATGTTTTTGAAGCGGGAAGCCTGTCTTTAGTGGATGAATTACCCGATGGCGTTTTGGTTACGAACGAGCATCAAACGGCCCTTTATTCAAATGCCGCTTTTAGCGCGCTAAATGGGCACGAGGAACAAGCAATTCTGACGATTGATCAGCTCTTTGCGAAAGAGACTGCTGCAGCTGAACCGCTTTACCGGTTGAGGCAGGCGATTAAGAGAGGGGAGAGCTGGCGCGAGGAGTTCCGCGTCTCTCGTGCTCTTGATGCCCCTAAAGACGCCATGGACAAGGCCGCCTGGTACCGCATAAGTGTGCGTTCTACAAATGAATTCAATGCGGGGCTGGCGCTGCTCTTTAACAAAGCACGAGGAGCCGAACCAAAAAAGACTGGCCTGAGCATATGGCAGATTGCCGAAGTGACGCAGGAACGCCTTCGTCAAGAAGTAGCTGTTGGCAGTCTCCAGGAGATCATCGACTATCTGGATCAGGCTCCTGCCGGTTTCTTTTCGAGCAACAAAGATGGTCAGGTCGACCATCTCAGCACCACTCTTGCCAATTGGCTGGGGATTGATCTTGCCGATGCCATCGCTACAAAACGCTCGTTGAGCGATATAATTGCTGGCGATGGGGCAACACTGTTGGCGCAGGCAACTCTTTCTGGCAAAGAGGGGGAAAAGCAGTCATTTGATCTCGACCTGATCAAGCAAGATGGCACATCACTACCGGTCAGATTGCTGCATCAGACTTTTTTCGATGACGAAAAGGGACAATATTCGCGAACATTGGTGCTTAACAGGACACCGGGTGAAGAAACGGCTGATGATTTACGGGCTGCCGAGGTCCGTTTTGCCCGTTTTTTCCATTCCGCCCCCATTGCCATTGCGACAATTGACAAGCGGGGGCAGGTGGGCAGTACGAATGCTGCATTTGCCCGCATGTTTGCCAAAACCATTACCGGAAGTGAGGGCAATGATCTTGATATTGTTTCGCTTGTTGCCAAGGAAGACAGGCCCGAGGTTTCCAAGGCTTTGTCGAGAGCTTCCAGCGGACAGGTCAAGATCAGCCCCTTGAATGTTTCGTTCAGTGGCGACAAGGAGCAGACCGGGCGTCTTTATTTCTCGCCAACAGGAACGATTGACCGTGAAACAGGTGGGAAATTTGCCGGTTCCATCCTGTATGCCATTGATACGACTGATCAAAAGAGCATGGAAATGCGTATGGTGCAAGGGCAGAAGATGGCTGCCGTTGGCCAGCTGGCCGGGGGCATCGCTCATGATTTCAACAATGTTCTGACGGCTATTATTCTTGGGACGGACGAGTTGCTGGGCAGCATCAGGCCAACGGATAGCGGTTTCAAGGATATTATCAGCATCAAGCAAAATGCCAATCGGGCCGCCTCTCTGGTGCGGCAGATCCTGGCCTTTTCACGCCGCCAGACCCTGCGTCCCGAGGTGCTCAATCTCAATGATGTCGTATCCAATTTGTCGATCATGCTGAACCGCTTGCTGAGCGATAATGTTCATCTCAATATGATCCGCCATCGTGACTTGTGGATGGTGCGCGCCGATGCCATTCAGTTCGAGCAGGTTATCATTAATCTGTCGGTGAACGCTCGTGACGCCATGCCAGCGGGGGGAACTGTGACGATCGCCACCCGCAATATTACGCAGCGCATGTCGGCAGACTTGCCTGATGAGGGGATGCAGGTTGGCGAATATGTGCTGATCGAGGTTTCTGACACGGGATCGGGCATGACAGAAGAAGTGCGCAATAAGGTGTTTGAGCCGTTTTTCACCACCAAAGGTGTGGGCAAGGGGACCGGGCTTGGCCTGTCCATGGTTTATGGCATCGTCAAGCAGACCGGCGGTTTCATCTATATTGACAGTGAAGTGGGGGAAGGGACGACTTTTCGTATATATCTGCCGCGCCACGATGAGGACGTAAGTGAAGTTGCCAAGGAACTGCCTAAAGCAAAGACTGTTGATAAAAAAGCCAAACCTGACCTGACGGGGACCGAGACAATTTT
Source organism: Hyphomicrobiaceae bacterium (assembly GCA_021647535.1). Taxonomy (GTDB): domain Bacteria; phylum Pseudomonadota; class Alphaproteobacteria; order Rhizobiales; family JAKIUO01; genus JAKIUO01. The sequence continues at coordinate 14,311 of JAKIUO010000019.1, forward strand.
GTTGGTTGAAGACGAGGAGGCTGTGCGTGGTTTCTCAGCTCGGGCACTGCGAAAACGTGGCTATGAAGTGTTTGAAGCAGGCACGGGCGTGCAGGCTCTTGAGGTCATGAACGAGGTTGAGGGCCGTATTGACCTCGTGGTTAGTGATGTCATGATGCCGGAAATGGATGGTCCAACCATGGCTAAGGAAATGCGGGCTGCCAAGCCGGATTTGCGGATTATATTTGTATCGGGCTTTGCGCGTGAAGTCCTCGATGAGGAGGATGATTTTATCTTTATGGCCAAGCCCTATGGTTTGAAGGAGCTTGCCGCCAAGGTAAAGGAAGTCCTTGCTGACTGACCCGGCTTTGTGACTATAGTGTTGGCAGAATTACAGTTGGCTGGTGCCGTGATTTGCAAAATGATGAGGGGCTTTCCAAATTTCGCTTGATGAATGAGAACAAAAGTGGTACGAGTGTGTATGTCGTACTATTTTTCATTTTGTGAACAAAGAGAGATCGCCATGCCAAGAAGCCAGTTCGAGATTATCGAGGGAGGACATATGGACAAGGAAAAAGCAATTGATGCGGCGTTGTCGCAGATCGAGAGGGCTTTTGGTAAAGGCTCGATCATGCGCCTTGGTGAGAATAAGGTTTTGGAGATAGAATCTATTCCCTCAGGGTCACTGGGCCTTGATATTGCTCTTGGCATAGGCGGTTTGCCGCGTGGGCGGGTGATCGAAATTTACGGACCTGAATCATCAGGAAAGACCACATTGGCCTTGCATATTGTTGCCGAAGCGCAAAAAATGGGTGGGACATGCGGGTTCATCGATGCAGAACATGCCCTTGATCCGGTCTATGCCAAAAAGCTTGGGGTTGACACGGATAATCTGCTCATCGCCCAACCCGATACTGGAGAGCAGGGCCTTGAAATAACCGATACGCTGGTGCGCTCAGGTGCTCTTGATATTGTTGTGATTGATAGTGTTGCAGCTCTTACGCCCAAAGCCGAACTTGAAGGCGAGATGGGTGATAGTTTGCCAGGATTGCAGGCGCGTTTGATGAGCCAGGCCTTGCGCAAGCTGACCGGTTCTATTTCAAAATCCAATACAATGGTGATTTTCATCAATCAGATCAGGCACAAGATTGGTGTGATGTTTGGTAGCCCGGAAACCACAACAGGCGGCAATGCTCTTAAATTTTATGCCTCTGTTCGTCTCGATATCCGGCGTATTTGCCAGATCAAGGACCGTGATGAGGTGATTGGCAATCAGACCCGTGTGAAAGTCGTAAAGAACAAGGTGGCTCCGCCGTTTCGTCAGGTTGAATTTGATATCATGTATGGCGAAGGCATTTCCAAACTGGGCGAGATCATTGATCTGGGCGTCAAGGCTGGGATTGTTGAAAAGTCTGGTTCTTGGTATTCTTATGATAGCCAAAGGGTTGGACAGGGACGTGAAAATGCCAAAGGGTTTTTACGTCAAAACCCTGAAATGTGCGCAGAAATAGAACGGGCCGTCAGAAAAAATGCGGGTCTTGTTGTCGAAGAGATGCCTGCCGATGAAATCGCCAAGGAGAAGAAAGCTGATAAAAAAGCAGCAAAGGATCTTGATAAGGCAGGATAAGAGGTGAAACGGGCTGTAGAGTGTAGGTGTCGAACTGAGCATTTATATTTTGACAAGAGCACCACTTCGCCCAAAGCGGAGTGGTGCTCTGTTCGTTTGCAAAGGGAAAGCGTCGAAAATGAATAAGCCAGTTGGAACGCAATATGCTCTAAGCTGGACAGGTCAGGCAGAGGATTGTAAAACGTCATGTAAGGACGATCTGTTGCCAGAGGTCCAATTCGACAAATTGTTTTGGAGCAAGGTGTCGTATGATTTTGAGCGCTCCACCAGCCTTAGACAGACATTCAACGCAAGACAGAAATGAGCCAAATGACAGGTGTCAACGAGATACGTACAGGGTTTCTGGAATTTTTCGGTGCTAATGGTCACGAGATCGTGCGCTCAGGATCGCTTGTGCCTAGTAATGATCCAACCTTGATGTTCACAAATGCCGGGATGGTGCCCTTTAAAAACCTTTTTACAGGCATGGAAACAAGAGACTATGCGCGCGCCACATCAGCCCAGAAATGTGTGCGGGCCGGTGGCAAGCATAATGATTTGGATAATGTTGGCTTTACGGTACGTCATCATACTTTTTTTGAAATGATGGGCAATTTCTCCTTTGGCGATTACTTCAAGGGGGATGCCATCGAATTCGCCTGGCAGCTCATTACCAAAGAGTTCGGCATCAACAAGGACAAATTGCTGGTGACAGTATTTGTTGATGATGACGAAGCTTTTGACATCTGGAAAAAAATAACCGGCTTTGCCGATCAGCGTATTATCAGAATTGCTACCAGCGATAATTTCTGGTCCATGGGAGAAACAGGGCCTTGTGGTCCCTGCTCGGAAATTTTCTATGATCATGGTGCTCATATTCCTGGTGGTCCCCCTGGATCTCCCGATGAAGATGGTGATCGTTTTGTCGAGATCTGGAATCTGGTATTCATGCAATATGAGCAGATTTCCAAAGACAAGCGCATTAATCTGCCAAAGCCATCAATCGATACCGGTATGGGACTGGAGCGCATGGCGGCCGTCATGCAGGGCACAAATGATAATTATCAAACCGATTTGTTCAAGGCTTTGATCAATGCATCGGTTGAAGCGTCTGGTGTCGATGCCAAAGGGGATCACAATATTTCGCATCGCGTGATCGCGGATCATTTGCGCTCTTGCAGTTTCCTGATTGCTGATGGCGTATTACCGTCAAATGAAGGGCGAGGATATGTGCTGCGCCGCATCATGCGTCGCGCCATGCGTCATGGCAACCTTCTAGGTGTCAGCGAACCCCTGTTTTACAAGCTGTTGCCAGCGCTCGTCAAAGAAATGGGAGAGGCCTATCCTGAATTGGTACGGGCGCGTGCTTTGATCAGCGAAACCCTGCAATTGGAAGAGGTTCGTTTTCGCAAAACTCTTGATCGTGGTATCAGCCTGCTTGAAGAGGAAGCTGGAAACTTTAAAAAGGGCGATGTGCTGGCGGGTGAAGTGGCCTTCAAGCTTTATGATACTTATGGTTTTCCGCTCGATTTGACGCAAGATGCCCTGAAAGACAGGGGGGTATCTGTTGATGTCGCCGGTTTTGACAAGGCTATGGAAAAACAGCGCGCCGAGGCCCGCAAAGGATGGGCCGGTTCTGGCGATGCAGCTACCGAACAGATATGGCTTGAGCTACGTGAAAAATTGGGGGCAACCGAATTTTTGGGTTATTCGACGGAAAGCGCTTTGGGGACGATTTCAGTTTTGCTCAAAAATGGCAAAAGCTGTGAGGCGCTCACTAAGGGGGATGAAGGTTACCTTATTGCCAGTCAAACGCCTTTTTACGGTGAATCGGGGGGGCAAGCCGGTGATCGAGGTGTGATTACCGGTGAAGGAGGGGCGCGTTTCCTTGTTACGGATTGCCTGAAAAAACCAGGCGAATTACTCGTTCATTACGGCACAGTCGAAAGTGGTCACTTCGAAACCGGCCAAGACATTGAACTTGCCATAGATCCATCGTTGCGGGCCGCGACCAAGGCCAACCATTCAGCAACTCACCTTTTGCACAAAGCCTTGCGCCTCGTCCTTGGCGATCATGTGACACAAAAAGGCTCGTTGGTCAGTGGGGATCGTTTGCGTTTTGACTTCTCTCACCCCAAGGCCGTTGACAAGGGCGAACTTGAAAAAGTCGAAAATATAACCAATCAGATTATTTTGCAAAACTCATCTGTGAGCACAAGGTTGATGGGACAGGATGAAGCTATTGAAGCGGGAGCGATGGCTTTGTTTGGTGAAAAATACGGAGAGGAAGTGCGGGTTGTTGCTATGGGAACGGGGGACGGTGCAAGGCTTCAACCATCCACGTCCTCTGACTTGCCTTTTTCTGTAGAGCTTTGCGGCGGCACACATGTCACGCGCACTGGCGATATTGGTCTGGTGAAAATAATCTCCGAAAGTGCGGTTGGCGCAGGGGTGCGTCGTATCGAGGCTTTGAGCGGCAATGGTGCGCGTTATTATCTTGGCGAACAGGATCAGCGGGTCAAAGAAGTCGCTGATTTATTAAAAACGACAGGTGAAGCACTCCCTGAACGGTTGCGATCCCTGCTTGATGAGCGCAAGAGCCTCGAAAAAGCACTGGCAGAAGCCAAGCGCAAGCTGGCCATGGGAGGGGGCGCAGGAGCAAAGGCGCAAGCCGATCCTCTTTCGATAGGAGATGTTAAATTTATCGGGCGCAAGCTTGTTGGGATCTCGCCAAAAGATTTGCGCGGCCTTGTCGATGAGGACAAGCAGCAGATTGGTTCGGGCATTGTCGCGATTGTGACCACTACAGATGAAGGCAAAGCGGGTTTGTCCGTTGGCATTACCAAAGACCTTACCGATCAATATGATGCGGTTGATCTGGTCAAAGTGGGCTCAAGTGCGCTTGGTGGCAAAGGCGGGGGAGGGCGACGCGATATGGCCCAGGCTGGAGGGCCAGATGGCTCCAAAGCCGCTGAGGCTCTGGTTGCCATTGAGAAGAGAATAGCTGAACTGATTGGAGATCGCGTATGAAATATGCCAATGAGGTTCCCCAATCTCGTTGGCTAAGGCTGCGCAAACGCGTTTTTGAAATTCTTGAAAGTGGTCGCGAGCGAGATCGGGTCCGGCACTATTTTGATAATTTTTTGATCAGCCTTATTGTTTTGAATATCATCGCCTTTGCTGCTGAAACCGTGCCGTCGCTACATGCCAGATGGCATGTCGAGTTTTATCGCTTCGAGCTGTTTTCCGTTGCTATATTCACGATCGAATATATTGCCCGCATATGGGCGGGTGTTGAGGTGCCGTTCCTCAAGCGTATGTCCCCGTTGAAAGCCAGGGTGAAATTTGCTCTGCGGCCCTTTTTGATCATTGATTTACTGGCTATTCTGCCCTTTTATCTGAGCTTTGTGCACCCTATTTTCGATTTGCGGGTCTTGCGTATGTTGCGCATCCTCCGCTTTTTAAAACTGGCCCGTTATTCTCCAGCCCTGCATACGCTGATGAAGGTCATCTCTAATGAAAGACGGGCGCTTATGGGAGCGCTCATTCTCACTTTGACCATGCTTTTATTTGCTTCAACCGGCATTTACTTCCTCGAAAAAGACGTGGTTGATACGCCCTTTAGCTCGGTTCCGGCCGCAGCTTGGTGGGGGATGGCAACTTTGACGACGGTTGGCTATGGCGATATTACGCCGGTCACGACACTTGGTAAAATTTTTGGATCAATGGTCATGCTGGTGGGCCTTGGCCTGTTTGCCTTGCCGATTGCCATCATTTCCACCGGCTTTGCCCAGGAATCTTCGCGGCGCGATTTTGTCGTCACATGGTCGTTGCTCTCTCGTATTCCCCTGTTTTCGCAGCTCAATGGAAAATCTATTGCTGAACTCATGAACTATTTGCAAGCTCATACCTATCCGCCGAACTGGGAAGTGATCCGGGCCGAAGATCGCGGCGCATCCATGTTTTTTATTGCCAGCGGCGAGGTGCTTGTCGAGCGTCCCGAGGGGGCGGCGACATTATATGCCGGTGACTTTTTTGGTGAAATCGCCATGATCGAACAAGAGCCCTCTGAGTTCACCTACAGCACATTGACTTCGACTAAAATATTGGAGCTGAGTGGCGATGATTATTTGCGGCTTTGTCGGGCTGAACCAGAAATTTGCGATCATATTGGGGCCGTAGCTATTGCCCGTCAGTACGCACGAAAAAGAGGGCAGTCTGAGCCCTCAGGGATATAAAGAACCCCAATAAATCTGTTGAATTATGGCTGTTTGGCGAGAGGAGGAAGTCGGTTCTTTTCATAGCCAGCCGATGTTTTGATTGAGGAGAGGGGGGCCTCTTTTCTTTTTTCCAGAGCTAATAAGGTCTGTCTTGTGGCAAGACCGGTCGAGGCTCTGTTCAGTCGTTTTTCAAAGGCTTTAATGGCAGCTGATGTACGTGCACCATAAATACCGTCAATGGTACCAAGATAAAGACCACGTTCCTTGAGTGCGATTTGCAATCTTTTTAATTCGAACCTGTTGGTGATGATTTTTGCCTGTTGCAGAAATGCAATTTTGCGCGAAAACGCGCCAGCACTGACACCGGTATTGGCAATGGTTTTAAACCGGGTACGCCGCAGGATACGACCATTTTTGACAATAATTTCGCGTTGTTGGTAGGTTCCCACATTGATGCCGACAACAACGGGACCTCGGGGGGTATCCATTAATAAGGGGGAGCCGGAAGAGGCTTCACCCGTATCGCATTGATGCAGGATTAATGAGCGCGGGGATGAAAAATGCTTTTTGATGCTTTTCCAGGAGAGGCCGCCAAAGTTGCGGTGTATGGAGCACGAACGCGAATAGGCGATCTGCCAGTTCCGATAATCCATATGATAGGCAACCTGAAAAACTTTTTTGTTGCGAGCAGCCGCTTCAAGTTTCACAAGGGAAAGCGGAAGCGTTTTCAACCAGCTGTTTCGACAGGCGGGTTGTGCCAGCCTTATTATGGCCCAGTCACGGGCGGCGCCAATAGGGGGTTTGCGATTGAGCCGAGTGGTCCCGGCAATGATATATTGTCGAGACAAGGAACTGCGATAGCCCGCCATTCTTGAATAAAGCTGGCGTTTTCGTCCTTTGGTCTTCAGCTTGAATAAAAAAGATGAAATGTAAAGCTTGCTTCTTTTGCGACGGCCAAACAGGCAATGAGAGGCAGTGGCAATGATATCTGGACCAACGCAAAAAGCGGTGCACAAAACATTCGTCCTTGGATTGTGTAATAAGCCTATGGAGCGATCCAGCTTATTGTAGGTTCTTGGCAGGTTTTTGCGTTGATCTTTGCCAAAAACGGCAACAGGCACAATGAAATTATGATTTTCGTTCACAATAGATTGATGTAGCTGATGAGAGGAATGGGGAAAAACCGGCAAAGAGTGAGCCTTGTCAAGCCAGGACGCCAAGAACAAAAATATCAATGTGAGAACAGATAAATTGATTGTATTGATGAGCGTAGAACCGTTTTTGTTCTGCAATATCTGTCTATTATGATCAGGCAGATCAAAGAGCTTTCTTGAGAAAGTCTGTCTCGTTTGCAGGACCACGATGTGTATTCCTTTTAAATTAGCTCTTAAATGATAAAAAGTCTCGGCTGCTGGTTGAGATTTCCCTTATATTACCATATTTTAATCTCGTGGGAAGTGCATCTTGGCACCACAATTACTATATATATTTCCAGCAAAGATGAAAACGCCATTTTAACCGCCACACAAAGAGGATAACTGGATAAATATGGAATCTATCATTTCAAAAGGAATGAACAGCAAAAAACGCGGACTGCTCGCAACATCATTGGTTGTCGGGCTGGGTGCGCTTGGCGCTGTGACATTTACAGACAGTCCCTCGGCCAACGCCCAGTTGACTGATAATCGCAGGATTGCAGAATTGGGCAATGCGCCCATGAGTTTTGCTGACCTTGTCGAGCGGGTTCGCCCCGCTGTTGTCAGCATTTATGTAAAAGGCACGACCAAAATTAATCGAAAGCGCGACCGTAAGGGCAGAAAACCCAGCGTGCCAAAAGGCCATCCTTTGGAGAAGTTTTTCAAAGATTTTGGGGGGGCACGACCTAAATCACGCCCCATGCGGGCTCAGGGATCTGGCTTTATCATCTCGCCCGATGGCTATGTTGTGACCAATAATCATGTGGTGCGCAATGCCGATGAGATCAAGATTGCCCTCAATAATGGCAAGCGTCTGGAAGCCGAATTGATCGGCACTGACCAGCGTACCGATATTGCACTTTTGAAGATCAAGAAAAAGGGCACCTATCAATCCGTGCGCTTCGCCACTAAAGAAGCCCGGGTCGGTGACTGGGTGCTGGCGATTGGCAACCCG
>JAKIUO010000020.1 GCA_021647535.1 Hyphomicrobiaceae bacterium
ATAGGATTTGCGACGACGACGCTTCGGGCGGGCCGGCACTTCTTCAAGGGCATCTTCAGAACCAACAGTTTCTGGAACGTCTGAATGCTCTTCACTATCTTGTTCTGCTGCCTCATCACTTGTTTCATATTCGATCAAAGGAGCATCATCGTCAGCTCTGATAATGTCGACAAGCTGCGCATCAGCGGCATTTTCCTCAGAGACCTGTTTAGCGGCCAGATAGTCAGCCCCGTCTCGCTCTGATATATATTCAACCAGTTCGCCGCCCTTGTTGGGATTTCTGCGAGAGCGTCTTTTGCGGCTGCTGCGGGATTTGCGGCGCTGTTCGGCGGCTTCTTCCTGTCTGGCTTCTTGTTCGCGTTGTTCCGCAACCTCACGCGCCTCTTCTTCTTTCAAAAGATTGCGGTCAGCGACAGGAATTTGATAATAGTCGGGGTGAATTTCGTTAAACGCCAGAAAACCGTGGCGATTGCCACCATAATCCACAAAAGCCGCCTGCAAGGAGGGTTCGACCCTCGTCACCTTGGCAAGATATATATTGCCGCGCAGTTGTTTTTTATTTGCTGATTCATAGTCAAATTCTTCGACTCGATTTCCACGCACCACAACCACCCGGGTTTCTTCCGGATGAGCGGCATCGATAAGCATTTTGTTTGCCATATTGATTGATCTCCAGCGCTGCTTCCTTATTTGCCGTCGCAAACCAGTTCGTGTCTATGCACAAGGAGGTGGGGGGAGCAGGCGCTATAACTATAGGATTGTACTTGTTGAAAAAGTGAAGGCACAATCGGCCAAAGCTTTGAGTGGGGCGATCAGATCGACCATCGACTTTATTGGCATAAGATTGATCGACTTTGGTCATGCAAAATCCGTTCGGGAAGATCCCGTCAGTTGAAATTTTGCTGTTTACAGTCGATGCGAATGTCATCAATTGCTACTTCATGATGTTGTCTTAAATGACGGAAACCCGTCATCGCACTAAATTACCAAGGGGGCTAACCATCAGGTTTTGGCCCGCCCGGTTTTTCCGACGATCTGACCTGCCATAGAAGAGGTTGAAAGTCGGACTGAAATTTCGTTTTTGAAACCGGACATCGGGTCAATCGATCTTGCGATCGCGGTCTCATTGTTGGATTTACTGTCGGTTGCCAGTGTTCTTACTCTGATCTGATCTGGGTCGTACAGCTTCATATTACAAGTGGGAGTTGGTTTCTCGTCATTCGTTTTAGCGAATAATGAACTTCACTTGCATCTTGTTTCATCTATTGTGACAGCCAAAGCTGGCGTTTGCAGTTCAAGATTTAATTACGCTGAACGGTAAAAATCATAATCTGGAACATTGCGCAAACAGTCTGAGCTTGTCTGTTCTACGTAACTTTACGTGCGGATGGGGCAAGTTGGCAAGCTTTATCGAGATAATTGATGAATAACTGCTTAAGAGGTCGGAATACTGATGATTACGACATGAAGTTAACTTTGGACATGGGCATAACTTTTTCACAGTTTTCTGTATTGATGTTGTCAGTCATGCTGTATTTCAAGAAAAGGCGGCATATGATAAAGTCCAATCATGCTTGCCAGCCATCAGAAGAAAGGGGAAAAATGGAGCATATTAGAGATAAGGAGCTTACTGGACAGTTCTCGTTCCGCACTGTTTTTTTTCCGATGTTTTTCGTTGTTTTGAGTTTGTGCATGAGCACAAGCGCCGTCGTGCACGCCAAAACGATCATTGCCAGTGGTGCCAAGCTACAAGGGGATCACAAACAGATCAGTTTTGCGATTGCTCTGTCGAAAAAAGTGCCGATCAAGGTTTTTACGCTCGCCAAGCCCTATCGGGTGGTCATTGATTTGCCCGAAGTGAAGTTTCGCTTTCCTGCAGGCCTTGGTCGAAAGGGGCGGGGACTGGTCAGCGCTTATCGGTATGGCCTGTTTGCGCGCGGCAAATCGCGCATCGTTATTGATGCTAAAGTACCAGTGCTGGTGAAGCAGGCCTATGTGCGGGCTGGAAATGGCCAACAGCCTGCGAAAATGTTTATCAAGCTGGTGAAAACCACGTCTTCCATATTTGCCTTGAATCTGACCAAGCGTATTTTGATGAAAGAGCTTGAGCCAGAAGAACCAAAAGTGCTGGCCAGGAAGGTGGCACCGGTGATCCCGTCGACCAAAAAGGGTCAAGCAGCCACAAAGACCAAACGTTCAGATGATAAGAGGCCGGTGATCATTATTGACCCTGGGCATGGCGGGGTTGACCCCGGTGCCATTGGATCAAAGGGGAGCCTGGAAAAAGATGTTGTTCTGTCCTTTTCGAGGGTTTTGCGCAAAGCTTTAATCGCTACAGGGCGTTACCGGGTTGAAATGACCCGCGATACCGATATCTATATTCCCCTGCACGGACGTGTGAATTATGGCCGTAACAAAGGCGGCAGTCTTTTTATCTCCATTCATGCCGATAGTATTTCCCGAAGACGCAGGCGACGCCATCGGGTGCGCGGGGCCTCCGTTTATATACTGTCTGAAAGCAGCTCGGATGAGGAAGCGCAGGCCCTGGCCCGTTTGGAAAACCGCTCGGATATTATTGCAGGTGTTGAGTTGCCTGAGTCTGACAATCCTGTTTCCAGTATCCTCATCGATCTGGCTCAGCGTGAAACCAACGCCCTGTCTTTGATGTTTGCCAGATTGCAGATCAAGCAAATGCGTGGCAAAGTCAGATTGCACGATACAAAGACGAGGTCAGCGGGTTTCAGAGTGCTTAAAGCACCAGATATTCCCTCTATTTTGCTAGAGTTGGGATATTTGAGTAGTAAATATGATGAAAGAAATTTGAAATCCTCAAAATGGCGGAGGAAAATGGCCAGTGCCATCGTTAAAGCAGTCCGATCTTTTTTTAACCAGCGTGTGGCGCGCAACCCCTATTGAAGTAATTTTTAACTTGATGTAATTCTGCACAAGGAACAAAAATAATGAGGGTTTTGATCCGAAATGATGGCCAATCGGCTTTATTTTTGCTCATTCAGGGGGACGGACTGTGAAAATGTCACGTCAATGCCATATTGAGTTTTCTTACTGGATCATATCTAATTCATGTTCTTCAGAAAACGGAATATTTGGAACCAGAATATAGAGAGTCATAGACTAGCATGTACGCATCACCGCCACCTGTTCTGCCGCCAAAAGTGGCTAAAAAGCGCTCGAAAAGCTGGACCGTTGCCTTTATCGGCTGGGCTTTTGCGGGTGGGATGTTCCTGTCGATTGTTGGAGCTGGCGTTGCCGCCTATTTTTTGTGGAACATATCCGAAGATCTGCCCAATTACGAGAAACTGGCGGAATATGAACCTCCAGTGATGACCCGCATACATGCGAATGATGGGCGTCTGTTGGCGGAATATGCGCGTGAACGCCGTATTTATGTGCCAATCAATTCCGTGCCAAAACAGTTGATTCATGCCTTCATGTCGGCGGAAGACAAGAATTTTTACACCCATAACGGCATTGATCCCAAGGCCCTGGCAGCGGCGATTTTTACCGAAATCAAAAGAAAGCTTGGCATGGGAGGCCGCAAGCGTGGGGCCTCAACTATTACCCAGCAGGTTGCCAAGAACTTTTTGCTGACCAATGAAAAAACTTATATTCGCAAGATCAAGGAGGCCATTCTGGCGATCCGTATTGAGCGGACATTTTCCAAAGACCAGATATTAGAGCTTTACCTCAATGAGATCTTTTTTGGCTTGCGCGCTTATGGCGTAGCGGCGGCTTCGCTGAATTATTTCGGCAAGTCCCTGAAAGAGCTTGAATTGCATCAAATGGCCTATCTGGCGACCTTGCCCAAGGGGCCGAACAATTATCATCCGTTCAGAAAAACCAAGAAAGCCATCATTAGACGAAACTGGATTATCGGGCGGATGGTCATCAATGGCTATGTGACCCCGGAGGAGGCAGAAGCGGCCAAGAAACGTTCGCTTGATGTCAATCCTCGCCCGTTTGGGGCTCGTATTTTTGCGGCTGAATATTTTGCTGAAGAAGTGCGTCGCGAGATTTTGAGCCGATATGGTGAGAAAAAACTTCTTGAAGGTGGTTTGTCTGTGCGCACCACTTTGAACCCACGTATGCAACGTATGGCCAAAAAGGCGCTGGTCGATGGCCTGGTGGCGTATGATCACCGCCATGGGTGGCGCGGTGTGATCACAACGATTGATATTACGGGAAATGACTGGGGGGCTTTGTTCAAGAAAATAGAAAAACCCTATTCAGATATCCAGCCTTGGCGTCAGGCACTTGTTCTTGGAGTTGAGGACAAGAAGGCACGTATCGGTCTGCGCCCAAATATTTTGAAGTCTGGCAAAATGGAAGACAGGCGTGAAACCGGCACTATTCCTCTTTCTGAAATGAGGTGGGCCCGCAAGCTTCTTAAGGTCACCATCACCAAAAAGGGCAAAAGAATAGAATCTAAGGGCAAAAGACCCAAGATCGTTTCTGATGTCCTCAAAGTCGGCGATGTGATATTTGTAGCGCCAAGACGACCCCGTCCTAAAAAGGGCAAACGCAAAGCCTTGAGCGCTGAGGATGTTGTCGGTCAGTGGCGTCTTATGCAGATTCCTAAAATTGGTGGTGGTATTATTGCCATGGACCCCCATACCGGACGCGTTCTGGCCCTGGTCGGTGGGTTTAGCTATGCTGCAAGTAACTTCAATCGGGCCACGCAAGCCAAACGCCAGCCCGGCTCTGCCTTCAAGCCTTTTGTCTACGCAACGGCGCTTGACAATGGCTATTCTCCAGCAACTGTTATTCTTGATGCGCCTATTGCCATTGAGCAAGGCGGCGGGCAGGGGATGTGGCGACCACAAAATTATGGCAAGAAGTTTTATGGTCCCTCGACCCTGCGTGTTGGCATTGAACGTTCGCGCAATTTGATGACGGTGCGTCTGGCGCAGGATATGGGGATGCCGGTGATTGCCGAATATGCCCGACGCTTTGGCGTTTATGATAAATTGCTGCCTGTGCTATCCATGTCGCTAGGTGCGGGGGAAACCACGCTCATACGTATGGCAACGGGCTATTGTATGCTGGATAATGGGGGGTATCAGGTCAAGGCGACGCTGATTGATCGCATTCAGGATCGCTATGGCAAAACCATTTACCGTCATGATGAGCGCCAGTGTCCCGATTGCGATAGTGCAGCCTGGGATAATCAGGATGAGCCTGAGCTTATTGATAATAGAAAGCAGATTATTGACCCTCATACTGCCTACCAGATCACCTCGATGATGGAAGGCGTTGTCAAGCGCGGTACTGGCGTGCGTGTCGGGCGGGCTTTGCCGGGGATTTCTCTGGCCGGGAAAACCGGTACAACCAATGATGAACGCGATGCCTGGTTTATGGGCTTTTCGCCTGATCTGGTCGTTGGAGTGTTTGTGGGCTATGACAATCCAACTCCTATGGGAAAAGGTGAAACCGGGGGCGGGGTGGCCTCGCCAATCTTCAGGGATTTCATGAAAATGGCCATGAAGGGCAAAAAAGCCATTCCCTTCAGAATTCCTCCCGGGATCAGGCTCATTCGCATTAATCGCAAGACCGGCAGGCGCACTTCGCGTGATGATAAATATGCGATTATCGAAGCCTTTAAACCGGAAACTTCCCCACCAGATCGCTCCAATTTTGATGGTTGGGGGGCCGGGGGCGATGGGCAGGAATATGTTTCTCCAGCCGGGCGCGGGCTCTATTAGCTTGAAATCATTTTGAACCCGCTCCATAACTGTTTTTTTGCCAAGGCTATGGAATATTCAAGAGGTTTTACATGCGCGCTGAAACACAGACATTGGTCAATGAAATCAAGGGGTCTTTGACACTCCTGAGGAGGCATCTTTGACTGGGATACAGCCAAAGACCGTTTGCAGGATTTAAATGAAAAGGCTGAGGATCCGTCTTTGTGGGGGAATAGCAACAAGGCCCGCAAGGTGATGCGTGAGCGCCAAAGGCTTGAGAGTGCCATTCAGGCCTTCGAACGTCTGGAACGTGAGCTTGATGATAATTGTGAAATGATTGAGTTGGCCGAACTTGAAGATGATGCAGACCTCATCGGCGAGGCGGAGGAAGCTCTCTCTAAACTTCACAAGGAAACGCTACGCCGCGAAACCGAAGCTTTGTTGTCTGGCGAAGCTGACGGCAACGATACCTTTATTGAAATTAATGCCGGTGCGGGCGGCACAGAAGCTCAGGACTGGGCTGAAATGATGATGCGCATGTATATCCGTTGGGCCGAGCAGCATGGGTATAAGGTGCAGATCATCGAGACCAGCTCTGGCGAAGAGGCCGGTATCAAATCTGCGACCCTGCTGTTCAAAGGGGAGGATGCTTATGGCTGGATGAAAACCGAATCGGGGGTTCATCGTCTGGTGCGCATTTCGCCCTTCGATTCCAACGCGCGTCGCCATACAAGTTTTGCCAGTGTCTGGGTCTATCCAGTCGTCGATGATAATATCGAGATAGAAATCAATGAAAGCGATTGCCGGATTGATACCTATCGGGCCAGCGGGGCAGGTGGCCAGCATGTCAATACAACAGACAGTGCGGTGCGTATCACTCATCTCCCGACGAAAATTGTTGTGCAATGTCAGTCTCAGCGCTCCCAGCACAAAAACAAGGATACGGCCTGGTCCATGCTGCGTGCCCGTCTCTATGAAGACGAGCTCAAAAAACGTGAAGAAGCTTCACAGGCGCAAGCAGCGCAAAAAACCGAGATTGGCTGGGGGCATCAGATCCGTTCTTATGTTCTGCAACCCTATCAAATGGTCAAGGATTTGCGGACAGGCGTCGAAAGTACCAACCCGCCAGCTGTTCTCGATGGTGATCTGGATCCCTTCATATCAGCCGCACTGGCGCAACGGGTCAATGGATCTGATACAGTTGTGAGTGACCTGGAATAGCTGGTATCAGCCGCAAGAAAATAAGAATTTCCAGACAAAAGCCCCTGCATCTAAGATGCAGGGGCTTTTCTTTGACATATATAGCTCTGGATCGGTCCAGAATACGGGAAGCTAGCTGGTCTTTGGACGCGGCGCTGCAGCAGTTGCAGGTTTGCCCGCTGTGTTTGGTGCACTGCTGATGGGGTCTTCCTGACGGCGAGACTTGCCTTCGAAAAAGGCACCTTGTTCGATGGCCAATGTTTTATGATAAACATCGCCTTCGACTTCAGAAGTGGCTTCCAGAGTGACGCGCATACCCCGAATTGAACCATTGACCTTGCCGCGAACAACAACATCTTCAGCAACGACACCGCCGGAAACATCAGCATTTTCGCCAATGATCAGTGAAGTGCATTTAATATCGCCTTCGACTTTGCCATCAATCTGAATTTCTCCAGCGGAAACAATATTGCCTGTAATGCTAATATCACCAGCAAAAATGGAGGGAACAGATGCGCCGCTCCCCACAGCCGCAGCCGGTTTGGCTGCTCCTACAGTCGGAGCAGGTGCCCCAACCGGGGCTGGTGATGCTGGTTTCAAAGGTGCTGGTGATGCTGCTGGATTGGCCATTGTTGTACTCCCGGCGCCTTTTTCTGTTTTCTTTGTGAACATAGTTGATAAATCCCTCCAAACTGGATTATGGCTGTGAACTGCTTGCGTTCATTTTTGAAAAAAACGCTATCATTATCATAGCGGTTTTTGGTGTTTTGCATCAAGGCAATCACTTCACGCAATTAAGATACCAAGGTGTTTGTCCACAAGAACTATACTGGTAAATCCACACCCTTACACAGCCATATTAAGTTGTAATTCCCCATCTGTCACTAACAAGTGGTGACAGCCCAGAAAAAGCCTGAGAATTGAAGCACAATTATGTCACAGTCTAGCGCTTTTTGTGTGAATCTCTGCTTGTTTGCCGGGATATTGACAAAGGTTCATAAAAACCTGGTTCCAAACCCGCCACCTGACGCGCTTTTTCATTGAAGGGCGGTCGCAGGTGGCCTTTGAAATGTTTTTTAACAAGAAAATGAAAAACGTCCTCTGCATCAATATTTTTCTGAGCGCAGATGAATTTGAACCATTTCGCACCAAAGGCGACATGAGAGATTTCATCGCGATAAATTATGTCCATTGTCGAGGCGATTTCGTGTTCACCTTGCGCTTTGACCTGAGCGATCATCTTTGGGCTGACATCAAGTCCTCTGGCCTCCAGGACAAGAGGCACAATCGCCAGACGAGCCAGAAGGTCATGGCTGGTCTTGACAACGGCATCCCACAAATTTCCATGAGCAGGCAGATCGCCATAGGAGATAGCAAGTTCTTCAAGATGTGCATTTATCATCTCAAAATGCTGTGCTTCTTCAACGCCAATTTTGAGTGCCTCATCGAGAAATTCAACGGGAAGAGACGTATCACTCCATCTTGCGATGAGGTCAAAAGCCATATCAATGGCATTCAACTCAATATGCACCAGAGCATGAATGAGCGCCACCAGCCCGGCCTCACTACCAGCTTTTCGCTTTGGCATCTCTCTTGGGCTCAGCAGCAGGGGCTTGTCTGGGCGACCGGGCTGTCGAGGGATTTCCGGTTCTTTGGAAGAAAGCGATGCTGGCAAGTCACCGGCGTGCCAGGCCCTGGCAGCTTCACGGGCCAAAGCGACTTTTTGCCGGGGGCAGCGGGTTTTGACTATGGCGATCGCATAGTGCTGAAGCGAGGAGCAGGTCTGATCGGGGCCTGAAGAGGGGGAGGACATGTTAAAGATCCCTGGTCGCTTCAAGCCTGGTCGCTTCAAGAACGGCCTGGACATGGCCTTTGACTTTAACTTTGTGCCAGATTTTTGCGATATGACCGGTTTTGTCGATTAAAAATGTAGAACGCACAATGCCCATATAGGTCCGCCCGTACATTTTCTTTTCGGCCCAGACGCCATAGGCCATTGCAACAGTTTTTTCTTCATCAGCTGCAAGGGTGACCGCCAGATCATACTTGTTTTTGAAATTCACATGTTTTTTAACCGAATCGGGCGATATTCCAATGATCTTTACACCCATTTTTTTGAACGCGTCGATCTCCTGCGTGAAGTCCTTGGCCTCGGTGGTGCAGCCGCTGGTATCGTCTTTGGGGTAAAAATAAACAATCACCGGCGCCCCTTGCAATTGGCTTAATTCAAGTTGCGCGTCCTCATCTGTTGGCAACGTGAACAGGGGGGCGAGCTCTCCTTCGTTCAACATAGTGTTCTCCCGTCATGCTTTTGTCTTGATTGACAGGTTCAAATAGGCACAGGTAACACTGGCATTCAAACCTTGTTGTTTCGTTTATGTCCTTGTCCGATAAATGGATATCATAAACTTGTCAAACAAGGGAGCAGGATGGACAGAATAGGGCTATTGGGGTGTATAGTTCCAATGGTATGCTTTTGTTGCCAGAGGGTTTCTGGTTGTTGGAAGTTGTGGAGCAAAGTTCTGGATGGTCATCTTGAGCGAGCTATGACGGGCGTGGATTTAATCGCGTGATTCAGATTTTTTAAGCTGGAAATTCATGATTCAAAGAATCGTAAATCAACCAAAGACAGAGCAACAGCCAAAGGCCGTTGCAAAAATGCGAGGCTTTTTTGCGCGTTTTTTACCCAGTATCAATAATTTTCCAGGTGCCAATAAGCAGGATTGTCCGCCAACGCCTGCCCGCCGTTTTTCCAAGCTGTTGAGTGAAGTGCTGGTTGGCTTGTTTTTTCTTGCGGCTGTGGGGATCGGGGCTTTGTATTACAGCCTTGAGAAAGGGGCCATTGACCTCAATTTTGTGGTGCCCTCGATTGAAAAGGCGATTAATCAGGAACTCACAGGGCTCTCCGTTAAAATTGATAGCGCTTTTGTTGGTAAAAACCTTCATAGTGGTGGCGTGCATTTTCGCCTTCGTAAAATTGTCCTGTACAATAAACTTGGTGACGCCATTGCGACAGCCCCGCTGGCTGCCGTCGATCTAAATGCCACGGCCTTGATGTGGGGACGGATTGCGCCGAGCCAGGTGATTTTTATCCAGCCGACCCTCAATATCGCCTATAATGCTGATAATGGCCTCTCGCTCTCTTATGCCCGCTCGAAAGGGGCCGAAGATGTCATTGCTGATCTTCTTGACAAAATCGTGAGCCCAAAAACAGCGGACACAGGTGTCTTGCAGGCCATCGGCAATATTGAAATTATGAATGCCGTAACCGCAGCATTTGAAGAAGCCAGAAGCCACCGCAACACAAGCTCTTATCTCACCCAGTTCGGTGTGCAAGATGCCACTGTGAATTTTTCACATGGAAGCAAGCGCTATTCCTGGAACATGCCCGACTTTATTATGGATCTGAAGCATAATGATAAAGGCAGTATTATTCGAGGGTTTGGCAAATTGGGCATCGGTGATGCCGATCAAAATATTGCTCCTTGGAAATTACGTTTTCAAACCCAGCAATTCGATAAAAGCAAAGACCTTCAGCTTGATTTCGGTTTCAAGGATATTACGCCAGCCTCATTGATACAGATATTGCCTGACCTTTTACAGTTACGAAATTTTGCCCTGCCCTTTGAGGGGAAGGTCAACGCCAGGCTTAATGCCGACGGTGAATTAAAGGGGGCCTTTGTCAATATTTTGTTGTCCAAGGGTAAAATCAAAACGCCCTGGCTGAATATGGAAGAAGATGGCATTGATGGTCTGGAATTCAATTCTGGTGAATTGAAAATGGCCTATTCCAGCAAGAATAAAAAACTGCATATTTTGCCATCCCCTCTGAAATGGGGAGACAATGAAACCATTATTTCGGGAGCTCTACAGCTGGAAAAGTCAAATGGTCCCTCCAAAAGGTGGCGATTTGCACTGCGGGGAAGTGATACGCGTTTGACGGCCAGCGAGTTTGGTCTAAAGCCGATGATTATAGACGAATGGTGGCTAACGGGCGTGATCGTGCCAGATCAAAATAGTCTCGAAATCGCTGGTTTCTTTCTTCGTGCTGGCAATGCTTTGATTAATATCAAGGGGCACATAACCAATTTGCAATCTTCGCCAGGGCTTTACCTTGAAGGCAAGGTGTCTGGCATTTCTGTTCCTGTTCTAAAACGGTTGTGGCCCCGTGTTCTGGCTGTTGGTGCGCGCAACTGGGTTGGTGAAAATATTATGGAAGGGCAGGTTGTGGGCGGGACGTTCAAAATTGCCATCCCGCCTGGAGTTATAGATAAACTGCCGAACGATAGCGATATTACTCCAGAAATGGTCCAGGCCGAATTCAAGCTCGGTGATCTTTTGGTCAGTTATATACCAGATGCTGCACCTCTTAAAATTGCCGATGCCGAGATCAAGATTACGGGTCGTCAATTGAGTATTGAGCTTCCCAAGGGACGTATAAAGTTACCGGGAAATAATCAGTTGCGCATCTCCCATGGCAGTTTTACAATTGCCGATTTGCGTAAGGAATATCCAGATTCCGACCTCAATTTTCGTCTGGCTGGGCGCGCTCGGGATTTGATCAGTTTCGTGCGTCAACCCGCTGTTGAAGTGGGTCAACCCCCTGGTGATTTGTCGAATAGAATTAATGGCGATCTAAAGGGCGTTGTCAGTATGCATATCCCCCTGAAAAAGAATGTTACATTTTCTGATATTTCTTTGAACGGTGATCTGCGTCTTGAAAATATGAACAGCAAAAAACTTTATGGTGATCTCTTTGTTGAGGCCGGAACAATCAATATCAAGCTGACGGAAAAAGCCATCGGAGCCAAGGGAGGGGTAGTGATCAAAGGCATTCCTGTGAAATTGAACTGGCAGTATATATTTGGTAAAAAGAGCCGCCAGCCTCCTATGCGTTTGAGTGCCGTTCTGGGCAAAAGGAGCCGTACAAAAATCGGGTTGTCGAAAGCCAACGATTATGTCAAAGGCGATATTGCTGTGGTGGCGACCATCATTGCAGGAGATTCAAAAGCCAAAATGGTTCAGGTGCGCGCAGACCTCACCAATGCCCGTATCTCAAATACACCGATTGGTTGGTCAAAACCACCCGGAATGGCGGCTGTGCTACAATTTGATATCGCCCAGAATAAAGGTCGCTATATCGATCTGAAAAATTTCAATCTGGTTGGTCAAGAGCTCGCACTGGAGGGGACCCTTCGTCTTAATCGGCGTACAGGCAGTATGAACTCGTTTTCATTTCCAAATGTGTCTTACAAGAAGATCCACAATATGGCTCTGGTCGGCAAAATAAAAGACAATGGTGTTTTGAGAGTGAGTGCTCGGATCAAGGAGCTGGAGGGCATAAAACTGTTGCGAGACAAGTTTTTTAAAACCACTAAAAAAGCCAGAAAATCGTTCAGAGTTAGAAAAAGCCAGGATTTCGACCTTGAGGCAAAAATTGAACTGATCACAGGAAGCAAAGGGGCTTTTATCAGTCATTCCCAGCTTGATATAAAGAAGCGGAACGGCAAACTGACCCAGCTGAATTTCAAAGGAAAACTGAATGGGCAAGCCTTTGTGGGTATTCGGCTTGACAAAGATGCTTCCGGCAAACGAGTTTTAAAAGCCGAAAGTGCGGATGCTGGTTCAACATTTAGAATGATAGGTTTGTACCCGAATGTTCAGGGGGGCAAACTCTCCTTGATTGTTGATATGGATGCGAAGGGACGCAAGGGAAAAACAGGCACATTGTGGGTTAAGAATTTTGATGTGATCACTTCCAAAAAGATCAAAACCCAAATGAATTCACGTGAAGTGTTTAGCAATGACCTGATCACCAAGAATAAGCCACGCAGGTCGCGCAATCGTACAAGAATGATGCAAACGAGAATGAAGTTCAGCCAGTTGAAAGCCCCGTTTTCATTTGGTAACGGGCAGTTTATTTTACATGATTCGTATGTAAACGGACCGGTCATTGGTGCGACGCTGCGCGGCAGGATTGATTTTCGGTCTGAATGGATGACCCTTGGGGGAACTTATGTTCCTCTCTATGATGTGAATTCGGCTATCGGAGAAATCCCTGTCCTCAGTAGCCTGCTGGTGGGGCGAAAAGGCGAGGGCGTGTTTGGAGTGACTTTTGCCATTGAAGGCCCAACATCCAAACCAACCGTCATTGTAAATCCGGTGTCAATTTTGGCTCCAGGTGTTTTTAGGCAAATTTTTGATTTTAATAATACTGTGAAAACAAGAGGTTTCCAGAATAAACCTCGAAAAAGGCGGAAAAAACGCAGGAGAAATATAAACCGGAACGAGGCCTTTCAGTAGTCGTTAAGGCCTAAGGACAGCCGCTGTGAGGATGGAAAATAAACGTTTGTTCCGTTTTGGCTTGCTGTATTTAGAATCTGTTAAGACTTTTTTAGGGGAGGGCCGTCTACACCTAGCTTAATATCGAATTTTTCGAGGGGAGCAGACAGATGGCGAATTTCCAGACACATATCACGGCGGGTGTTCTGACCAGTGGTGTGATATCAACAGCAGCCATGGCGGCAGCCGTTGTCACCCCAAATGAGGCCATGTTCCTGACCATTGCTGGCACCGTGGGCAGCATATTACCTGACATTGACCTTGAAAGCTCCAAACAGTCACGCACTGTTTTCGGGGCTTTTGGCATTTTCTTTGCCTTTATCGCTCTTTTCCACTATTCGCAATTCCTGTCTATTGCAGAATTAAGTCTGTTATGGCTGGCAATTTATATTTTTATTCGTCATTTCATTTGGCGACTATTCAATGAATTCACCGTGCATCGCGGACTGTTTCATTCCTTTCTGGCCAATGCTTTTTTTGGCGTGGTCGGCGCAACGATCTTCTATAATTTCCTTGAAAAATCCGACACGGTGTCCTGGATGGGGGGTGCTATCATATTTATTGGTGCGCTGACCCATTTGTTGCTTGATGAGCTTTACAGTATCGACTTTGCAGGCAACCGGGTAAAGCGCTCTTTTGGTACGGCGATGAAGCTGTTTGACTATAAAAAACCGGCTTCAGCCGGGCTGATGACCCTGGTGCTTGTCGGCACGCTCTATGTAGCGCCCCCAACTAACAATTTTGTTGCTTTGGTGAAATCATCTGATAACTGGGCTTATTTGCGAACTCGCCTTTTGCCAGAAGGCAAATGGTTTGACTTGAAAAAGCTTAGATTAAATCTGGCAAATAGTCGCGACGAAATTCCACGTAATACGGGTTCTGTTGATTGATATAGCCAGCGGCTACAAGCGATTTGGCTGCTGACGAGTGAACCACTTTGACCGGGATTTCCTGATCGTATCAATCGGGAGAGGTGAGCGCGTAAATGACCAAAGAACATGATCTTATAAACCGCTATTTCGCGCCGCTGTGCTCGAAGCCCAACGAAGCGCCTGCCTTTGGTCTGCTGGATGATACGGCTCTACTGCAGCCCGCCAAAGGCAAAGAAGTGCTTGTGACAATGGATACGCTGGTTGCAGATGTCCATTTTTTTGCCAATGATCCGGCCAAAGCCATTGCCCGCAAGGCGCTCGCCGTCAATGTCTCTGACATCATCGCCAAAGGAGGGCTGCCGCACAGCTATCTGTTGTCGCTGGCCTTGCCAAAGGGGGTTTCCTCTGACTGGCTGGAAGCTTTTTCGAGCGGTCTTTCTGAGGCACAAAAACTTTATGACTGTGAGCTTATAGGCGGGGATACGGTCGCCACATCAGGCCCTTTGGTGATTTCCATTACTCTTTTGGGAGAGGTCGAAAAGGGCAAAATGGTGCGCCGCATGGGGGCAAGGCCGGGTGATCAGATCTATGTCTCAGGGACCATAGGCGATGCGGCGCTGGGGCTTTTGTTGCGTCTTGCCGATGACCGTATGACGAGGATCGATTTTGCCAAAGCCCATCAGGATTTCTTGCTAGACAGCTACCTGCATCCACGACCCATCCTTAAGCTTGCGCCTCTTTGGGCACAATATACTAGTGCCGCCATGGATATTTCTGATGGTCTGGCTGGAGATTTTGCCAAACTGTGTGCCGTTTCAAAGGTTGGCGGTGTGATTGAAGCGGCAAAGGTGCCCTTGTCCGATGCGGCGACAAGCGCTCTTGCGCAAAGCCCCGGACTGAGAGAAACTGTTTTAACGGGGGGCGATGATTATCAGGTTTTGGCAACCATTCCGGCTGACAATGCCGATGAGTTTGAAAAAAACGCCAGAAACGCCACTCGGATAGGTGAAATTCTTTCCCTCGAAAAGGGCGTTGCCATACTCGACGCGAACGGCATCCCTCTTGATCTGCCTCATGGCGCTTTTGATCACTTCTCTAAATAAGGAGAGTGAAGGGAGTTCTAAATGTTCTGCAATGGTGCCTGCGGCGATGCGCTGCAAAGTTCGCTGGAAAATGGCGAAGTGATCATTGAGCTTGACGATTATCGTACAAAGCGTAATGCCTTGGTACTGGCGATTGCCAGCGGGCTGAACGGCCTTGGTGCCGTTGTTTTGATGACTCTGGGCGGGATTATCGGCCAGATGTTGTCGGGCCGTGATGATCTGGCGACCGTGCCCATTGCGACCTATTCCATCGGCTCGTTGCTGATGCTTTATCCCGCCTCGATGATTATGCAGCATTTTGGCCGCCGTGTTGGATTTCTGGCCGGGGCTGAGTTGGGCTTTATGGGGGCGCTGATTGGTGTTTACGCCATTTACCAGCAAAGTTTCATGCTGTTTTGCGTCAGCGCTGCCTTTACCGGTTTTTATCAGGCCTTTGCCAATTTCTACCGTTTCGCTGCCGCTGATACAGGTCGCCCCGGCATTCGCGCCAAAGCGGTTTCCTGGGTGATGCTTGGCGGGCTGGCCTCCGCCATTCTGGGAGCGCAGTTTGTCATCCAGACCAAAGATTTGCTGGCCCCTGCCTTTTATGCCGGGGCTTTTCTGGCGGCTTCGGTTCTGGCCATTGCCTCTATGTTAGTGCTGTATTTTGTCGATGTACCTCATTCTCCTGTGCATCGTTATGACAACCCGGATGGCGAAGCGCCGCGCCCCTTGCGAGAGATCCTGCGCCAGAAAAGAATACGCATTGCCATTCTCACCGGCACGATTTCCCATGGCGTCATGATGTTCGGTATGACCGCTGCCCCCATCGCCATGATGGCTTGTAACCACTCGCTCGGAGCCGTCGCCGGGGTCATCCAGATCCATTTGCTGGCGATGTATCTGCCGGGTTTTTTCACCGGTCATCTCATTAATCGCTTTGGCGTTGAGCGCATCATGCTGACGGGCCTTGTCCTGTTGGTGGTTGCCGGAAGCATAGCCAGTTTTGGTGTCGAGCTGTCACGTTTTGCCCTTGCCATGGGGCTTTTGGGGTTGGGCTGGAACCTGTCTTTTGTTGGCGCAACGACTTTACTGACCCAGTGCTACCGCCCTTCGGAGCGTGGTATGGTGCAAGGGTTTAATGAGCTTGTGGTGTTTGGCTTCGTGGCGCTGGCCGCCCTGATGGCTGGTCCCATTCTCAAATATTCCGGCTGGAGCGGTATCAACATCACTTTGATCCCCTTTGTTCTGGCCTCCATTGCTCTTGTTATATGGCTGTTCGTCAGGGATAAAAGTCGCGCACAACTGCCTTCAATTTAAGCTATAAATTGCAGGCAGATTTATCATATTTGAATTTGCCGCCAAGCCTGTTATAAAGCCGCAGGCTTGATTCATATGAGGGTATCGCAATTCATTGTGATTTACCCAAAAAACGGATGCTGGCCTGCCATGAAGGGCAACGGCTGTCGTGTTGTGATGATAATTAATTGCAAAAAAATAACGAGGGAACATTGAATGACTGACAATGTAATTTTTTTAATTATGGGTGGAGGGGTGCTAGCGCTTCTCTATAGCGCATGGGCGGTACGCTCGGTGCTGGCCGCCGATCCCGGCAACAAAAAAATGCAGGAAATAGCTACGGCTATTCAAGAAGGAGCGACAGCTTACCTTACCCGGCAATACACAACTATCAGTATGGTTGGTGTAGTGATCTTCTTTCTGCTGATCGCATTGCTCGGCATACCGCAGGCCATAGGCTTTGTCATTGGTGCCACCTTGTCGGGGCTGGCTGGTTTTATCGGTATGCTTGTCTCTGTGCGCGCCAATGTACGGACCTGTCAGGCCGCGAGCCGTTCGCTTGGTGCCGGCCTTGAAATGGCCTTTAAATCTGGTGCGGTAACGGGTATGCTGGTTGCCGGTCTCGCCCTTTTGGGTGTCGCCGTCTATTATTATATCCTGACCGCTGTTTTGGGACATGCCTCAACCAGTCGTACTGTTATTGATGCGCTTGTGTCGCTTGGTTTTGGTGCATCGCTGATCTCTATCTTTGCCCGGCTTGGCGGTGGTATCTTCACCAAGGGTGCTGATGTTGGTGGTGACTTGGTTGGTAAAATCGAAGCGGGTATTCCCGAAGATGATCCACGCAACCCGGCAACCATTGCTGACAATGTCGGCGATAATGTTGGTGACTGCGCCGGTATGGCTGCTGATTTGTTCGAAACCTATGCGGTGACTTTCGTTGCCACCATGGTGCTGGCCTCGATTTTCTTTGCCGGTTCGTCACTTATCGACCAAATGATGCTCTACCCGATGGCCATCGGTGCGGTTTGTGTTGTGACCTCGATCATTGGTACATTCTTTGTGCGCCTTGGTGCCAACAACTCGATCATGGGTGCCTTGTACAAAGGTTTCATCGCCGCTGGTGTCCTGTCTATCCCGGCCATTTATTATGTCACCGATAAAATGATCGGCATGGGGACCAATCTTGGTCTTTCGGCAGTTCCTGATGCAACTGGCATGAGCCTGTTCTTCTGCGGTATGGTTGGCCTTGTCGTCACGACTTTGATTATTGTGATAACGGAATATTACACCGCCACCAACTATCGTCCTGTGCGTTCAATCGCCGAATCATCCACCACCGGTCACGGCACCAATGTTATTCAGGGGCTGGCCATTTCAATGGAAGCGACGGCTATTCCTGCGGTGATTATTATCGCTGGTATCATTAGCTCTTTCATGATGGCAGGACTTTTCGGTATCGCTATCACCACCACCACAATGTTGGCGCTGGCAGGTTTCGTTGTGGCGCTTGATGCTTTTGGTCCAGTGACCGATAATGCTGGCGGTATCGCTGAGATGGCAGGATTGCCCGAAGAGGTTCGCAAAACCACCGATGCGCTGGATGCTGTCGGCAATACCACCAAAGCCATTACCAAGGGCTATGCCATCGGTTCAGCCGGTCTTGGTGCGCTGGTTTTGTTTGCGGCCTTTACGCAGGATCTCAAATTCTTTACAGCCAATGCAACCTCAGAAACATATTCTTATTTTGAGGGACTGAGTAATGTTGATTTCTCACTTGAGAATCCATATGTTATTGCCGGTCTGTTTTTTGGTGCCATGCTGCCCTACCTGTTTGGAGCCATGGGCATGACAGCGGTTGGTCGTTGTGCTGGTGCCATCGTTGTTGAAGTGAGACGCCAATTCAAAGAAAAACCGGGCATCATGAAAGGCACCGAAAAACCTGATTACGGTGCAGCTGTCGATATGCTGACCAAGGCTGCAATCAAGGAAATGATCGTTCCCTCCTTGTTACCAGTGCTGGCTCCAGTGGCGCTCTATTTCGGCATGTTGGGAATTTCGGGCTCTAAAGAGCAAGCTTTTGCTTCTCTTGGCGCAATGTTGATGGGGGTTATCATTACCGGCCTGTTTGTCGCCATCTCAATGACGGTTGGCGGTGGTGCCTGGGATAATGCCAAGAAATATATCGAAGATGGCAATCTTGGTGGCAAAGGCTCCGACGCCCACGCCGCCGCCATCACCGGCGATACAGTAGGCGATCCCTACAAGGATACAGCTGGCCCCGCCATCAACCCAATGATCAAAATCACCAATATCGTCGCGTTGCTATTGTTGGCCGTGCTGGCTCACTAAAACGCAATCCGAAAAGTGAATACCGGTTTTCGGGTAAATTGCGTGGCAGGAAAAAGAGCGAGACGATAGGTTGAGAAAATTGAAGGGCGGGGGAGCATCAAGCTTCCCCGCCCTTTTTTGGCCTGTCCTCAAACAGCCAAGCGGCAGGACATCAAGGATGCGCAAAATGTCTTCGCCAGACAGGCGTGCTACGCGCACAGCGCCAAGGGCAAGGCCTTTGAAAAATCCGGAGCTATATTCTCCTAATAACCCAGCCAACAATGCTCCACCTATATAAATAATGCCAACTTTTTTGAGTAAAGATCCGCTTTCAGGAGGTAAAATTACAAGTTGATACTTAAGTTCTCCATTAAATATGTGTTGATTTATAGCTTCAGCGATGGCTGTAATTGATTTGGATGAGATGGTGAAATCACTAACTGGGATAAAATGCTCATCAACGCCAAAATGGATAAATATTTCAATTGTATCTGAAGTCATGGTTTTCCTTGGCCAGTTTGTTCGATCAGATATTCTGTTGTCAGACGAATATGACGTGGGTGTTATTATGGCATACTTGTTCTTCTAGATAAAACTTGAATCTTGCATTGCCATTCTAGTTCCCACGCTCTGCGTAGGAATTCGTGGTTTGGATGCTCTGCGTCCGGTGTTTGGGAAATTGTCTCAATCACACTCAACGTCATTCCCGCGAAGGCGGGAACCCAGCGGTTATCCATTTTGTTTTCTTGTCAGATTGAAATGAAACAATTTGCTTGCTCTATTTGCTCTCGCAAACACTGAATTTGTTGATGTTCGCTTGGTTTCCCGCCTTCGCGGGAATGACGGTGTGGGAGGTTTTGAAATAAGCCGCCATTCCATTCATACATCCCCCAAATCGGGTTCCAAGGGGTCACCCCTTGGTGCCCGCTGCATAAGCGGCCCGACCTGCGAGGTCATTTACGGCCTTTACACAGTTCGCGACTTCGCAAGTTCATATATGTCTTGACACCCACTCCCATTCAGCAAATATCTACGCATCAATTTAAACGAAACAATTGGCTTACCTGCCTGGTTTGCAGAGAGTGAGAGGCGGTTTCGGTTTGGGGCGAACTTCTTGTTGCGTCTTGCGACCGTACCGAAAAACATATGATCAATATTACATTTCCTGATGGCAATGCCCGCGAATATGAAGCGGGTGTCGATGGTTTTGCCATTGCCCTTTCCATTTCCAAATCTTTGTCCAAAAAAGCGGTCGCCCTGAAGGTTGATGGTGCGCTTTGTGATTTGTCGAAGCAGCTTGATGAGGACGCGGCGATTGAGATTGTGCTGCGCGATGATGCGCAGGCGCTGGATCTTATCCGCCATGACACAGCGCATATTATGGCGGAGGCGGTGCAGGAGCTTTGGCCGGGGACACAGGTGACGATTGGGCCATCGATTGAATATGGTTTCTATTATGATTTTGATCCAAAAGAGCCGTTTTCGACAGAAGACTTCCCCAAAATTGAAAAGAAAATGCGCGAGATCGTCCAACGCAATGATAAATTTGTGCGCGAGGTCTGGGAGCGGGAGGAGGCGATACAATATTTCAAGGAACAGGGCGAGGACTATAAAGCCGAGCTGATCCGCGATTTGCCGGGTGATGACGAAATCAGCATTTATCGCCAGGGCGAGTGGCTTGATCTGTGCCTTGGTCCGCATTTGCCGAGCACGGGCAAAATCGGCACGGCTTTCAAGCTCACCAAGCTGGCCGGTGCTTACTGGCGCGGTGATCACAATAACCCTATGTTGCAGCGCATTTATGGGGTGGCGTTTGCCAATGAGAAGCAGCTTAAAGCCCATTTGCGTATGCTCGAAGAGGCTGAAAAGCGCGATCATCGGCGCATTGGCCGTGAGATGGATCTGTTTCATTTTCAGGAAGAAGCACCGGGCTCGGTGTTCTGGCACGCCAAGGGCTGGTCACTTTTTTTGCAGCTTATTTCCTATATGCGCCGCCGCCAGATTGATGCCGGTTATGTTGAGGTCAACTCGCCCGACATGATGGAAAAAAGCCTGTGGGAAACGTCGGGTCATTGGGAAAAATTTGGTGATCACATGTTCACCACGCAAACGCCGGATGATAAAATATTCTGCTGCAAGCCAATGAATTGCCCGGGACATGTGCAGCTTTTCAAGCACGGCCTGAAAAGCTATCGCGACCTGCCGCTGAAAATCGCAGAATTTGGCAAGGTGCATCGCTATGAGCCCTCGGGGGCGCTGCATGGCCTGATGCGGGTGCGCTCGTTCACACAAGATGACGCCCATGTTTTTTGTACGCCGGAGCAGATTACGGAAGAATGCATCAAGATCAATGATCTGATGATGTCGATCTATAAGGAATTTGGTTTTGACAAGGTGAAAATAAAATTCTCGGACCGGCCCGAAAAGCGCGTCGGCTCAGACGAAATCTGGGACAAATCGGAAGAGGCGTTGAAGGCTGTGCTGGAGGCGGCGGGCGTTGAATGGGAGCTTAATTCGGGTGAGGGGGCTTTTTATGGTCCCAAGCTTGAATATGTGTTGCGCGATGCCATTGGCCGCGACTGGCAATGCGGCACCACCCAGCTTGATTTCAATCTGCCGGGGCGTCTTGGTGCGTTTTATATCGGCCCGGATGGTGAAAAACATGAGCCGGTGATGGTGCATCGTGCCATGTTTGGGTCGCTGGAGCGCTTTACCGGTATTTTGATCGAGCAGCACGCCGGGCGCTTTCCTTTGTGGTTGGCGCCAACCCAGCTGGTGGTGACGACCATCACTTCAAGTGCTGATGGTTATGCAGAGAAAGTGCAGGAGAAATGCCGGGCGGCTGGACTACGCTCCGAAATTGATCTGCGCAATGAAAAGATCAATTACAAGGTGCGCGAACATTCCGTCGCCAAGGTGCCGGTGATGTTTGTTGTTGGCCAGCGCGAAGAAGAGGAAGGCACCGTTTCTGTGCGTCGTCTTGGCGAGAAACATTCAAAGGTGATGCCGCTCGAAGAGGCAATGGAGAAATTGCTGGCCGATTGCGCGGCCCCGGATATGGCGTAACGCTGTTTTTGCTTCGCAAACGGGCTGCCGCCCGCACCCGCTTGGGGAACGAGTTCCCCAAACCCCTTACTTTTTTGAATTTCAGAAAAGGGAGGGTTTGGGAGGTCTCCTCCCAAGCGGGTGCGGGTGGCAACCCGCTTGCGAAGCAAGGTTTTTAGGGGCCAGCCCCTGAATACTCCCCGCACAGGGGCTGCCGGAGGCATTCCTTCGTTAAAGTCAGTGCCGACGAGTGCGCAGCAAAATGAGCCCATTCCTCACATGCGACTAAAAACGCTCTTGCGATAGATCAAAAAAAAGATCTA
>JAKIUO010000021.1 GCA_021647535.1 Hyphomicrobiaceae bacterium
AGATATCAATAATGGCGTGATCTCGGTCGTGCAGGGCAAAACCGGCAAGGCGGTCTGGGTGCCGGTGCATCGCGATCTACAGATCGAGTTGGATAAAATGGAGCGCCGGTCGGTTTTTATCCTGACCAACTCACGAGGCCAGCCATGGGGCACCGGCTTCAAGGCCAGCTGGACAAAACAACGGGCAAAGCCGGAAATGGCCATGTTCAAGGAACAGGGGCTGGTTTTTCACGGGTTACGCAAAAGCGCTGTGGTCTTCCTGCTGGAGGCTGGCTGCACCGATGCGCAGGTCAGCTCGATCACCGGGCAAACAAGGCAGATGGTCGAGCACTATTCGCTCATGGTGAACAACCAGCATCTGGCCAAAGAGGCCATCCTGAAATGGGAAAAAAGCGACCAATAAAAGAACAAAACAAATACGGAACGTCAGCAAGACTGGAAAACAATTGCCCCCAGACTGGAAAACATTTCATTTGGAACATTTTGTGACCGGGGTAAGCCCCGGAAATATAAAGGGAATATGGTGGGCGGTGCAGGGCTCGAACCTGCGACCCCCTCGGTGTAAACGAGGTGCTCTTCCAGCTGAGCTAACCGCCCCCAGAACGCGAAACATACTCCTTATTTTCCCAAGATTGCAAGCCCTCATATGCACTTTTTTTATTTGTGCATGATCCTGGAAAACAACACGTAATATTTCGCCCCAACATAGATAAACGGGATGGGCAATATTTTTGGCCCATCCCGTTTATTATACTCAAAACACTCGAAAACCCGAAAAAAGGTTGCCAAAAACCGTTGTCCGATCTAAGAGGTTCACCCGCCATCAGCCAAATCGCTTGTAGCCGCTGGCTATACAATGCAACAGGCCTTAGGAATTCACAGATTCCCGAAGCGCTTTTCCGGCCTTGAATTTTGGCACTTTGGCTGCAGGTACAGTCATTGGCTTGCCTGTTGAAGGGTTGCGACGGATGGATTCTTTACGATTGGCAACCTGAAAACTGCCAAAACCAATTATTCTGACTTCATCACCATTCTTAAGTGTTTTTTCGATAGTTGCGAAAGTGGCCTCAATGGCTTCGGCAGCATCTGTCTTGGACATATTTGCTTCTTCAGCGACGCTGGCGATAAGTTCGGTTTTATTCATAACGAAGTTCCTGTTGACTGTTAAAGCTCATTTTGATTCGACGCATACTTTATAAAGCCCATATTCATGGGGGTTTTGAGGGTAAATGCAAGCGTTTTCAGCAATTATTCACGCCTGCGACAACTGCAACTTTACAAGATGTATGTTTTCTGTGGATAGCCGCTTGTTTATTGGTATCCAGGCATGAAAAAGGGGCTGATACAGCAGCCCCTTTTCCTCATTTTTTTGATCTATTGGCTTTAATTTTGACTGCCAGGTACAATCCCAGCAGCTGTATTAATGCGGCAGCACTGTTTTAGAAGTATCATCGCCCTTCAATCTTTTGGCCGCTGCCTCCTCGTCTTTCTCTTGCCACTTGATCGGCACCAGCTTTTTGGTCAGGGCTATTTTCAACACCTCGTCAATATGAGTAACCGGAATAATCTCCAGACTATTTTTGACATTATCAGGTATCTCGACCAGATCCTTGGCATTCTCTTCAGGAATCAGGACCGTTTTTATGCCTCCCCGAAGAGCTGCCAGCAGCTTTTCTTTCAAACCGCCAATCGGCAGGACACGTCCACGCAAGGTAATCTCACCCGTCATGGCAATATCCTTGCGAATGGTGATGCCCGTCATGACCGAAACAATCGTCGTCGCCATGGCAACACCAGCCGATGGTCCATCCTTTGGTGTGGCCCCTTCCGGCACATGAACATGGATATTTCGCTTGTCAAACAAAGGGGGTTCAATACCAAAATCGACTGCCCGCGAGCGCACATAGGCATTAGCAGCCTGAATGCTTTCCTTCATCACATCGCGCAGGTTTCCGGTAACTGTCATGCCCCCTTTGCCCGGCATCATAACACCTTCAATGGTCAGCAATTCACCTCCCACTTCAGTCCAGGCAAGTCCAGTGACAACCCCGACCATATCCACACGCTCGGCCTCTCCATAGCGAAATTTAGGTACGCCAAGATAGTGATCCAGGTTTTTCGCTGTGATCCTGATCGCTTTCTTGCCATCCATCAGAATTTCTTTAACAGATTTCCTGGCCAGCTTGGCAATTTCGCGCTCAAGATTACGAACCCCCGCCTCTCTCGTATAAAGTCGGATGATATCGCGCAAAGCGTCATCCCCAACTTTCCACTCATCAGCTTTCAGGCCATGCCCTTTTTTCTGACTTGGCAGCAAATGCTGTTTGGCGATTTCGACCTTCTCGTCTTCTGTATAGCCAGACAAACGAATCACTTCCATCCTGTCCATCAAAGCCGGAGGGATATTGAGCGAATTGGCCGTTGTCACAAACATCACATTGGACAGATCATAATCAACTTCCAGATAGTGATCGCTAAACGTGTTGTTCTGCTCGGGATCAAGCACTTCCAGCAAAGCGGAACTTGGATCCCCCCGGAAGTCCGCGCCCATCTTGTCAATCTCGTCCAGCAAGAACAAGGGATTGGTTTTTTTGGCTTTGCGCATGGACTGAATGACCTTGCCGGGCATAGAGCCAATATAGGTGCGCCTGTGTCCTCTGATCTCGGCCTCATCACGCACGCCACCAAGGCTCATGCGCACGAACTCGCGTCCTGTGGCGTTGGCAATGGATTTACCAAGCGAAGTCTTGCCGACACCAGGAGGGCCAACCAGACACAAAACAGGACCTTTCAACTTATTGACGCGCTGCTGAACAGCCAGATATTCGATGATGCGCTCTTTTACTTTTTCAAGACCATAATGCTCTGTATCAAGGACCAGCTGGGCTTCAGCAAGATCTTTCTTGATGCGGCCCTTGACCCCCCAGGGGATACTGAGCAACCAGTCCAGATAGTTGCGCACAACTGTGGCTTCCGCAGACATGGGGCTCATCTGGCGCAGTTTTTTAAGCTCGGCCAGCGCCTTGTCACGTGCTTCTTTGGTGAGCTTCGTCTTGCCGATTTTTTCCTCAAACTCAGAGATGTCATCACGGCCATCGTCGCCATCGCCTAGTTCTTTCTGGATGGCTTTCATCTGCTCATTGAGATAATATTCGCGCTGCGTCTTCTCCATTTGACGCTTGACGCGCGAACGGATTTTCTTTTCCACCTGCAAGACAGAAATTTCACTTTCCATCAGCCCGTAGATTTTCTCAAGCCGCTTGGTGATATCGGTTATTTCAAGAATTTCCTGTTTTTCGGCAATCTTGATCGACAGGTGTGAGGTAATCGTATCGGCCAGCTTGGAATAATCCTCAATCTGGCTGACGGTGGACAGAACCTCACGGGCAATCTTTTTGTTGAGCTTCACATAGTTTTCAAACTGCGCCACAACGGAGCGCGCCAAGGCTTCTATTTCCTTGTCGACACTGATCGTTTCTTCAACAAATTCAACCTCGGCTTCGTAATAGTCGTCATTGTCTGTGTAATTCTTGATGGTGGCGCGTGCCCCCCCTTCAACAAGTACTTTTACGGTACCGTCGGGCAATTTTAGCATTTGCAGGACTGTGGCAACAATCCCCATTTGATAAATTTCATCAAATCCGGGATCATCATCTGCAGCATTTTTCTGGGCGGCCAGGATGATTTTTTTTTCGCTGTCTTTTACCTTGTCCAGAGCGTTGATCGATTTTTCACGTCCGACAAAAAGCGGTACGATCATGTAAGGAAAGACAACAATATCTCGAAGGGGAAGAACAGGATAAAGCGTCTGCTCTTCTTCTTTGGTGTTTTCAGGTTCCATGGAGGCTACTTCTTCCCTTTGGTTCAAACGAGTTCTGTTATTGACCCTGCTCCGATGCCATCCGGCATATGAAGGTTTAGACCTTCACGCAAGCAACAAACTCTCGTTCATTTATATGTTTGAATACAAAGTGGGGCCGGGAACGCAAAATTCCAAGCCCCATTTGTCAACAAATGATAACAAATTTTACGAATTGCCCTTTATGTGGAGATAAATCTCCCATTTTTGTCCTCATTGGAACAGCAAGCAATCTGTTGATATCAAGCACTTGTTTCAACTTCATCTTTTCTTTTCCCAGAATCTGAATAGATGCGCAAGGGGCGTGCCTCACCATCTACCACTTCAGGACTTATGACAATCTCCTCAACGCCATCAAGGCCGGGCAGATCAAACATGGTGTCGAGCAGGATATTCTCCAGAATGGAGCGCAAGCCACGCGCACCGGTTTTTCTGGCAATGGCCCGACGCGCAATGGCGACCATCGCATCGTCAGAAAATGTCAGCTTGACATCTTCCATCTCGAACATGCGCTGATATTGCTTGACCAGAGCATTACGCGGTTTTGAGAGGATCTGCACCAAAGCATCTTCATCGAGATCTTCAAGTGTTGCAAATACCGGCACACGACCGACAAATTCTGGAATAAGTCCAAAGCCGAGCAAATCTTCTGGTTCCACCTGACGTAAAATCTCACCCATGCGGCGATCATCTTCAGCCTCGACAGAGGCCCCAAAGCCAATGCTCGAGGTCTTACCCCGGTTAGCAATGATTTTTTCCAGACCGGCAAATGCGCCACCACAGATAAACAGAATATTGGTCGTATCCACCTGCAGGAACTCTTGCTGGGGATGTTTGCGACCTCCTTGTGGAGGCACACTGGCGACCGTGCCTTCCATGATTTTCAGCAAAGCCTGCTGCACACCTTCACCCGACACATCACGGGTGATGGAAGGATTATCGGATTTACGCGAAATTTTATCAACTTCGTCAATGTAAACGATACCTCTTTGCGCCCGGTCGACATTATAGTCGGCCGCTTGCAGAAGTTTCAAGATGATGTTTTCCACATCTTCGCCAACATAGCCAGCTTCCGTCAAAGTGGTCGCGTCAGCCATGGTAAACGGTACATCGAGAATACGGGCCAGAGTCTGGGCCAGCAATGTCTTGCCGCAACCAGTGGGGCCCACCAGCAAGATATTTGACTTTGCCAACTCCACATCATTATTCTTGTCGGCGTGGTTGAGGCGTTTATAGTGATTATGCACCGCCACAGACAAAACGCGCTTGGCATATTTCTGACCAATCACATAATCGTCCAGAACCTGGCAGATTTCGAGAGGAGTTGGCACACCACCATTTGACTTGACGACAGCATTTTTATTTTCTTCACGGATAATATCCATGCACAGTTCGACACATTCATCGCAGATAAAAACCGTTGGTCCGGCAATCAGCTTGCGGACCTCGTGCTGGCTCTTCCCGCAAAAGGAACAATAAAGGGTGTTTTTAGAATCTTTCCCGCTCGATTTACTCATATGTTATTCCACGTTCCTTGTTTTGTCGCCTGGCTGAAAAACTACGAATCCAGCCACCCTGACCTTCTTACCAATGCCTGTTTTCCCACCGACATTTTGGCTTCGCATATAGCTGTATGCGAATGA
This sequence comes from Hyphomicrobiaceae bacterium, assembly GCA_021647535.1. Classification (GTDB taxonomy): domain Bacteria; phylum Pseudomonadota; class Alphaproteobacteria; order Rhizobiales; family JAKIUO01; genus JAKIUO01. The sequence goes on from JAKIUO010000021.1 coordinate 5,503, forward strand.
GGTCCCGTTCAAAATTGAATGCTACAATGGCCTGTAACACCCCAACATACCCTTAACGGCCAGATAAATCCACCCAACAAGGCGAGCATAAAGGCTGATCGCGCCATTTTGCAAGAAATTAACACCTGTCAATATATGTACAGGTCCACCTCATCGTTAAAAGTCAGCTTTTAGGATAGGGGCAAATTCCATCCTTTTAGAGGCAAAAAAAGAACATTCTCAAGACCAGAGGAAATACGGCACCCTCAGACACTGCAAATTCATGCCTGCCGGACTTAACGGCATTTGACATAAACAGATCACTTCTATCAACGCTTCCCTTGAGCACCAGGCCCAAGGGAAGCGCCTATATTAATGCGCCGGCAATTTCGAAAACCGTCAGATCAACCAGCTTCATCTTCTGAACCGACTTCGCGCTTTGAAAGCACCTTGTCGATAATACCAAATTCCATGGATTCCTGCGCCGTCATGAAGTGATCACGGTCCAGCGTCGATTCGATCTTTTCATAGGTTTGCCCGGTATGCAGCACATAGGTTTCATTGAGACGTCTTTTCATCTTGACGATGTCTTCGGCGTGACGCTCAATATCACTGACCTGCCCCTGAAAGCCACCAGAGGGCTGATGTACCATAATGCGGGCATTTGGCAGCGCAAAACGCATATCCTTTTCACCAGCGCATAGCAAAAGCGATCCCATCGAGGCCGCCTGCCCTGTGCACAAGGTTGAAATAGCCGGGCGGATAAACTGCATTGTATCATAAATGGCCATTCCAGATGTCACAACACCGCCGGGGGAGTTGATATACATGGAAATTTCTTTTTTAGGATTTTCAGCCTCAAGGAAAAGCAGCTGCGCTGTCACCAGCATGGCCATATTATCTTCGACTGGACCTGTCAGAAAAATAATCCGCTCTTTCAACAGTCGCGAAAAAATATCATAAGATCTCTCCCCGCGATTTGTTTGCTCAACAACCATGGGAACAAGGGTGTTCATGTAATAGTCTAAGGGATCGTGCATTCTGTGGCTCCTAGGAAAGAATTCAAAACGCTATCGCGTTTGACCAAACCGACTTTTGCAAAAGTCGCACTACCTGATTGAGTAACAGATTCCCCCTCCAAGACAATATCAAAATGCGCTGAGCTGAAAACAGGGGCAAAAAATGAGTTGATAACCCCCTAAACAGGGATTTGAATTATAGGGGAGAACTTTTTGAGGACCAGTCTTCTTACTGCTTGAGTGTATACTCAAAACACTCGAAGATCAGGCAAAGTTTGCGAAAAACCGTTGTCCGATCAACGAGGTTCACCCGTCAGCAGCCAAATCGCCATAGCCGCTGGCTATATTTTTGCAGTTTGAGTGCCTTTTCGCAAATGGAGTGCAAAAGACCGGCCCCGCAACAAAGTCTACTCTTCGTCCTCGTCAATAGCCAAAAGCTCCTCACGAGAAACCGTTTTTTCCTCAACCTGCATCAGCTCAAGCAAAAAATCGACGACTTTTTCTTCAAGCAAAGGCGCTCTGATTTCGGCAACTGCAGAAGGGTTTTTTTGATAAAACTCTATAACCTGCTGTTCTTGCCCGGGAAACTGACGAATGCGTTCCCCAAGTGCCGTACTGACTTCTTCATCAGATATTTTGATTTCATTCTTTTCAGCGATCTGTGACAAGACCAGGCCCAGACAAACACGACGTTCCGCAATCTTTTGATATTTTGCGCGTGCCTCATCTTCAGTTGGCTCACCATCTTCACCAAAATTCTTGCTGTCATCTCCCATTTTATGAGTGACCTGCTCCCAAATGCCGGAAAACTCATTATCCACAAGTGAGGGCGGCAAATCAAAATCATGAGCTTCATCAAGCGCGTCCATGATGTTTTTCTTTATCTTGTCGCGCCCATAGCCTTCCTGCTCCTGCTTGATCCCGCCTTCAACGGCATCGCGCAAGGCCCCAAGGTCTTCAAAACCGACTGTTTTGGCAAAGTCATCATTAACCTCGGGCTTGGTTGCTTCTCCGACTTCTTTTACAGAGACATCAAACTGAGCTGTTTTGCCTGCCAGGTGTTCGGCGTTATAATCATCTGGAAAATTGCCTTCAACGGTCAAATCATCGCCAGCCTTGGCCCCCATCAGACCGTCTTCAAAACCGTCAATAAAGGATTTTTTGCCGAGTACGAGAAAGGCACCTTCAGCAGTGCCCCCTTCAAAGGTTTCACCATCAAGCTTGCCGACAAAATCCAGCGTCAGACGGTCACCATCGCGCGCCCCACGCTCAACAGCTTTGAAACTTATGCTGTTTTCAACAATTTCATCGACACCTTTGTCAATTTCGTCCGCTGAGACTTCAGCAACCAGTTTTTCCACCTTCATCTTGGCAAAATCAGCCATCTCGAAGTCTGGCAGGATTTCATAGGCCATCATATAGGCCAGGTCCATCTGCCCCTCAAGAATTTGCTCGATCTCTTTTTCGTCTTCAGTCATCTTGATCTGTGGCTGGAAGGCCGGGCGCTCTTTACGGTCTTTCAGAGCCTTGTCGCTGCTTTGTGTCACCTCATTTTGAATGATGTCACTCATCACGGATTTTCCGTACAATTTGCGCAGGTGAGCGACAGGCACTTTTCCCTGGCGGAAGCCCTTGAGCTGTACCCTGCCCTTCATTTCCTCCAGCTGGTCTGCCAGCTTGGTTGCAAGATCTTTTGCCGTGACAATGATTTCCAACTCACGTTTCAAACCCTTTGATAGTTTTTCGGTAACCTGCATATTTTTCTTAACTGTGAAGGGCCTGTTTGAGAAAGCCGTCTTCAACACCTTCCTGGCTGAATTAATATTGGTGCGGGTGGAGGGACTTGAACCCCCACGGCATAAGCCACCAGAACCTAAATCTGGCGTGTCTACCAATTCCACCACACCCGCACGGACGCTGCCACTCCTGTTCATTCACAGCGATCGGACAGCAACATGTCTATGTTTCAGCTTGCCCGGTGGCGCTGAAGAACAGACATGAAAAAACAGAGCGCCTGATGTTGCACTCTTTTCAAGAAGGTTCACCTTATAAGTCGAAAAGTTTTGCCTGTTAAGCCCTATTTTTCATGCTTGTAAAATCGGCATCGTAAAATTGGGGGTTTATGCTCCAAGACCCGAACATGAACAGCGCCCCGGCCAAAAAATAAAAACACTTAAAAGGCATCACGAGAGGCACCAACATAGGGAGGGAAAAGCGCAAAGCTTTATTTCGATGTGGTGAGCAAAAGCAGACTTAGGGCATAAGTAATGGGTAAAAGCATCGCCCAAAAATCGAGATCAATCCTGAAGTCTGATTTATAGACGGAATAGCACAGCCACACAATCCCCAGAAATATCAGAAACTTTTTCACAATAACCTCACAAACTAACGAAAAACTGACTCAAACTGAACCCAGGCAATAGTGACGCCCTCTAATGTCCCGATAAAATAAATTGTCATGCCACAAGGAAATATCGCGCACAAACAACCTGTTTCACCCGTTTCGGAAACACAGAACTGTGGACAAAAAATCCCATATTCAAACAGCCAAACAAAAAGCAGACAGAGCCAGGCAATCTCACCTTCTATTCCAGCAACCTTTTATATAAGGTATGCAACTAAACATCTTATCAATAGATATTGGAAATAAAAAATGAACAGGACTGTCTCCAATTCGGTTCTTGAAGCCATCGGCAATACGCCACTGATCAAACTTGAGGCGCTGTCCCAAAAAACCGGTTGCACCATTCTAGGTAAAGCCGAATTTATGAACCCGGGCCAATCCGTCAAAGATCGGGCAGCGCTTTATATCATCAATCAGGCCGTAAAAAGCGGAGAACTGCGCCCCGGTGGCACCATTGTCGAGGGGACAGCTGGAAACACCGGCATTGGCCTCGCTGTGGTCGCCAATGCGCTGGGCTACAAGACAGTGATCGTCATTCCGCAAACCCAGTCTCAGGAAAAAAAGGACGCGCTTCGCCTGCAAGGCGCTGTATTGATCGAAGTCCCGGCAGCTCCCTATAAAAACCCCAATAATTTTGTCCGCTATTCCGAGCGCCTCGCCAATGCCCTCAAAAAAAGCGAGCCCAACGGGGCCATCTGGGCCAATCAGTTCGATAATCTGGCCAACCGACAGGCACATATCGAAACCACCGCACCAGAAATATGGAGCCAGACTGACGGCAAAATCGATGGTTTCATTTGTGCCGTTGGCTCTGGGGGAACGCTTGCTGGCGTGTCCATGGCGTTGAAAGAGCAAAACAGTGATATCCAGATCGGCCTTGCCGACCCCATGGGGGCCGCCCTTTACAGCTATTACACCACGGGCGAACTGGCTTCCAGTGGCTCTTCCATTACCGAGGGCATAGGTCAGGGCCGCATCACGGCCAATATCAAAGATATGACGATCGACCACGCCTTTCAGATCGAGGATAGCGATGCCCTGCCCTTCCTGTTTGATCTGGTACAGCAAGAAGGCCTGTGTCTTGGCGGCTCCAGCGCGATTAACCTTGCCGGTGCAGCAGCCCTTGCCAAAGAACTGGGACCGGGAAAAACCATTGTGACCATCCTTGCCGACTACGGCAATCGCTACCAAAGCAAGCTCTTCAACCCGGCGTTCCTGAAAGAAAAAGAATTGCCTTTCCCTACCTGGCTGAATGAACAGATCACTGACATCCCGGACGTAACAGCCTGAATTTCACAAAAGACCTTCCCCATTTGGGAGGGAAGGTGTGTCCCCCTTGTCCGCCCATCTCGCAAGTTCTCCAGTGCCTCCTCAAAATCATGAAATTTTTTGGTGACAAATCAGTAAGCTTTCTGTTATAGCTTCGAAACTTCCAGCTGATCCTTTAAAACAGGTTTCTGGCTGGACCTATTCCCCGGTAGCTCAGTTGGTAGAGCAGTCGGCTGTTAACCGACTTGTCGCAAGTTCGAGTCTTGCCCGGGGAGCCAATTCACGCCTAAAATAGCCCAAACTACCGTGGTTACGGGGTTTTCTTCACGAAACTGTTATACTTTACTGTTACACTTTCGGACATGGAAAACATGACAACCCCTAAATATATGTTCCCTCGTAAGGGGGAAAACGGTTCTATAACTTGGTATATGCGAATAACCGTTCCCGATGATTTGCATCACATATTCAAAAATTCTGATAAATGTAAAAGCCTTCGCACCTCAGACAAGGTACTGGCTGAACGGCGATATTTTGCATCGTCGTTTATTTCAGATTGGCAGGCAAAATTTGATGCTGCGCGTGCTGGTAAAGTGGGATCAGCCTATGAAACTGTCATGAGCGACAGTTTTGCATCGCCGCCCTCAAGGAGGCGTTGTTTCGATATGGCAAGCCGGAGATTTTCAACACTCCCTCTCATTGATTGCTCTGCAATCAACTGCCGGGCAAAGGATCAGGGAAGCCAGTTCACCAGCATTGCCTTCACGGACGTGCTGAAAAATGCCGGGATTAAAATATCGATGGATGGCAAAGGAGCCTGGCGCGATAATGTTTTTGTTGAGCGTTTGTGGCGCACCATAAAATATGAGGAAGTCTACCTGCATGCCTATGAAAACGTGCTGCAAGCAAGGGCTGGCATCGGCAAATATCTGAAATTCTACAACGAGAAAAGACCCCATTCATCGCTTGACCGACAAACCCCGGATCAGTTTTACTTCAACCCGCCGCAACCCATCCCGGTCGCAGCATGAAAAAGGCCAGAACCCACTTATAAAATCAGATCAGACTGTACAAACAAACCGAGCCACTTCTGCCTCACCAGAAGGTGCCTCCCCAGCCGGGTAAAGCGAGCTTGCGTGAGAATTGAACTTTCCCTGGAAAGCCCCGGCTATCTACGCTCTTGGGGCCTGATTCATATTGACGGTTTGAAAGGACTTCCATCAAAAAGTCCCTTCCTCCCAGCATCATCTGCCAGAATATTTTCATGGAAGAAATTGAGTGGCGACAGGCGCTTTCGCACTGAGTTGCCGCCACCCTTTATTTTATCTTCTCGGTGTGCGGCGCAATTCGGCAAGGCGCTTGGCAGCAGCTTGATGGCCTTGTCTCGCAGCAGAATAATACAACACTTTGGCCCTGGTAATATTAGGCTCGACACTCAACACACTGGCCATCGTTGCCAGGTGCAAGGGGTCAAATGTATTGCCCAACTTATATGCGGCCTCAGAACTTTTTTGGCTCATGGCATATTCAAGCATCTGTCGCGCTGATACCAAATCACCCAATTCAATCAGGTTTTGTGCATCTGCCAGCAAGGCACGAACCTCGGCACTATCAAGCTTAGGACGCTTGACGGTGATTTTGGGAAGTGGCGGCGGTGTGGGGGCCCGAACCGGTGCCAGAGCTGCCACTTTAGGCGCAACCACCCCTTTAGGCACAGCTACAGGTGCAGCAACAACCGCTTTTTCAACCAGAGCCTGACGGGCTCGTTTAGCCGTCTGTCCTTCTTGCAATCCAAGCATGGCCAGCAGATTTTCATTCTTCTGGCTATTGAGACTATTGGCGTAATACATGCCACCGACTGTCGCCCCGCCAACCAAAGCCAGCAGTCCAACCGTCATCAAAAAGGCCTGTCCCAGCGAGGTGCCGCGATTCGTATTATCGTACAAGGCCTTATAATTGTCATTTTCCTTACGCAGGCCCGATATATCGCCCTGCAACTGCGAAAGCAATCGAGATAGTTCACTGTCACCAGCGGGCGAGCCACCGACCCTTGATCGCAAAGTGCTGTTTTCAGTTCGCAGTCCGACAATATCACCCTGAAGCTGATTTAGAAGCGATGTGATCTCGCCCCCTCCGGTGGCTGCAGCAGCGGCCAGACTTGGCGTTGGTGCAGCATATTGGATTTTCAAACTGTCATTTTCGTTGCGAAGGGCTGAAATATCGCCTTGCAGTTCAGCCAAAAGGGACTGCATCTCGTTTGAAGCCGAATCAATGGCTGCTGGCATATTAAAACGTTCACGAGCTGAGCTGCTCCCACGTTCAAGGGTGCTAATATCAGTTTTCAACTGGGTCAGCAGATCGCCGATTGTTGATTCCGGCCGTCCAACACTTCTTGGTGGAGGGGGCTTAATCGCGATCACATCATTGCTCGAAGCCTGACTATGGGCCAAATCTCGACTATGGGCTTGGGCAATATCTTGTTCATCATCAGTTAAAAGCGGAACAAGATCGGAAATCGCACTTTTGGCCTCACTGCTTGAAAGGTCTTGTGGCGCTGCCTGAATGAGGTTTTTCACAGGTGCTTCTATCGTTTGATAGGCATCCACCGGCGGGGGGGCGGCAACTGCAGGAGAACCAAGATCGACATTCGGCTCTTCTTCATAATTCTCGCCAATGACCGCCATAATGGATTCCAGGCCTTGCGTGGTGGTCTGCGCGCCCTGTTGGCGGGCCACATCAAGCTTGTCAGTAAGGCGCGAACCGACATCTGCTGCCGCTTGAGCTTTCACTTGAGTTGCCTTGTCGACCGCACCATTTACGGCGGGGTCATAATTTTCGCCAATCACGGCCATGACCGATTGCAGGCCCTGCGCAACGCCGGAAATTGATCGGTCTGCTCCCGAACTCCCCTTTCCGGCTCCCTTATCTGTCTTGTCACTCATAGCTGAACTCCCTTGACCAAAGCTGTGATCGCTTCAGACACTACGCCAGTTAATTTTTACAAACTTCCATGCGCTTGTTTTATCGCGCTCTTTACGACGGTATCGAACAAGTATCTGTTGGGACATATCAACTGCTCATTATAACAGTTTCGAGATCACCGTGATCTCATTTGCCCCTTACCGCCTACGATCTGTTCTTGCGTTTCTTCCACTCTTCGTCCACTCGCTCCTGCGCTGGTGGAAAGCGGCTCCAGCCCGGCACCTCAGCAGCAATATTCATTTCTCGCCATTTGGGATGGCGCGGTGACTTTTTCAGCTCCTGATAACGAGAGAAAAAAGCATCGATAAAACTCTTCACCTTTTGATAGCGCTTGCCTCGGCGCCCCACACGACTTTTTGTCCAATTATAGACTGCCATAATCGTGCCAACTGAAATGGAGCCTACCCTGTCGCCTTTACTAATGAGACCTGGATAGTCGCCATAGGTAAAAAAGGCTGGATAATAAGTCGACCTCAAAGGCTTGGCAAAATCAACCGGTATCAGATGCAACCCTTGCGAACGCTTCAGAGCGGCAATCACACTCGCCGGTTTGCCAGATACATAGGCCAGAGCAGCGATTTTACCGCTTCTGACCTGTTTGACAGCCAAGTCAAAGTCAAGATGCACCGGATTAACCTTGATACCAAGCCGATCAAAAACAATGGACGCCGTGACCGAGGTGCCGCTGCCATCGACATCAACACTAACAGTTTGTCCGGCAAGATCCTCAATTGAACGAATATTTTGACCGCCAATCAAGTGAAACTCCACATTAAAGAGCTTGGAAATATAGTTAACCGAATTGACAATATCCGGCCGCGTTCCCGCCTTTTTAAAAACCTCAAACACATCAGATTGAACAATGCCAATATCAATACCTTTGAGGTAAAGAATATCATCAATATTTTGCACTGACCCCTGCCCGATCATCGGCAAGAGACGCATCTCATGTTTTTTGTTAAGCACGGTTGCCAGGTCAGCAACAATCCGCAGATTGGTGCTGCCAAAGCCTCCAGAAATCACCCCGACAGTACCCGTATTGGCGGCCTGCACGGCTTTTCTTGTTTTCTTCTGGGGCCTTGCCTCCAAAATACTGCTCGTGAGCACAAAGATGCAGGCTGTCAGAAACAGCACAAAAGAGCTTGCCAGCCCCTGTCTTCTTAAAAATCGTTCACTCATTCTATTCCACCACTCACACGTCTCAATTAGAATTTAGCACTTTGCAAAAACCATGCCGCATACACATTTTATAACTCATGAATCGAGCTTTTTGATGTTATTCAGATAGTTGCATTCCCCCAGAACCCAATGTCAGGCCTCCTGCCTGCTCCATTGGCCAACCTTTTTTTCTCAGCCGGTCAGACTTTCTTTTTCAGCAACTTGCCGAGAATTTTATTTTTCAGCGGACTTTTCGATTCGTTCCGCAATTGCGCTTCTTCATCGAACAGATCCCAAAGGTTGGTGCCTTCCGATTGATGCGCCTGTCCGCCAAGTATAGCCAGATCAAACTCTGAAGCACTGCTGAGATTAACAGGATCACGCTTACTGTCCAGATCCACTTCAATCGCCACCAGATTACTGCGCGCCCTTTGAATCCACGGATGGGTTTCAGGCAATTGCATCTCCAGGATTTCCAACGCCCGACGTGCACAAGGTGCAGCCTCTTCGAAACGTCCCATGATTTTTAACAGCAAAGCCAGATTATTATAATCACGCGCTATGGTGTGATGTTCCAACCCAAAATTATGCTCATCAATCTTCAAGGCGCGGCGATAATGGGCTTCAGCTTCCTCATAACGCTCGCTTTCACGCAAAAGGTCAGCCAGGTTATTGAGCGTCGTGGCGACATTTTCATGATCTGGCCCCAGGCTCTTTTCAAAGATATCGACAACGCGCCGCATGAGCGGTTCAGCCTCTTTCAAACGATCAGTAGCGCGTAGCAGCAAGGCCAGATTATTGAGGTCGCGCGCCACATTTGGATGATCTGGCCCAAAGCACATTTCATCAATTTTCAAGGCGCGGCGCTTGAGCTTTTCCGATTGCGCAAAGTCGCCGCGATTCTCTTCCACGAGCACAGCCAGATTATTAAGATTGGCGGCCACATCAGGGTGATCTTGTCCCAGTGTCCGCTCGTCCATCAGCAGCACTTCCAAAAACAGGGGTTCAGCTTCAGCATGGCGATCAAGGCTCACAAGCAGTTTGGCAAGGGCCTCCATATCACGGGCCACATAGGGGTGGCGCTTGCCATAATGGGCAAGGTCAATAGCCAAGGCGCGCCGATACAAAGGCTCGGCATCGGTGTTTTGCCCCGTTCCCTCATATTGCTGCCCCAGAGCGTTAAGAATGATGGCAATATTCACATGGGAGCGGCCAAAGTTTTTGACATTAATCTGCAAGGCACGATGCAAAAGTGTTTCAACATCATCATCGCGATCCATGGCCTGAAAAAGTTGTGCCAGATTGAACAGATCGCGTGCTACATCGGCATGATTGCGACCTTTTCGACTTTCATCAATGGTCAGCGCTTCCATATACAAAGGTTCGGCTTCAAAAAGCCAGCCCTTGTCCTGCAGGACCGAAGCCAGATTATTAAGGGAAATGGCGACGTTCTCATGACCAGCCCCATAAGTCACCTTGTTGATATCCAGACCGCGTTGCAAAAGTTTTTCAGCTTCCGCTATATCTCCACGCGCCTTTAAAAACAGGCCGGACTGATTGAGCAAAATGGCGATTTCACGCCCCCCCATACCTGCCCTTTGCTGGGCAGAACTTGGCTTGGAAAGCTCGCCATCGGCGGGAATATGGTCGAACAAAGCCAGCGCATGAGGCAAAAGCTGCGCGCAACGTGGCCAGGAAGCTTCCATACTGGGATCATTTTCCTCTCCAGCTCCCCCCGGAAAGGCTTCTGCCAGCAGGCCTGTCGCCAAACCGGCCATCGCCTCATCATGACCTTCTTCAGCAAGACGGGCACGCATCATTTCCTGGATCAGCCAATGGACACGCAATCCCGGCTTGCCCCCCTGCATCTCGACTTGCGAGAGCAAACCCATATCAACCAGCGCCATGACGACATCACTAAGATCCGCCGGCGCAATGGAAAAAATAGAATCTCCAGGCTTACTGCCATCGCCTTCATAAGGGGCGATCGAGCGATTGACATGGCTGTCAAAACGACGCGAAGAATGGGAGCTTGTGGTGCTGGCAGCCGACAAGGCACCAGGAAAAGTGGGCAGCGATACCTGAAACAGATCAAGGGGAATATTATCAGCTGCATAATAAGCGATGGCACCCATCAATATGGAAGCCAATGGCAAAGGATTGATATTCCGCTCGACATTTCCCTTGATGATCGTATCAAGAGCCAGATTAAAGGTGACATACAGGCTGTCGGAATGCTTCCAGGGCACATCGCGAAGACGCGGGCGCGAGCTCATCATCTCTTTGAACAAGGCATGATAGGTATCAATGCGCATACTCCGGGTCCGGCAATAGCTGCCAGCAAGACGTAATGACAGCGGAAGATAGCCCAGATCAGCCGCCAGCCCACTGGCCAGTTCCGGGTCGTTTTCACCAGACAGATTGCCCAGATACCAGACGGCCAGCTCCGGCGAAAACACATCTACATCGACTTTTTGATGATAGCCGTAAAGGTCGGACCAACGCGTTGTAATCAGCACTTCTGCGCCATCGCGCGGCACCAGATTTTCGAGTTCGCGATTGGTCGCCACATTATCATAAATCAACAGCCAGGGCTTGTCGTTCGTTCTTGTTTCAAGAGCCTCAATGACCATTTTTGCTGCAGCTTCGCGGCTTTCAATCGCATGTACGGGCGGCGTCAGACGCTCCCCCAAATCAATCAGCGCCTGCACAATGCTGGAGCGAGAGCCAGACGACAACCACCAGACGCCACTATAATTGGTGCGTTGACGCCAGGCAAATTCCCGGGCCAGCGTCGATTTCCCGATGCCTGCCAAACCACTATCGCCCTTGGCCACTTCCTGGGTATTGCTCAATATGGTTGGCGTACCCGGCTTGGGGGCCTTGGCTCCCAGCAGATCGGCGATCAGGTCATTGCGACCGGTAAACCAGCGATTATAATGAATTTCAGGATGCAGGATCGTTGTTTTGACAAGGTGATTGCCCTGCGGCAGAGGCGGCATGAAATCCAGCCGTGCCTGTTGACTGGAATCCAGTGTTTTGAGAACGGTTTCCGCCACCTTGCGGGCATCTTGCTGCTGCAAGATCGGCACAAGATCAGTAAAAGCGATATTGGCCAACTTACCACTGGCGCGGCAGCCATCTATGCGAAACAGAATGAGACGCTGGTTTTTATTGAGCGGGTCATCCTTGATGACCTCATTGGCTTCCTTCAGGCACGCTTCGCTTTCCAGGAATTCACTGGACAAAAGGGCCACCATGCGGGTCTGGTTTCCCATGGCATCGCCGATCAGATGCAAGAAGTCTTTGTGTTGATAGAATTCATCTTGCAAGGTAATGGAACGTCCTTGCATTTCGATAAGACCTGCAATCCAGGCGGCTAGCTCGCGATTTTCAGCGGCACGCGAGATTACAAAATCAGAATATGCGTTTTTTTCATGCATCATCGCGAACTGATCTTCCCTGCAAAACTAAACTCTTATGCCTGTTCTATCATCCCCGCCCGAGTTTATCAAAGTCTTGGGTCAAGAACCTGATCAGGTCCGTATTCATCATCTCACTACTTAGACAGATCATTGACCTGCATGATTGGTGCCACATTGGCCTGCTGAAGAAAAAAAACAGCCTATCTTATTATCATCCCTAATCTTCACCTGAACAAGTTCGCCAAAGAAATCACTTTTAGTGACAGATGTGAATTATCAATCAATGATCAATCTGGATCAAACTCTCTCCACAACCCATTATTTTCTATTTTTGCGGGTTGCACAACCTTGAGAAATGCCTCTATCGCCTTTTCCACCTCTAATGGATCGCAAAACAAAGCTATTTTTAAGGCATCCGCAATATCGACCTGCTCGCCGGTCTGCGTCTTGATCAGATCGACAATCTCTTGCGCGCGCGCCAGACCAACCGCATCGAGCTCAACAGAAAAAACCATAGCCTCGGCAGCCAAAGACCCGACGCCATCGCCACGATGCTCCTTCCCTTTTAACTCATCTTCGAACAATCCGGCAAGAATATCATCTGGATCCGGCCCTGTATCCTTTGGCGGAACTTGAGTTTTCAAGGCTTCAAACAAGGCCTCATCCATATCTCGCGACCTGTTGGGTCGCTTGCGCTTGGCCATTAATTCATCCTAACCGGGCAGTGAAACAATATCATAGACCACCTGAGAAAGCTCCAGGCGCGCCTTATTGCCAAGCGCCGCATACCCTTGCAGAAAAAGATATTCATAATCGGCCATGTAAGACAGATGGTGCGGCAGCAAAATACCGCCCACCTTGGCCGCTTTTTCTTCGAGGTTTTGAGCATGTCCCTTGCGATTGTCCACATGATTGAACAACAGATGCATCGGCAGATCGGGTCGACAATGCTTTTGCAAATATTCAACCGTTTCTTGCGTGCTCAACAGATTAGGAGGCGCGGTTTTGGTCACCAACACCACCCGATCAGAAATGTCTGCGGCTTTCACCTGTTTCAAATTGAGATTTGGAGCCGTATCAATCAGCACATAATCAAAGCCCTTGGCTTTTGAGGTGATCTCAATATTTGTCTGATTGTTGGCACGCAGATAATACAAAAAGCGCGTGCTCGTTTTCTGGGCATCCATATCGATGATGCCGACGCGCTCACCGGCGCGCTCAAGGGTCAGGGCCACTCCCAGCGTTACACTGGTTTTACCAACACCGCCCTTTTGATTCATGAAGGAGATAATCATTTTATCACGCTAACTTACGCTATTACTTATCGGCTTTTTGAACACTCTACTATACCAGATAGACCAATTCAATGTGGCTTTGCATCTTTGGTAACTTCATCGTAAAACCGATGCAAAAATGCTCCTATAATCACGCTCCGTGCCCCCAAAAAGCTGTGTTTTTCTGCAAAAAAAGCCTCTAGGTCAGGGCTTATGGTTCAAAAGGCTCAAAATTGTGGGTTGTTTACCATTCAGAGGACTATTTTCATCCCACCCGTAATTGATCGTCGTAAAACGCGGTGCCAGAGCTTCATAGATCATCAAACGACCAACCAGCGGCTCTCCCAAACCAAGAAGTTCTTTCAAAACCTCCATGGCGCACAGCGTTCCCATCACCCCAACCACGGCCCCCAAAATACCGACCTGTGAGCAATTGGGGATGCTGTTCTCCTCAGGTGCATCTGGAAACAGACAACGATAACTTGGATTGGGGTCGCCCGAGGCGCTTTTTTCATAGGATTTGAACAGGGTCAGCTGACCATCAAATGGCCCGACAGCTGCAAAAACCAGCGGCTTTTTTGCCAGATAGCAGGCATCATTGACGAGGTAGCGCGTGGCAAAATTGTCCGACCCGTCAACAACAAGGTCAAATTGCCCAATGATTTCCAGCGCGTTGTCCGCATCAATTCGGGTGATAAAGGGAGAGATCTTCACATGTGGATTAATCCGTCTGATTGTTTTACTGGCGCTTTTGACTTTCCCGATGCCAACAGCCTCGCTCTCGTGAATAATCTGGCGCTGCAGGTTGGACAATGACACATGATCATCATCAACAATCCCCAGCGTGCCAACACCAGCCGCTGCCAGATAGGCCAGCACCGGCGACCCCAGTCCGCCCGCCCCAATGACCAGCACGCGGGCCGCTTTAAGCTTTTGCTGCCCCGGTCCGCCGACATCCTTGAGGATCAAATGGCGCTTGTAGCGCTCTATTTCTTCATCGCAAAACACGCGTCAGCTATGCCTCGTCTGGATCTGGCGCAAACAGGCCGGTGGACAGATAACGATCAGCGCTCGAAGGCGCGAAAGTGACAATATTCTTATCCCGATATTCTTCTTTGATGGCCAACATCATGGCAGCAGCCACATTGGCACCGGTGGAAATCCCCCCCGTTATCCCCTCGATCCGCGCCAGCACCTGCGCCGTTTCAAAGGCCGACTCGTCGGTGATGGTGATCACTTCGTCAATAAGGTCCGAGTCCAATACACTAGGAACAAAACCAGCACCAATGCCCTGCACCTTGTGCGGCCCTGGTTCATTTCCAGACAGTACGGCGCTGTTTTCCGGCTCAACAGCAACAATTTTCAAATCAGGGTTTTGCGCTCTCAAAAAACGTCCACACCCCGTCAAAGTCCCCCCTGTACCAACCCCCGCAACCAGCACATCAACCTGTCCGCCATTATCCTTCCAGATCTCCAGCGCCGTTGTATGCTCATGCACCAAGGGGTTGACCGGATTGGCGAACTGACGCGCCATAACGGCACCGGGAAGCTCGCCAAGCAATTCCTCGGCCCGCATGATAGCCCCCTTCATGCCGAGTTCTGCTGGTGTCAAAACCACCTCTGCCCCCAGGTGGCGAAACAGTTTGCGGCGTTCAATACTCATGCTTTCGGGCATCACCAGCACCAGATTATAAGCCCTTCTGGCACAGACAAAAGCCAATCCGATACCTGTATTTCCAGAAGTCGGCTCGATGATCACCGCTCCTGGCTTGAGGCCTTCACTCTCTTCCATCGCATCAATCATAGCCACACCAATGCGATCCTTGACGCTCGACAGAGGATTGAAGAATTCCAGCTTGAGCAAAATATCGGCGTGAATACTGGAGACATGACGCAATTGCGACAACCGCACCAGCGGCGTTTGGCCTATGGTCTGGCTGATATCATCATAAATCCGCCCACGTCCCCAGGGCCCTGCCTTCTGGACCGTTTTCAATCCCGCAGGAAGCTGGGAGCTGTTTTCAGGGGGCGGCGTGGTCATAATGATGTTCCCGGTATCGCTTGACAAAAGGCGCGCGTGCTCATGCCCTCCAACCTAGACCATAATGCGTGTAAGCTCAAAGGGTCGCGACAAATATATTCACGAACCTGTGGACCCAAAACCGGCTGAGCCCCGCGCACTGTCATCAAGTTTCGCAACGGGCTCGAAACGGACCTGCACGACGGGCGCAATGATCATCTGGGCGATGCGCAGGCCCCTGGTGATTTTAAAATCGCCGGAGCCGTGATTGATGAGCAGCACTTTTATTTCACCGCGATAATCGGCGTCAATGGTGCCAGGCGCATTCAAAACGGTGACGCCATATTTGAAAGCCAGACCAGAGCGTGGGCGAATTTGCGCTTCATAGCCCTGCCTTAACGCCATGGCCAAACCGGCAGGCACCAGCACAAAGCGCCCCGGCTGCAAAATAAGAGGTTCGTTTTCCGGGACCGCCGCCGCCAGATCAGCACCCGCCGCTTCTATCGAATGATAGGCCGGCAAAGGCAGGCCTTCGCCGTGGGGCAGGATTTTCAGTTTCAAGTCGAAAGGAGAAGCAAGGGACGTGGAGCGTGTCATTCAGCGGCCTGATTTTTATTTGAGAAAGATTTTGCCACAGTCCGCATCAGGCGAACTGCCACTTCATCCTTATCAAGTAAGGGCCACTCCTCATAGTCCCCTTCTTCATCATTCATCGCACGAATGATCAGCACCTTATTTTGTTCGCCGCCAAATGTACCACTTGCCGGTGATACATCATTGGCGACAATCCAGTCGCAGCCCTTG